>NZ_JAQIJT010000002.1:2190000-2490000 GCF_036946125.1 Sphingomonas adhaesiva
CGCGCAGGAGACGCTGGCCGCGCTCAACGCGGGCGCGGCCGCGGTGACGCCGGGGCTCGACCTGTTCATCCCCGGCGAGATGGGGATCGCCAATTCCACCCCCGCCGCCGCTTTGTGCGCCGCCGCCTTCGGGGGCGCCCCGCGCGACTGGGTCGGGCCGGGCACCGGCGTCATGGGCGCGGCGCTCGCCGCCAAGCATGCCGCGGTCGATGCCGCGCTGGCGCTCCACCGCGCGGACGCGCGCGACCCGTTCGAGATGCTGCGCCGGCTGGGCGGGCGCGAGCTGGCCGCGATCGCGGGCGCGGTCGTCGCGGCGCGGATGCGGCGCGTGCCCGTCCTGCTCGACGGCTTCATCGCCACCGCCGCGCTCGCCCCGCTGGCGTCGCACCGCCCCGCGATCCTCGACCATTGCCTCGCCGCGCACCGCTCGGCCGAGCCGGGCCATGCGCGGCTGCTCGACCGCCTCGCGCTGTCGCCGCTGCTCGCGCTCGACATGCGGCTGGGCGAGGCGAGCGGCGCCGCGGTCGCCGCACAGATCGTCCGCGCCGCGCTCGCCGCGCACGACGGCATGGCGACCTTTGCCGAGGCGGGCGTCGCGGGCGCGTGAGCGACACCGTGCGCGACATCCATCTGATGCGCCACGGCGCCCCGGCGACGCCCGGCCTGCTGCTGGGCCGCACGGACGCCCCCGCCACCGCCGACGGCATCGCCGCCTGCCACGCCGCGGCCGCCACGATCGGGGGGCGCGTTATCGTCGCCTCCGACCTGATCCGCGCCCGCGACTGCGCGCCGCGCGCGCCGCGCATCGACCCGCGCTGGCGCGAGCTGGACTTCGGCGACTGGGACGGGCGGAGCCCCGCGGCGATTCCTCCCGACCGGCTGTCGCTGTTCTACGACGATCCCGACACCCACGCCCCCCCGAACGGCGAGACATGGTCCGCGCTGACCGCCCGCATCGCCGCCGCGCTCGACGATTGCGCGCCCGACACGCTCGTCGTCACCCACGGCGGCGCGATCCGCGCGGCGCTGGCGGTGACGTGCGGGTTCGGCACGCGGCAGGTCTGGGCCTTTCATCTGCCCTATGCCGCAATCCTGTCGCTGCGCTGCTGGCTGGGCGGCGGCACGGGGATCAGGGGGCAGATCATCGGGCTGCGGACATGACCCCGCTGCTGCTCGCCTTCGCGTTCCTGACCCGCCTGCCCGTCCCGCGCGTCACCGCCACGCCCGCCGATGTCGCCGCCGCGGTCCGCTCCTACCCGCTGGTCGGAACGGTCATCGGCGTCGCGCTCGCGCTCGCCGCCGCGATCGGCGACGCCTGGACCGGCGCGCTCGCCGCGCTGGTGGTGTGGACCGCGATCACCGGCGCGCTCCACCTCGACGGCCTCGCCGATGTCGCCGATGGGCTGGGTGCCGCGCACGGCGATCGCACGCGGCTGATCGCGGTCATGCGCGATCCGCATATCGGCAGCTTCGGCACGGTCACGCTCGTCGTGCAGCTGCTGGCCAAGCTGGTGCTGCTCCACGCCGTCATCGCGACCGCCGCCCCGCTGTGGATGCTCGCCGCCGTCCCCGCCGCGGCCCGCGTCGGCCCGCTCGTCTGGTCTCGGGTCCTGCCCCCGATCACGCCCGGCCTCGGCGCGCAGGTCGCCGCCGCGGTGCGCGCGCGCGACATCGCCGGCTGGGCGCTCCTGCTCGCCGCCGCCTGCGTCGCCATCCCCTGGCTCGCCGCGATCGTACCGCTGATCGCGGCCTTCGCGCTGTGGGCCCGCCATCGCCTCGGCGGCATCAACGGCGATGGCCACGGCGCAGGGATCGAGCTCATCGAGACCGGATTGCTGGGAGCATGGCTGCTATGGGCGTGACGACCCTCGTTCTCGGCGGCGCCCGCTCGGGCAAGAGCCGCCATGCGCAGGCGCTGGCCGAAAGCGCCGGGGGCCCCCTCACCTTCGTCGCCACCGCGCAAGGATTCGATGACGAGATGCGCGACCGCATCGCGCGCCACCGCGCGGACCGCGACGCGCGCTGGCACACGGTCGAGGCGCCGACGGACCTCGCCGCCGCGCTGCGCGCCGCCGATGCGCCCGGCGCGACGATCCTGGTCGATTGCCTGACGCTGTGGACGTCGAACCTGCTGCTGGCCGACGCCGACATCCCTGCCGCCTGCGACGCCCTGCTCGCCGCACTCGCCGACGCACGGGCGACCGTCATCCTCGTCGCCAACGAGGTCGGCTGGGGCATCGTCCCCGACAACGCGCTCGCCCGCGCGTTCCGCGACGCCGCCGGCATCGTCAACCAGCGCGTGGCGGCAGCCGTTCCCCGCGTCCACCTGATCGTCGCCGGGCTGCCACTGGTGCTCAAGGAACCGCCGCGCTAACGGTCCGCAAAACAACGAGGATGTTCATGCGCCTGACGCACCTTGCCGCCGCCGCCGCGGCGCTCCTGCTGACCACCGCCCCCGCCATCGCACAGGATGCCAGGCCCGCCGCCGGCGCGAAGGCGGACGAGAAGAAGCCCGCGATCGACCTGCCCCCGCTCCCCGCCGACCGCAGCATTATGCAGAGCGCGCGGATCGGCACCCGCACGATCAGCTACCGCGCCACGGTCGGCACCATTCCGGTGCGCGACGACACGGGCAAGGAGATCGCACAGGTCGTCTATACCGCCTACACCGTCCCCGGCGGTGATGCGCGACGCCCCGTCACCTTCGCCTTCAACGGCGGCCCCGGCGCGGCCTCGGTCTATCTCAACCTCGGCGCGATCGGGCCGAAGCGCGTCCAGTTCGGCGCGCAGGGCGATGCCCCGTCCGACGCGCCGATCGCGCGCGACAATCCCAACAGCTGGCTCGACTTCACCGATCTCGTCTTCATCGACCCCGTCGGCACCGGGTTCAGCCGCAGCCTGGTCGATGCGGAGGCGACGAAGAAGGCCTTCTACGCCAACGATCCCGACGTGAAATATCTCGGCAAGGTCGTCTACGACTGGCTGGTGAAGGAAGGGCGTCTGCGCGCGCCCAAGTACATCATGGGCGAAAGCTACGGCGGCTACCGCGTCCCGCGCATCGCCTACGAGCTTCAGTCGCAGATCGGGGTCGGGGTCAACGGCCTGATCCTCGTCTCGCCCTATCTGGACCCGGCCTCGCGCGACGATGCCACCGCGCTGTCGCCGCTGCCGTGGATGACCGCGCTGCCGTCGATGGCGGCGGCGCATCTGGAGCGGCAGGGCCGCCTCACTCCGGCGGCGATGGCGCAGGTCGAGGAATACGTCCGCGGCGACTATATGCGCGACCTGCTGCGCGGCCGCTCCGATCCGGAGGCCACCGCCCGCCTCGTCGCGCGCGTCACCGAGCTGACCGGGCTGGAGCCGGCGCTGGTGAAGAAGCTGGGCGGGCGCGTCGACACCGCCACCTACCTGCGCGAGGTACACCGCGCGGAGGGGACGATCGGCAGCATCTACGATTCGAACGTCACCGCCTTCGATCCCTTCCCCTGGGCCTCGGAGCAGCGCGCCAACGATCCCATCCTCGACGCGCTGATCGCCCCCACGACCAGCGCGATGGTCGATTTCGTCACGCGCGAGGTGGGGTGGAAGACCGACGCGCGCTACAACGCGCTGTCCTATGCGGTGAATGCGGCATGGGACCGCGGCAAGCCCGACGACGCTCCCGTCACCGACCTGCGCAAGGCGATCGCGGTCGACCCGAAGATGCAGGTGCTGATCGTCCACGGCTGGGACGACCTGTCCTGCCCCTATTTCGCGTCGCGGCTGATCGTCGATCAGATGCCCGCCTTCGGCCCCACGCAGCGCGTCCGCCTGCGCGTCTATCCCGGCGGGCACATGTTCTACAGCCGCAGCGACAGCGGCGCCTCGTTCCGCGACGACGCGCGAAGCATGTACGGGTCCTGAGTCTCGTCGCCCCGGGCGTGACCCCGGGGTCCCGCTTCCTCCCCTACCGCAGCTGAAAAGCGGGACCCCGGCTCAAGGCGGGACCTTTGCAAAAGGCTGTACCGTGCTCCTGCGCAGGCAGGAGCCCAGGGTTGCAGGTCCCATAAGGCGTTGATGTGCTGGGCCCTGGGCTCCTGCCTGCGCAGGAGCACGGCGTGGGCTGGGTGCTGTTGCGCCCGTTTTGCAAAGTTCCCGGCTCAAGGCCGGGCTCACTTCACCCCCACGAACCTCCGCACCGCCCGCGCGAACTTCGCGCGGTTCGCCGCGCCCTCGTACACGCCGTGCGGCCCGTCGAAAATCTCCGCCGTCAGCCGCTCCGCCGGTATCCCCGCCTGGTCCAGCCCGTAGCGCGCCTCGTACGCCGGCGTCGTCAGATCATAGACCCCCGCGGTCCAGAACAGCCGCAGTTTCGGGTCGGCGCGCATCGCCTCGGCCACCGGGCGTACCGCATCGATCGTCGGATCGTGCTTCCACTGCGCATTGGCGGTGAAGTTGACCGCATAATAGGTGTCGGTCGTCGGGAATTTCAGGTCCTGCGTCAGGTGCCGCCCGAACACCGGGTTCGGGATCGGCCCGACATCGGCGGGGTTGAACGGCTTGCCGTCCTTCTTCGCCCCCGTCGGCACCACCGCCAGCGCCGGATCGTCGAGCGCGCCGTCGCCCTCGCGATCCGCCGGCAGCGGCGCGGTGACGCGCACGTCGAGCAGCCCGGTGCGCTGCCCCTTGTCCTTCAACAGGTCGAACATCCACACGTTCTTCGGCACGCGCAGCCCCTTCGCCAGCACCAGCGCGGGGTCGATGCCGATCAGCGCCGCCACCCGCTGCGCGACGCCGTTCCGCTCCGCCTCCGTCATGCTGCCGCCGCGGATCAGCGCGCTGGCATAATCGGTCTGCGCGAAGGCGACCGCCGCGTCATAGACCTGCCGCACGCTCATCGCGCCGCGCGTCTCGGGCCGGTGGAACCAGCGCCCCGCCGCCATCGTCGGCAGCGCGGTGATATAGGGCAGGTCCGGCCCCGGCGTCCGCCCCACCAGCGCCACCAGCATCACCCCGTCGAACCGCAGCGCCGCGGGGTCGCGCATCAGCAGCCCGGCGCGCACCGTGCCGTAGCTTTCCCCCATCACGTAGCGCGGCGACCCCTCGCGCCCGTGCACCTTCAGCCAATGCGCGATCGCCTGCCGGACGGAGCGGACGTCGGCCTCCGCATTGTAATATTGCGTCGCATCGACCCCCGGCAGCGCGCGGCTGACCCCGGTGCCGACGGGGTCGACGAAGACCAGATCCACCGCGTCCAGCACGCTGTCGGGATTGGCGACCAGCGGCGCGGTCGACGCCCCCGCCATCGTCCCCGCCGGCTCGTCGGCGCGGATCAGCGGCCCCAGCGCCCGGGTATTGAGCATCGCGGAGCCCGCGCCGGGGCCGCCGTTGAAGGCGAACAGCACCGGGCGGCGCCGCACGTCCTTCACCCCGTCGCGCAGATAGGCGGTGGTGACGATCGACGCGCCCGGGCGGTCGTCGTCGGCGGGGACGATATTGTCCTCCACCACCGCGGTATAGCGCACCGCCCGACCGTCGAAAATGCCCGCGTGACGCGTCGTCGCGCGCCGCTCGACCGGCGCGCGCTGCGCCGTCACCGGCGCTGCGGCGACCAGCGCGGTCATCAGCATCAGGGCGGGCGCTCGCGTCATCGGTATCACTCCCCGGCGGCGATGAGCGCCGCGACATCGTTGGACAAGGCACGCCGCGCGGGCGCGTCGCGGTACATCATGTGCCCGCCGCGGTAGCAGCGGAACGTCACCCGCGGCGCCAGATCGGCGGGCAGCCGCGCCACCCGCTCGCGGTTGGCGGCACAGCTGCTGTAGCTGTCGTACAGCCCCGTCGCGACCAGCACGCGCAGCGCGGGTGCGGCGCGCATCGCCTCCGCCGTTCCCGGCGGCGGCGGGCCCAGCCGCGGCGGCCCGTCCCCCGCCGCGGCGGCGCGGCGATACTCCGCCTGCACCTCCTGCGGCGTCATCGTCTTCGTCGCCCAGTTCCACCGCGCGCCCGCGCCATCCGGAAAGCTGCCGTCGGGGCTGAAGCCGGTGTCGCTCGGCTCCACGCCCCAATAGGGCAGGCTGGTGCGGTAGCCGAACGGGCCGCGCAGTTCGCGCACCATCGCCCCTTCGTCGACGACCGGCTCCGCGGTCAGCCGCATGTCATAGGCGTTGCGCGGCGGCCCGCCGGGGTTGGTCGCCTCCAGCCACGCGCGCGGGGTGAAGCGCAGCGTCCTCGCATCGATCGCGGCACGCGGCATCGCGGTCGATGCCGCCAGCCGCGCGATCACCGCCGCGCGCTCCGCCGCGGGCAGCGTCGCCGCACGGTCGAGCGCGGGAGCATAGACGCGCCGCGCCCAATCCTCGACCGCGGCGTCGTCCTCGCCCGCCCCCTTGCCGATCGCGCGCACGGTCGCGGCCAGATCGACGACATGCAGCGCGTGCGCCAGCGCCGCCGGGGTCGCATCGGGCAACCCCAGCCCCCCCGACACCAGCACCAGCCCCGCCACCGGCGCGCCTGCCTGCGCGAGCAGATATGCGACCTGCCCCGCCCGTGCCGAGCCGAAGCTCTCGCCCATCAGATACGTCGGCGCATCGCCTGCGTCGTGGGTCACGCGCCACGCCCGCACGAACTCGGCAAAGGCGCGCGTATCCGCTATCGTCCCGTAGAAGGCCGGGGCTTCCTCCGCGCGTGCCAGCCGGCTGAACCCGCTCCCCACCATGTCGACGAAGACCAGATCGGCGTGCGTCAGCAGCGTCTCCGCATTGTCGACCATCCGCGCGCCCTCGATGCGTCGCGGCCCCGCGAATTCGAACTGCAACGTCGTCGACGGCGCCCCCGGCCCGCCGTTCCACACGAACATCACCGGCCGCCGCGGCGCCCCCGGCGCGCGCGGCCGCGAGTAGGCGACGTAGAACATGTGCGCGCGGGGCGTCCCCGTCTCCGCATCACGGATCGCGATGCGTCCCGCCTCCGCGCGATAGTCGAACGCGCGCGGGGCGAAGCGATGCGTGGTGACCACCGCGGGCTCCTCGAACGGCCCCTGCGCCCCCACCGGCCCCGCGATCAGCGCCGCCGCCAGCCATGCCCATCCGCGCACGTCCGCCTCCCTCGTCTCGCCCGGTCCGCAACGACCCCCGACCGCGACCTTCCCACACGCGATCCGCGAAAGTTATGCGCATATCGCGCCCCGCATCGCGCGCGCGCATAGCGATCACGCGCCGGGCCATACGAAATCGTGCCGATCATCCCCCACGAACGCCCCGTTCGCATCGTAACGCCGCTCCACGATCGTCCCCCGCCCGGCGGCATCGACCAGCACCAGCGTGCTGCACCGCGTTCCGTAGACGGGATCGTCGACGAAGATCGCGACCGGATCGCCCCCCGCCGCCATAGGCGGCAACCGATCGCCCCACGCCTCCACCGGCGAGGAGCGATCGCGCAGCCCCTCGAACAGCACGTCCTCACCCGCGTCGGGCGTCTCCAGCCACGCTGCGATCAGCGACGCCAGCCGCCGCGTCTTGGGCCAGGGCGGGTCGAGCGGCCCGTTCGACATCGCATGCACCCCCGGTGCCAGCGCATGCGACGCGACCCGCGGCCGGTTGGTCAGGAACGTCGCCACCCCGCCGCGGATCGCGACCGCGTTGAACGGGTTCACCGCCGCCGCATCCCCCGCGGCGCCCGTCGCCAGATCGACCACCAGCGCCCCGCGCGATGCCTTCGCCGGGTCGGGGCCGCCGAACCCGCGCAGGTTCGTCAGCGCCGCGAAGCCGCCCGTCCGCGTCACCGCCAGCCACGTTCCCCCCGCGACCAGATCGCGCCCCGCGATCACCCCGCCCTCCGGCCAGGGGGCGAGCGGCGCGGTGGCGCGCGCGTGGAACTCGTCGCGGTTCGCCGCCACCACCAGCCGCCAGCGCGGATGCGCGCGCCACGCCAGCGCCAGCACGCACATGACGCTATGTCAGCGCGCGCGCGAGCGCGGCGTTGCGATCCGCCCGCGCACGCTTCGCCACCGCCGCATCGGGCGAGGCGTCGAAGCCGTGGAACGCGCCGGGATACACCTGCAACTCGGTCGGCACCCCCGCCGCGATCAGCCGCCGCGCATAGTCGATATCCTCCTCCACGAAGAGGTCGAGTGCGCCGGTCATGATATAGGTCGGCGGCAGCCCCACGAGGTCCGTCGCCCGCGCCGCGGCGGCATAGGGCGAGACGTCCGCCCCGCCCGGCTCCTGCCCCAGCAGCGAGGCCCAGCCGAAGCGGTTGCTCCCGCGGTTCCAGATGAACTCGCCCGCCTGCGGGTGCGGCGCGCCGGTGCAGGTCCGGTCGTCGATCATCGGATAGACCAGATGCTGGAAGGCGAGGGCATATACCCCCCGATCGCGCGCCAGCAGCGCCAGCCCCGCCGCCAGCCCGCCGCCCGCGCTCTGCCCCAGCACCCCGATCCGCGCCGGGTCCACCCCCAGCCGCGCGGCGTTGGCGAAGGTCCAGGCGAGCCCGGCATAGCAATCCTCCAGCGGTCCCGGGTGTACCGTCTCCGGCGCCAGCCGATAGTCGACCGACACGATCGCGCACCCCAGTTCCTGCGCCATCGGCCGCAGGAAGAATTCCATCTCCGCCGCCGCGCCCAGCACATAGCCGCCGCCGTGGATATGATAGATGCACCCCACCGGCCCCCGCGCATCGCCCGGCAGGTAGACGTCCATCCCCACGTCCGGCGCCCCGTCGCGCCCGGGCACCTCCACCCGCTCGCGCGAGACGTCGGTCGGCGGCACCGGCGGCCGCGGAATCTCACGCCCGCGCGCCAGCGGCAGCAGGTCCGCGGTCAGCGTCATCGTCGGCCACGTCTCCAGCAGCGGCAGCAGTTCGGGGTCGACGAGGTGACGGCTGGTCATCGCTTTCTCTCCTGTCCAATTCCGTCATTCCCGCGGAGGCGGGAATCCAGATGCGCTGACCTGTGCGAAGGGTTCGCAACGACATCGGCTCTGGATCCCCGCCTTCGCGGGGATGACGACGTCGACGTATCCCGCGCTTCGCGTCACTTACACCGCGCCATCGCGGATCGTCTCCATCGCGACGAAGGTGGACGTGCTGGCGACATGCGGCAACGACGAAATGCGCTCCCCCAGCACCGCACGGTAGCGGCGGATGTCCGGCGTGCGCACCTTCAGCAGATAGTCGAAGCTGCTGGCGATCATATGGCATTCCTCCACCTCCGGGATGCGCAGCACCGCGCGGCGGAAATCCTCCAGCGCCGCCTCGCGCGTGTCGGACAGCTTCACCTCGGCAAAGGCGACATGGTCCAGCCCCAGCCGCGCCGGATCGACGATCGCGCGGAAGCCGAGGATGTACCCCTGATCGATCAGCCGCCGCAGCCGCACCTGGCACGGCGTCTTCGACAGCCCGACCCGGCGCGCCAGTTCCGCCACCGACAAGCGCCCATCGGCGCGCAACGCATCGATGATCCGGCGGTCGAACGCGTCGATCGCACTGTCCGCGGGCGGTTTGGCGGCGATCCGGTCTGCCATATGTCCTCGATCAGGTTCGTTCGGGTTGGTTCTGACGCATCTGTGGGCAAACCGCCAGCGCCGGATCTGCTATGCGGGCGGCATGACCCAGCCGCCCTTCGCCGATTTCGCCCCCCCGGTTCGCACCCCCACCCCGCTGCGCCGCCGCATCACCTCCGCCTATCGCCGGCCGGAGCCGGCCTGCATCGCACCGTTGCTGGAGGAAGCGACGCTCGCCCCCGACCTGCGCGCCGCGGCGCAGGCGACCGCCGCCGCGCTCGTCACCGCGCTGCGCACCAAGCACAAGGGCACCGGGGTCGAGGGGCTGGTGCAGGAATATGCGCTGTCCAGCCAGGAGGGCGTGGCGCTGATGTGCCTGGCCGAGGCGCTGCTGCGCATCCCCGACCACGCCACCCGCGACGCGCTGATCCGCGACAAGATCGCCGGCGGCGACTGGCGCGCGCATGTCGGCGACGGGCGCTCGCTGTTCGTCAACGCCGCGACCTGGGGCCTCGTCGTCACCGGCAAGCTGACCGGCAGCGTCAACGACAGCGGGCTGGGCGCCGCGCTGACCCGGCTGATCGCGCGCGCGGGCGAGCCGGTGATCCGCCGCGGCGTCGACATGGCGATGCGGATGATGGGCGAGCAGTTCGTCACCGGCGAGACGATCGCGGAGGCGCTGAAGCGCGCCCGCCCGCTCGAGGCGCGCGGCTTCCGCTACAGCTACGACATGCTGGGCGAGGCGGCGACCACCGCCGCCGACGCCGACCGCTATTATCGCGACTACGAAAACGCGGTCGAGGCGATCGGCCGCGCGGCGAAGGGCAAGGGGCCGTACGAAGGCCCCGGCATCTCGATCAAGCTCTCCGCGCTCCACCCCCGCTACACCCGCGCGCAGGCCGGGCGCGTGATGGCGGAGCTGCTGCCGCGCGTGAAGGCGCTGGCGCTGATCGCGAGGCGCCACGACATCGGCCTCAACATCGATGCGGAGGAGGCCGACCGGCTGGAGCTGTCGCTCGACCTGCTGGAGGCGCTCGCCACCGACCGCGATCTCGCCGGCTGGGACGGGCTGGGCTTCGTCGTGCAGGCCTATGGCAAGCGCTGTCCGTTCGTGATCGACTGGATCGTCGATCTCGCGCGCCGCGCGCGCCGCCGCATCATGGTCCGGCTGGTCAAGGGCGCCTATTGGGACGCCGAGATCAAGCGCGCGCAGGTCGACGGGCTCGCCGATTTCCCGGTCTACACCCGCAAGATCCATACCGATGTCGCCTATATCGCGTGCGCACGCCGCCTGCTGGCGGCGAAGGACGCGGTTTTCCCGCAGTTCGCCACCCACAATGCGCAGACATTGGCGACGATCTACCACCTCGCCGGCCCCGATTTCGCGACCGGCGACTATGAATTCCAGTGCCTCCACGGCATGGGCGAGCCGCTGTACGACGAGGTCGTCGGGCGCGCGAAGCTGAACCGCCCCTGCCGCATCTACGCCCCCGTCGGCACGCATGAGACGTTGCTGGCGTATCTGGTGCGCCGCCTGCTCGAAAACGGCGCCAATTCCTCCTTCGTCAACCGCATCGGCGATCCAGAGGTGCCCGTCGCCGAGCTGGTCGCCGACCCGGTCGAGACGGTGCGCGCGATGACCCACCCGGGGCAGAAGCACCCGCAGATCGCGCTCCCCCACGACCTGTACGGCGACCGCGCCAATTCCGACGGGCTCGATCTGTCCGACGAACGCACGCTGGCCGCGCTGTCGGAGGCGATGCGCGCCGCCGGGCCGTGGACGGCGGGCGATCGGGGTGCCCCGCGCGACGTCCCGAACCCCGCCGATCACCGCGATCTCGTCGGTACGGTGCGCGAGATGACGCCCCAGCAGGCCACCGACGCCGCGCGTCTGGCGCATGCCGCCGCCCCGCGCTGGGCCGCCGTGCCCGCGACCGAGCGCGCCGCGATCCTGGAGCGGGCCGCCGACGCGATGCAGGCGCGCATGCCCCAGCTCCTGGCGCTCATCGTGCGAGAGGCGGGCAAGTCCCTCCCCAACGCCATCGCCGAGGTACGCGAGGCGATCGACTTCCTGCGCTATTACGCGCAGCAGGCGCGCACGCATCTGGGTGCCGCGCAGCGTCCGTTGGGCGTCGTCACCTGCATCAGCCCATGGAATTTCCCGCTCGCCATCTTCACCGGACAGGTCGCCGCCGCGCTCGTCGCGGGCAATGCGGTGCTCGCCAAGCCCGCCGAGGAGACCCCGCTCGTCGCCGCGAAGGGCGTCGCCTTCCTCCACGAGGCGGGCGTCCCCGCCGACGCGCTCCAGCTGATCCCCGGCGACGGCGCGATCGGTGCCGCGCTGGTCGCCGCGCCGGAGACGGCGGGGGTGATGTTCACCGGCTCGACCGAGGTCGCGCGGCTGATCCAGAAGCAACTCGCCACCCGCCTCTCCGCCGATGGCGCGCCGGTCCCGCTGATCGCGGAGACCGGCGGGCAGAATGCGATGATCGTCGACAGCTCCGCGCTGGCGGAGCAGGTCGTCGCCGACGTCATCGCCTCCGCCTTCGACAGCGCGGGGCAGCGCTGCTCCGCGCTGCGCGTCCTGTGCCTGCAGGAGGACATCGCCGACCGCACGCTGGCGATGGTGAAGGGCGCGCTCCACGAGCTGTCGATCGGCCGTACCGACCGCCTCGCCACCGACATCGGCCCCGTCATCTCCGCGGAGGCGAAGGCCGGTATCGAGCGCCACATCGCCGCGATGCAGGCGGCCGGACACAAGGTGGAGCAGGCGCAGCTGGCCGGCGACGTCTCGCACGGCACCTTCGTCGCGCCGACCATCATCGAGCTGGACGACATCGGCGCGCTGGAGCGGGAGGTCTTCGGCCCCGTGCTCCACGTCGTCCGCTTCCGCCGCGAGCACCTCGACCGGCTGATCGATCGCATCAACGCGACCGGCTACGGCCTCACCTTCGGGCTGCACACCCGGCTCGACGAGACGGTGGCGCACGTCGTCACGCGGGTGAAGGCGGGCAACCTCTACATCAACCGCAACGTCATCGGCGCGGTCGTCGGGGTACAGCCGTTCGGCGGGCGCGGCCTGTCGGGGACGGGGCCGAAGGCGGGCGGTCCGCTGTACCTCGGCCGGCTGGTGACGGGCGCGCCCATGCCCCCCGCGATCGCCTCCACCCATGCCGACGCCGCCGCGCGCGACCTCGCCCGCTGGCTGGAGGAAGCCGGCGATGCCGCCGCCGCGGCACGCGCTCGCGAGACGATCGCCGCCTCGCTGCTGGGTGCGGAGGTCGAGCTCGCGGGGCCGGTCGGCGAGCGCAACCTCTATGCGATCCACCCGCGCGGCCGCATCCTCCTGCTGCCGACCACGCGCGACGGACTGATCGCGCAGCTGGTCGCGGCGCTGGCGGGCGGCAACGATGTCGTGATCGGCACCCCCGCGCTGCACTGCGACCTGCCCGCCACGGTGGCGCAGCGCGTGCGCTGGGCCGACGACTGGCGCACGGCGGGCCCCTATGCCGGCGCGCTGATGGAAGGCGACGCGCTGCCCGCGCTGACCGCGCTCGCCGACCTGCCCGGCCCCATCGTCCTCCCGCAGACCGCGCCCTACCGGCTCGAATGGCTGGTCGAGGAAGTATCGACCTCGATCAACACCACCGCCGCCGGGGGCAACGCCAGCCTGATGGCGATGGTGTGATCTCTTTCTAAAGCCCCTCCCCTCAAGGGGAGGGGCTTGGAAAGCCACCCCCCTTTACGCCCGTTCAGCGCACTCCTAAGCTCCTGCATCTACGGGCCGACCGAGCCCGCATCCTCGGGAGGGCCACCATGCTGAACGGTATCCGCGTGATCGAACTGGCCAGCTATATCGCCGGCCCCGGCGCCTGCGGGCTGCTCGCCGACTGGGGAGCGGAGGTCATCAAGGTGGAGGGGCCGGGCGGCGATCCGTTCCGCCACTTCTACGCCTCGGTCGGGCGCGACGATGCCGAGAATCGCGTGTTCGAGAACGACAATCGCTCCAAGCGCTCGATCGTCCTCGACCTGGCGCAGGAGGACGATGCGGAGGTGCTGCGCCGCCTCGTCGCCAGCGCCGACGTCTTCGTCACCAACACCCGCCCGCAGAGCCTCGAACGGCTGGGCCTGTCGTGGGAGGCGCTGCGCGCGATCAAGCCGGACCTGATCTTCGCCGGCTTCACCGGCTATGGCGCTACGGGACCGGAGGCGGATCAGCCCGGGTTCGACATCACCGCCTTCTGGGCGCGCTCGGGCCTGTGCACGCTCACCACCGTGAAGGGCGGCGACCCGGCGCAGCTGCGCACCGGCATCGGCGACCATATGTCCGCCATGGGCCTCGCCGCGGGGATCATGGCCGCGCTGTACCACCGCGAGCGCACCGGCGAGGGGCAGAAGATCGAGACGTCGCTGCTGCGGATGGGGGTCTATGCCGCCTCCTCCGAACATGCGGTGCAGCTCCAGATGGGCAAGCTCGCCTCCACCAAGCCGCGGCACGAGACGATCAACCCGCTCAACAATTTCTTCCGCTCGTCGGACGGCCAGTGGTTCGTCGTGGTGCCGCGGCAGGGCGCCGACGATTTCCCCCGCTTCGCCCGTGCGATCGGCCGGCCCGAGCTGGTCGACGATCCCCGTTTCGATGGCGTCCGCGCACGTCGCACCAACGGCCCGGCGCTGGTCGACATCCTCGACGCGGGCTTCAACGCGATGACCTGGGACGCGGCGCGCGCGGCGCTTCGGCGCGAGAAGCTGATCTTCGGCCCGGTCCAGTCGGTGGCGCAGGCGACGCAGGATCCGCAAGCCGCCGCCGCGGGCTGCTATACCGAGGTCGCCGGCGCGGACGGCGCGCCGATGCGCCTGCCCGCGACCCCGATCGACTTCGGCGTGGCGCGGCGCCCCGCCCGCCCCGCACCCGCGCTCGACGCCGATGGCGCGGCGATCCGCGCCGAACTGGGCCTGGCGTGAGGCGGTGACGGCACCGCGCGCCCGGGCGACGGCGCCCGCCTCGCGAGGCGATACCGCCTCTCGCGAGCTGCTGCTGAAGGCCGCCGATGCGCTGATGACCGAAAGCGGCAGCGCCAACGCCTCGCTCCACGCGATCGCCCGGCGGGCGGGGGTCACCGCCCCGCTCGCCACCTATCATTTCGGCAGCAAGCAGGGGCTGCTGCTCGCGCTGGTCGAGCGCGTGACGGGGCGGTCGCGGGGCCAGATGGCGGCGCTTCTGGCGCTCGACGTCGACGCGCGCACGCGCCTGCGCCTCCACATCACCGGGATCGTGCGCACCTATGCGCGGCATCCGTGGCTGCTGGCGCTGCTCAACCAGCTGCTGCGCGGCCCCGACGAGGCCGCCGCCGCGCGCGTGAAGGCGGAATTCGTCGCCCCGCTGATCGACACCCAGCGCCGCATCATCGAGGACGGCATCGCCACCGGGCAGTTCCGCGCGGTCGACCCCGAGCAGCTCTACTTCATCATCATCGGCGCGTGCCAGTATCTGTTCTCGGCCCGTGCCACCATCGGCGCGGCGATGGGCGACCGCCCCGCCCAGCCGGCCTTCGCCCGCTCCTTCGCCGGTACGGTGGCGGACATCGTCATGGGCGGATTGAATGCGTCCGATCGCGACTTGGAAAGGGAATAGTAAGGCGTCGTCTGATACACGCCGCGCAATTATATGCTGCCCCGGTCGATCACCTTCCGAGTCCTCGCTGCCTTCACGGCGGTGTTCGTGCTCGCATTGGTGCTGCTCTCGGGCGGCGTCCTGACCGTCGACGATGTCCGCGCGGAGAACGATCGCGTCCAGCAGCTGAGCCGGATGCTGGCCGCCGAGGAGGAACACGATCAGGTCCAGCAGGTGCTCCGCCTGGGGCTGGGCGAGGTCACGCGGATCGCCGAGCGCGGGCAGCCGGTACCGGCGGCGGCGCGCGCCCGGACCGAGGATGCGCTGCGGCGGTTCGCGCAGGACCCCGGCGTGATGAGCGTGGAGGCGCTCGCGGCGCTGCACCGGCTCGACCATGACCGCCTTACCGACGGCGGCGAGCCGCTCGCCCGCGCGGTGCGGACGGCGATGACCGAGCGTCGCGCCGCGGCCGCGCGCTTCGCCGCGATCGGCGGCGACCTGCTGCGCACCGCGCTCACCGATCCCGCCGGCATCAAGCCGCGCATGCCCGGCTTCCTCGCCGGGCTGAAGCGGCTGGAACATGCGCGAAGCGAGCTGCGGCTGCGGCTGGTGCGCGGGATCGACGTCGAGGTGTCGCACAACGCGCGCAAGATGCAGCGCAGCATCGACCGCGTGCTGCTGGGCGGCGCGGTCCTGCTGCTCGTCATCCTGCTGCTGGCGACGTGGCTGCGTCGCCGCGTCATCGTTCCCATCGCCGAGATCGCCGACCGCCTGCGCCAGTTCAACGCCGGGCAGGACGCGAGCGCCGTCGTGCCGGGGCTGGATCGCCGCGACGAGCTGGGCGAGCTGGCGCGGGGGCTCGCCGAATATCGCCACGCCATGGTCGAGCGGCGCGAGGCGGAGCGCCGCGTCGCGTTCCTGGCGCACCACGACATGCTGACCGGGCTGCCCAACCGCCTGATGTTCGAGGAGCGGCTGGCGCACGAGCTCGCCCGCTCCCGCCGCACCGGCGAGCGGGTCGCGGTCTTCGCGATCGACCTCGACGAGTTCAAGGCGATCAACGACCGCTTCGGCCATGCCGGGGGCGACAGCGCGCTGAAGCGGGCCGCAAGCCTGTTGTCGAAGACCGTCCGCACCGACGATCTGGTCGCGCGGCTGGGCGGCGACGAATTCGCGATCATCCAGGTCGCGCGCGACCAGCCGCGCGCCGCGGAGGCGTTGCTGGCCCGGCTGTTCGACGCGCTGGCCCGCACGGCGCAGGATGAAATCGCGCTGCGCATGAGCGTGGGCGTCGCCGTCTCCGCCCCCGATCTGGCGTTCGAGGAGCTCTACAACCTGGCCGACATGGCGATGTACCGCGCTAAGTCGGAAGGGCGGAACACCGCGCGCTTCTTCGACGACGGGCTGAAAGAGGAGGTGCGGCTGCGCTGGCGGCTGGCGCACGATCTGGAGGGCGCGATCGAACGCGGCGAAATGTACCTGGCCTATCAGCCGATCGCCGATGCCGACACGCTGCGGGTCGAGGGGTACGAGGCGCTGCTGCGCTGGTCGCATCCGGAGCTGGGCGAGATTTCGCCCGAGCTGTTCATCCCGCTGGCCGAATCGAGCGGCGGCATCGGCGCGATCGGGCTGTGGGTCGCGGACCGCGCGATGGCGACCGCGGCGCGCTGGAACCGCGGGCTGTCGCTGGCGCTCAACCTGTCCGCGATCCAGTTCCGACACGACCGGCTCGCGCAGTCGCTGCTCGCGCTGGCCGATCGCCACGGCATCGCGCCGTCGCGGCTGGAGTTCGAGGTGACGGAGAGCGCCACCCTGCTCGGCGTCAACCGCGCCGCGGCGCTGACCGCGCTGCGCGCGTTGCAGGATGCGGGCGCGCGGGTCGTCATGGACGATTTCGGCACCGGCCATTCCTCGCTCGGCAATCTGCGCGAATTCCGCTTCGACAAGCTCAAGATCGACCGCAGCTTCGTGATGTCGATGCTCGACCATGCGCCCTCGGCGTCGATCGTGCGCAGCATCATCGCGCTGGGGCACAGCCTGGGCGTGCCGGTCGTGGCGGAGGGGGTCGAGGGTCGGGAAGAACTGGCGGCGCTGCGCGCCAGCGGCTGCCACCAGGTGCAGGGCTATCTCATCGGCCACCCCGCCCGCATGGCGGAGGAACGCTGCACCGTGGCCTGAGCCGGTTGTCGTCACCCCGGGGCCCGACCCCGGGGTGACGATCCCTTACCGCTTCACCGTGAACGACACCCCGAACCGACGCCCGATCACGTCATACGATTGCGGGAAGGTGTTCGCGTCCGCCGAGTTGGTGAAGGCGAGCGGCGGCTGCCGGTCGAGCAAATTGTCGACGCCGACGATGAACCGCGCACGCTCGGTCACGTCGAACGACACCGCCAGATCCAGATAATGCTGCGGCCCGATCCGCTCGACCAGATAGGTCGTGGCGGCATCGTCGCGCACCGCCCCCTCCGTCCGCCACGTCACGCGCAGCGACACGTCCTGCGCTCCCAGCGACGCATCCATGCGGTGGCGATAGCGCGGCAGCGCGCGGCGCACCTCCAGCCCGCAGGTGGCGCCGAACCGGCCGGCGCATTCCACCACCGGCGCGGTCGAGCCGTTCTGCTGCTTCTGGCTCAGCACGATCGTCCCGGCGTAGCTGAGGCCAGCGCGCAGGCCGCCGATGTCGAAGCCATAGTCGCCGGTCACGTCGACGCCGCGCGAGGTCAGCAGCGCGACGTTGATGTCGGAACTGTCGACCGAGGCCAGCTGCCCGTTGGCCTGCCGCCTGACCTGCTGGCAGAAGACGTTGTCGATGTCGCGCGCGACCACGAAGCAGGTGTCGAGCGTCGCCTGCGGCAGCACCGCGCCGACCGCATTGTCGATGCGGATGTCGTAATAATCGGCGGTCAGCGTCAGCCCGGGGATGAACCGCGGCGTCAGCACCGCGCCCGCGGTCCACGTCTTGCCCGTCTCCGGCCGGATCGTCGAGCGCCCGCCGAAGATGAACAGCGCCCCCGTCAGATCCTGCACATAGCCGCCCGCGGGCGCGCCGCTGGCGGTGCAGGTCGCGACCGAGGCGCCCGACGCGACCGGGTTGGCGCACGGATCGACGGCGCGACCCTGAAGCGGGATCGACGAGGTCGCGCCGAACAGCTCGCCGATATTGGGCGCGCGCACGACCCGCTGGTAGCTGCCGCGGAAGCGCACGTCCGGGGTCGGCGACCAGTCGCCGCCCAGCTTCCACGCATCCACCGCGCCGCTGGTCGAATAGTCGGAGCGGCGATAGGCGCCCTCGACGTTCAGCCGGTGGAAGAACGCCACGTCCGCCAGCAGCGGCGCGCGCGCCTCGACGAACACGTCCTTCACGTCATAGCCGCCCGCGAAGTCGACGCGCGTGCCCTGGTTGAACGTCTGCCCCGCGCGCGCGGTCGCGCCGTACGTGTTGCGCCCACGCTCGTCGCGATATTCGAAGCCCGCGACGACATCGATCGGCCCGCCCGGCAGCGTCAGGAAGCGGCCGCTGTCCGCCGACAGCGTGACGCCCGCGACCACCTGCTCGCGGCGGCGACCCTGCGCCACCGGCTCGTCGATATAGGCCGCCGCCGCCGCGCCGATCGCACCGGGGCCGAAGATATTGGCGGGCACGCAACCGTTAGACGCATCCGCGCACACCGCCGCGCCCGACGCGTCGACGGTCGCATTGCCCGCCTGCTGGAAGCGCGCGAGCACGCCCTCGCCATAGATCGGGCTCGATTCGTCGCTGCGCCCGTACTGGCCATAAGCGTCCCAGCGGATCCCCGCGACCGTGCCGCGCAGCCCCAGCTGCCCCTGCCACGTCTCGCGCGTCGTCTCCGTCACGCGGTCGCCCAGCTCGCCCAGCGAGCGGGTCACGGTCAGCAGCGCCGCGTCGGTGCCGGGCGCGGTGCCGGCCGCGTTCAGGTTGAACGCCGGCGCCAGGATCGTGCGCAGCTGCGGCGTCAGATACGGATTGTCGCGCCGGATCAGCACGTTCGCCGCAACGGTCGCGGGCGGCAGCACGTCGCGCACCTTGCTGTTGCCGTACATGCCGCGCCCGTACAGCTCGACGCCGTCCGCCACGTCGTAATGGAAGAACAGGCTGGCGTTGTAGCGCCGCTGCGACAGCACCAGCGACTCGCGCCCGCTCAGCACGCTGCTGGTCGCGAGCGGCGACAGCGAGCCGTCGTCGTTATAGCCGAACGTGCTGCTCGCCGCCGCGCCGCCGATGCCGGACAGGTTGAAGACATTGGCCGAATCCGACCGGCGGAAGAACCCGCCCAGCGGGCGCGCGGTGGTGACGCCGGTGTCCGACCGCTCCGGCGCGGCGAAGCCGCGGTCGCGCTTGAACAGCGGGTCGCGCTCCGACCAGCCGAGATAGACCGCGACGTTGCCGCGACCGCCCAGGTCCTTGCCCCAGGTCAGGTTCGCGCCGCGCGACCCCGCATCGCCGCGCTCGGCGATATTGGAGACGATCTGCGCCTCCAGCCCGGTGAAGTTGCGCTTCGTCACGAAGTTGACGACGCCCGCCACCGCGTCGGAGCCATAGACCGCCGCCGCGCCGCCGGTGAGCACGTCGACCCGCTCGACCAGCGGCGCCGGGATGGAGTTGAGATCGACCGAGTTGCGGAAGCCGAACGGCGCGCCGCGCGTGCCGTCGATCAGCACCAGCGTCCGGTTCTGCCCCAGCCCGCGCAGATCCGCCGTCGCCGCACCGCGCGAGTCCGCCCCGTTGGACGACGCGCCGAAGCTGCCGACGAACTGCGGCAGGCGGTTGAGCACGCTCTCGACGTTCAGCGCACGGTCCAGCGCGATCGCCTCCGCATCGACCGAGGCGACCGGGCTCACCGCGGTCACGCCGGGGCGCGTGATCCGCGTGCCGGTGACCAGAATGTCCTGACCGTCGGCGCCCTCCGCCGCCCCATCGACCGCGGTGGCGCCGGGCGCGGGAGTGACCTGCGCCACCGCGCCGCCGCCCGCCACCAGCGCGATCAGCGCGCTACCCAGCAGAAGCCCGTCGAATGTCCGTGCCATGTCCCCGCGCCCCTTCAACTGGTATTATTGTCGTTGCTACCTGTTGCAGACGACACGGGAATTGGTCTGTTTTGTCAAGAGGGGGTCCATTGCAGACGTCACCCCGGCCTTGAGCGGGACCTTTGCAAAAGGCTACACCGTGCTCCTGCGAAGGCAGGAGCCCGGAGTTGCAGGTCCCATAAGGCGTTGTTCTGCCTGGCCCTGGGCTCCTGCCTGCGCAGGAGCACGGCGTGGGCTGGGTGCCGTTGCACCTGTTTTGCAAAGGTCCCGCCTTGAGCCGGAGTCAAGCCCGGGGCGACGAGGAAACCCAGCCTCGCACGCTGCCTCAATTCACCCGCGCGCCCATGTCCTCCAGCGCGACGCCGTTCGTCTCCGGCATGAAACGTCGCACCCATACCAGCTGCGCCAGCATCATCGCGCCGAAGAAGAAGAACACGAACCCGCCCAGCGCCCCCGCGACCACCGGGAACAGCCAGGTGATCGCCGCCGCCATCACCCAGTGGGTGGTCGATCCCAGCGCCTGCCCCTTGCCGCGCACTTCGCTGGGGAACACCTCCGACAGGAATACCCAGATCACCGCCCCCTGGCTGACCGCGAAGGCGGCGATGAACCCCATCAGCCCCAGCAGCACCAGCGTCCCGTCCGGCCGCGCCGCCTCCAGCTGGATACCGACCAGGATCAGCGCGGCGGCGCACGCGACCGAGCCGACGTACAGCAGCGGCTTGCGCCCGAAGCGGTCGATCAGGAACAGCGCCAGCACGGTGAAGGCCAGGTTGGTGCCGCCCACCGCGACCGACTGAAGCAGCGCGCTGTCCGCCCCGGCCCCGCCCAGCGCGAAGATGCGCGGCGCGTAATAGAGCAGCGCGTTGATCCCCGACAGCTGGTTGAACATCGCGATCGCGATCGCGCAGCCGACCGGGGTGGCGTAGCGGCGCTGGAACAGCCGCGGCGCCGCCTCCGCCGCGCCGTCCCGCGCGCGGGCGTCCTGCATCCGCGCCAGTTCCGCCTCTGGCGCGGCGAAGCCCAGCCGCCGCATCACCGCCAGCGCCTGCGCCTCGCGACCGTTCACCGCATACCAGCGCGGCGTGTCGGGCAGCGCCAGCGTCACCGCCAGGAAGATCGCGGAGGGGACCGCGACGATCCCCAGCATCCAGCGCCACGAATCGTCGCCCGGCACGACCTGCGCGATCACATAATTGGACGCGAAGGCGATCAGGATGCCCAGCACGATGTTCAGCTGGTTCAGCGCCACCAGCCGCCCGCGGAACCTCGCGGGCGATACCTCCGCGATATAGACCGGCGTCACCACCGATGCGGCGCCGATCGCCAGCCCGCCCAGGAAGCGGAACGCCAGCAGCATCGCCCAATTCCCCGCCAGCGCCGCCCCCAGCGACGACACGACATAGGCGATCGCCACCACCAGCAGCATCGGCTTGCGCCCGTAGCGGTCGGCCGGCGCGCCCGCGATCAGCGACCCGATGACGGTGCCGATCAGCGCGGAGGCGACGGTGAACCCCAGCGCCCCGTCGCTGAGCGCGAAGCGGGCCTGCAACGCCGCGGTGGTGCCGGAAATGACCGCCGTATCGAATCCGAACAGCAGGCCGCCGAGCGCCGCGCCCAGCGCGCTGACCACGATGGCGGCGGTAACGCGGGCCTCATCATCGCGCGGCGGCGACAATACGGTCGGGGTCATGGCAGTCTCCGCTGATCCGCCCCCGGACGGGAGCGTGTGCGGGCCCGTTACGCGATGCCGCGGCGGCACTCAATCGGCGCCTCCACGTCCCCCCCCTCAATACAGGTTCGTCGCGGCGTCATGCTCCAGCGCGGCGTCGATCGTCTCCGCCGCGACCGCCAGGCGGAACTGGTCGCGCGCGATCTGCCCCAGCGTCGGAAAGTCGCCGCGCGCCCGGTGCCGCTGCGGGTCCCACAAAGCCGAGCGCCGCAACGCCTTGGAGCAATGGAAATAGACCTCGCGCGTCTCGACCACGACGACGCTGCGGGGCGCCTTCCCTTCGTGCGCGAACCGCTCCATCAGCCCGGGCGCGAGCGTGACATGCGCCACGCCGTTGATCCGCATCATGTCGTCGATCCCGGGCAGGAAGAACAGCATCCCCACCGCCGGATCGGCCACGATGTTGACCAGCGTATCGAGCCGGTTGTTGCCCGGACGATCCGCGAAGGCGATGTGGCGGTCGTCCAGCGGCTGCACGGCGCCCGGCTCCCCGCCGCGCGGCGACACGTCCGCGCTGCCGTCCCCCCGCTGCGACCCGATGCAGAAGAAGGGCGACAGCTCCAGGAACCGCCGGCTGTGGCGGTCGAGCTGCGGGAACGCCTTCGCCTTCACCCCGGCGGATGCCTCGCCATAGACCGCGCGCAACGCCGCCTCGCTGGTCAGCCGATACGGATCCTCGCCGCTCATCCACGCCTCCTCATGCTATCCGCTCGCAATAGCATGAGGAGGCGTCCGCCGCTATGAATCTGTCCGCCGCTATAGGGCCTCTCCCGCCGCCCAGCCGCTCGCCCAGGCCCATTGGAAATTGTACCCGCCGAGCCAGCCGGTGACATCGACCGCCTCACCGATCGCATACAGCCCCGGCAGGTGCCGCGCCGCCATCGTCTGCGACGACAATCCGGTGGTCGCGATCCCGCCGACCGTCACCTCCGCCTTCGCGAACCCCTCCGTACCGTCGGGGTGGAAGCGCCAGTCGCGCAGCCGCCGCTCCGCCTCGGCCAGCGTGCGATCGGTCGCATTGCCCAGTTCGCCGATACCGACGCGTTCCGCCAGCGCGTCCGCCAGCCGCGCGGGCAGCCCCGTCGCGGCGGCGAAGCTCGCGCGCGGCCTCGCCCGCTTCGCCTCCACCAGCCAGCCGGGCGCGGCATCGGGGCGGAAGTCGATCGCCACCGCCTCGCCGTGTCGCCAATAGCTCGACGCCTGCAGGATCGCCGGCCCCGACAGCCCGCGGTGCGTGAACAGCGCCGCCTCCGCGAACGCCGCCTTCCCCGCGCGCGCCACCACCGGCGTCGCCACGCCCGACAGCGCGCGGAACAGCGCCTCGTCCCCCGGCAGCGTCAGCGGCACCAGCGCCGGGCGTGGCTCCACCACCTTCAACCCGAACCGCCGCGCCAGGTCGTAGGCGATGCCCGTCGCGCCCAGCTTCGGGATCGACGGACCGCCGGTCGCGATCACCAGCGACGGCGCCGCGATCTCGCGCGCGCCGTGGACGACGACGAACAGCCCGTCGGCATGCCGCACCTCGCCCAGCGGCTGTCCCAGCCGGATCGCCACGCCCCCCGCCGCCGCCTCGTCCAGCAGCATGTCGACGATCTGGCGCGCGGAGCGGTCGCAGAACAATTGCCCCAGCGTCTTCTCGTGCCAGCCGATGCCGTGCCGCTCGACCAGCGCCAGGAAATCCTGCGCGGTGTACCGCCCCAGCGCGGACTTCGCGAAATGCGGGTTGGCGGAGAGATAGCGATCGGCGGCGGTATGCACATTGGTGAAATTGCATCGTCCGCCGCCGGAGATCAGGATCTTCTTGCCCGCCGCATCGGCATGATCCAGCACCGCGACGCGCCGCCCGCGCTGCCCCGCGACCGCCGCACACATCAGCCCGGCCCCGCCGGCGCCCAGCACGATCGCATCGAACCGTTCCATCGCGCGGCGTTACGTCACGCCGCCCGCGCCGTCACCCCGGATCACGTCCGCGGCGTCACCGACGCGGGCGCCAGCGGCACCTCGCGCAGCCGCTCGCCGAGCGCCGCGAACGCCTCCGTCGCGCCCACCGCGCTGTCGATCGCCGCCTCCAGCGCGCGATACGCCGCCAGCACCTCGCGCCCCGCCTCGGTCAGCGTCGCCCCGCCGCCGCCGCCGCGCCCGGTCGCGACCAGCCGCTCCCGCCAGCAGCGGTTCATCTCGTCGACCAGCAGCCAGGTCCGGCGGTAGCTCATCCCCAGCGCGCGTCCCGCCGCGGAGATCGAGCCTTCGCGCGCGATCGCCTCCAGCAGGTCCGCCTTCCCCGGCCCCATGGCGATCGCATCGCCGCACAGCAATTGCGCCTTCAGCTTGAGCGGACCGTGTCGCATGCCCGCGATCGTGCCGCGCGTCGGGCGCGGGTGCAACCATAACGGACCAAACGCCGCCGCCACAACATTGACCGGGCGTTCGCCGATCCAGACCTTGCCGCCAAGAAGCCAAGAGGGAGGGACGGCGACATGGCAGCGATCAGCGAGGCGAAGGCGGAGGCGAAGTTCAAGGCGATCTCGAACCGCTGGGTCGAGGAGACGCGCGTCGCGCGCAGCGGCGAGGTGCCGGAGGAGGTGTTCCATTATACCGACGCCGCCGGGCTGCACGGCATGCTGTCACAGCACAGCATCTGGCTGACCGATCACCGCTTCCTCAACGACAAGACCGAGGCCGCCTATACGAAGACCCTCGTCCGCTCGATCCTGGACAAGCTGGACAGCGACGACGCGATCACCCGCGCGTTCCTCAAGCGGATGCGAATCCTGTCGGAGATCCGCAGCAACGATGATTCCTTCGTCTTCTCGCTGTCGGAGGCGTCGGACGACCTGAGCCAGTGGCGCGGCTATGCGCGCGACGGGCAGGGCTTCACGCTGGGGTTCGACGCGAACGTCCTTCACACGGTCGGACGGCCGGACGATGCGGAATATTCCTTCGCCAAGGTCGAATACGATCCGGACCGCCAGAGCAGCACGCTGGAGAAGATGATCCGCGAGTTCATCACCACCCTCGGCGGCATGAAGCTGGATGCGACCGCGGACGAGAAGATCATCAAGGTCGCGGCCGACAAGGCCGACTGGGCCGTCGAGAACAAGTCGCTGCTCAACAAGCACCGCTCCTTCCAGTCGGAGAAGGAGTGGCGCATCGTCTCCTATTGCTCACCCAAGCACGACGACGTGCGCGTCCGCACCTCCGGCTTGCGCCTGGTCCCCTATAACGTGGTCAAGCCACAGGGCGACGACGTGGAGCTTCTGCCGCTCACCTCGATCCGCATCGGCCCCGGCTTCGACGATCCGGAGGCGGTGCGGGACGCGGTGCGCACGCTTGCCGACATCCACGGCTACAAGCCGCGTATCGAGGTCGCCGACACGCCCTACCGGAAGGTGTGACGCGTCGGGCTCACCCGATCGCGACGACCTCGCGATCGACCGTGCCCGTCGCCTCGGCATATTCGGCGCAGCTGCCCGACCAGTTCTGGTAGATGCGCCCGTTCGCCGCCTTGTACCAGCTGCGGCAGTGCGGGTCGGCCCAGACCGTGCCGGACAGCTTTTGCGCCAGCGCGTCCTGGAAGCGCCGCTGCCCGTCCTCGGACACATCGGCGGCGCGCGCGTCCTGCGCCTCGACGCCCGCCAGCGTGCGCAGCATGAAGGCCACCTGCTGCTCGATCATGAAGCTGATCGAATTGTGGCCCAGGTTCGTGTTCGGTCCATAGAGCATGAACATGTTGGGAAAGCCGTGGACCATGATCCCCAGATACGCCTCCGGCCCGTCGCGCCACGCCTCCCTCAGCGACACGCCGCCGCGCCCCAACACGTCCATCGACCAGTTCCACTCGGTCGTCTCGAACCCGGTCGCGAAGATCAGCACGTCCAGATCGTGGAACCCGTCCGCGGTGCGCACCCCGCCCGCCTCGATGCGGTCGATCCCCGCGGTCTCCAGCGTCACATTGTCGCGGCACAGCGCCGGGTAGAAATCGTCGCAGATCAGGATGCGCTTGCACCCAATCGGATAATCCGGCGTCAGCTTCGCGCGCAGCGCGGGGTCGGCGACCTGCGCCTCCAGATGATCGAGCGCGGTGCGGGTGAAGGCGGCGCGCCCCTCCGGCGTCCATTGGAACGCCTGCCAGAAGAACGCATCCGCATTGTCGAAGATCATCGCCCGGTGCGCCGCGCCCAGCTTCATCGCCACCTCCAGGTTGGTGGCCATCAACGCCTTCGTCTCGGGGGTCACCGCCTGGTCGTTGCGCGGCACGATCCAATTGGGGGTGCGCTGAAACACGGTCAGGTGGCCCGCGACCTTGGCGACTTCGGGGATCAGTTGCACCGCGCTCGCCGCCGAGCCGACGACGCCGACGCGCCTGCCGGCCAGGTCGATCCCCTCGGGCCATTCGGCGGCGTGGAACATCGTGCCGGCGAAGTCGTCCCGCCCGGCGATCCCGGGCAGTTGCGGGCGCGACAATTGCCCCAGCGCGGGCACGATCGCGTCGAACGTCTCGCGCGCGCCCTTCTCGGTCTCGACCTGCCATTGTCCCGCGGCCTCGTCCCAGACAGCGCGCGTCACACGTTCGTTCAGACGGAGCACGTCGCCCAGCGCGAACTGCTCGACCAGCGACTGCGTATAGGCATGGATTTCCGGCCCGCGCGCATAATGATGGCTCCAGTGCGGGTTGGGCGCGAAGCTGAACTGATAGAGGATCGCCGGCACGTCGCAGGCCACGCCGGGGTAGCGGTTGGCGCGCCACGTCCCGCCGACCGTATCGGCATGTTCGTACAGCACGACCTCGTGCCCCGCCTCGCGCGCCTTGATGGCCGCGCACAGCCCGCCCATGCCGGCACCCACCACCGCGATCCGCTTCGCCATCGCCTGCTCTCCTAGCCCGCGGTCTGTGGCCGCATCGTTGGCGCGCAGGATGGCGCGGCGGCGGGCGGATGGGAAGCCCCTATCAAGTCGATCGTTTTAGCGCACTCCGACACGCCCCGTCACCCCGGCCTCGAGCGGGGCGTTTGCAAAAGGCGACACCGTGCTCCTGCGTAGGCAGGAGCCCAGGGTTGCGGGTCCCATAAGGCATTGTTCTGCTGGGCCTTGGGCTCCTGCCTGCGCAGGAGCACGGCATGCAGAGGCCCCGCCTTGAGCCGGAGTGATGCCGGGGGCATTTTAACCCCTTCGAAACCCCGCCCCGCCTAACCCTCCCGCCGGTGCGCACCATCTTCCTCACCCTGCTCCTGATCGGCCCCGCGCTCGCCGATACCGGCCACGACGGCATCGTCCGCGCGCGCACGATGCCGGAGCTGTCGGACGTCGCGCTGTTCGTGCTCGCGGTCGTCGCGATCTGGCTCGCCCGCCGCGCGCTTCGCCGTCGCTTCGCTGCCAAGGATTGACCTCGCGCGCCGCGCGCGGCACCCGCTGCGCATGGCAGACGACATCCTGGACCGCCTCGCCGCCACGATCGCCGCACGCAAGGGCGCCGATGCCGGCAGCTCCTACACCGCCTCGCTGTTCGCCAGGGGCCGCGCCCGCATCGCGCAGAAGATCGGCGAGGAAGCGACCGAGACCGTCATCGCCGCGATCGGTGCCGACCCCCGCGCGATCGTGCCGGAGGCCGCGGACCTGCTCTATCACCTCTTCGTGCTGCTGGCCGATGCCGGGCTGACGCTGGACGACGTCCGCGCCGAGCTGCGCCGCCGCGAAGGCACCGGCGGCCACGACGAAAAGGCCGCCCGCCCGCTCTCCTTCCCTCCGCAATAAAGGTGCCCGTGATGAGCGTCGATGCCACTTCGCCCTATGACGACGGCAACATCTTCGCCCGGCTGCTGCGCGGCGAGATCCCGTCGAAGCGCGTGTACGAGGACGATCACACCGTCGTCTTCCACGACATCGCGCCCTGGGCGCCGATCCATTTGCTCGCGATCCCGCGCGGCCGCTACGTCAGCTGGGACGATTTTTCCGCCCGTGCCTCGGACGCGGAGATCGTCAGCTTCACCCGCGCCGTGGGACAGGCCGCGCGCGAGGCCGGGCTGGTTGAGCCGGGCTACCGGCTGATCGCCAATACCGGCACCAACAGCCATCAGGAGGTGCCGCACCTCCACGTCCACATCATCGCCGGCCGCCCGCTGGGCCCGATGCTGGTCGAGAACGACAGCCGGCGTTGACCCATCTCCGACCGATCGCCCGCGCAACACTATTGCGCGGACGCGATTTGGCATTAGGCTCTCGCGCTTGGCATGACGGCGCCCCGGGGGGCGACCAAGGGAGAGTTATGGCGACCCGACCCGAAGGTGGCGTTTTCGCGCGCATGATGGCGCGCAAATCGATCGCGCAGGTGCAGCGCGAAACCGAAACCAGCGAGCTGAAGCGCACGCTGGGCAAGTGGAACCTGCTGCTGCTGGGCGTCGGCTGCATCATCGGCGCGGGCATCTTCGTCCGTACCGGCAGCGCCGCGGCGCTCCATGCCGGGCCGGCGGTGCTGTTGTCGTTCGTCGTGGCGGGCATCGTCTGCGCCTTTGCGGGGCTCTGCTATGCGGAGCTGTCGTCGACGCTGCCGGTGTCCGGATCGGCCTATACCTACGGCTACACCACCCTCGGCGAGTTCGTGGCGTGGATCATGGGCGCGCTGCTGCTGCTCGAATACGGCCTCGCCGCCTCGGTGGTGGCGGTCGGCTGGGGCGGTTACGTCGTCAGCCTGCTCGCCGATTTCGGGCTCCACATCCCGCCGCAGCTGACCGGCCCCGCGGGCTATACGCTGATGCGCGACGGCGTGCCGGTGCTGGTCGACGGGCGGACGGTGACGACGATCTTCAACCTCCCCGCCTTCCTTATCTGCCTCGCGCTCGCGACGCTGCTGGTGGCGGGCGTGTCGGAATCGGCGAAGGTCAACAACGTCATCGTCGCGGTGAAGGTCAGCGTGCTGGTCGCGTTCATCGCGGTCGGCGGGCTGATCGTGCTCAGCAACTTCGGCGAGCTGGTGGCGAGGAACTGGACCCCCTTCATCCCCGAGGGGCAGGGCGACGGCAAGTACGGCGTCGACGGCATCATGCGCGCCGCCTCGATCGTCTTCTTCGCCTATATCGGGTTCGAGGCCGTCTCGACCGCGGGGCAGGAGGCGAAGGACCCCAAGCGCGACATGCCCTTCGGCATCATCGGCAGCCTGGTCGTGTGCACCGTCATCTACATGCTGGTCGCCGCGATCATGACGCTGCTGGTGCCCTACAACCAGCTCAACGTGCCCGATCCCGTCGCGGTCGTGGTCGATAATTTCGGCCCGGCGTGGAGCTGGCTGGCCAAGATCATCAAGATCGGCGCGATCGTCGGGCTCACCTCGGTGGTGCTGGTGCTGATGTACGGCCAGACCCGCATCTTCTACACGATGGCGCGCGACGGGCTGCTGCCGCGCGTCTTCGCGACGGTCCATCCGAAGTACAAGACGCCGTACATCAACACCGCGCTGGTCGGCATCATCACCGCGGTGGCGGCGGGGTTCTTCGACATCAACGTGCTGGGCGACATGACCTCGGTCGGCACGCTGGCGGCGTTCGCGATCGTCTGCCTCTCGGTCATCTACCTGCGCCGCGCCGCGCCGGAGCTGCCGCGCGGCTTCTCGGTCCCGCTCTATCCGGTGCTGCCGCTGCTCGGCATCGCGTCGTGCGCCTATCTCATCACGACGGTGCCGTGGCCGGTGCTGAAGTTCTTCCTGTGGTACATGGCGGGCGGCGTGGTGCTGTACTTCCTCTACGGCATCCGCAACTCCAACCTGCAACGCGGGCTGGGGCAGGACGGCGGCCCCGACATGGGCGAATATGTCGCCCCCGTCGGCGAGCAGCGGTAACGCCCGCACCGTCACCCCGGCCGTGCGCCGGGGTGACGCGACCCGTCACATCTCCTTCGCCCGCCCCTTCAGCTCGTCGCGGATCTCGCGCAACAGCACCACCTCCGCCGGCTCCGCCGCGGGCTCGGCATTCCCCTGCACCTTCTCGCGCTCCGCCGCCGCGATCAGCCGGTTCACGCTGCGCACCAGCAGGAACACGATGAACGCCAGGATCACGAAATTGATGACGACGGTGACGAACTCGCCGTATCCGAACAGCGGCACGCCCGCCGCCTTCAGCTCCGAATAGCTCGTCAGCGATCCCCTGTACGTCGCCGGCACCGCGCCCAGCCGCACGAAATAGCTGGAGAAATCGAACCCGCCGAAGATCGCGCCCACCACCGGCATGATGATGTCGTCGGTCAGCGACTTCGTGATCGTGGCGAACGCGCCGCCGATGATGACGCCCACCGCCAGGTCCAGCACGTTGCCGCGCGCGATGAACGTCCGGAAATCCTTCAGCATGGCTGGTCCCTTCGTGTCTGTTGTGGGGTCGAAATAAACCATTCGTGCGATCTTCACGACCCCCGGGGCGGTGTCCTATATGAATGACACAGACAGTGGAGACCGCACCGATGATCCGTCGCTATGCCCCCGTGATGCTGGCGCTGCCGCTCGCCGCCTGCGGGCTCAACAGCGTCCCCACCGCCGAGGAAACCGCCAAGGCGCGCTGGGCCGACGTGCAGAACGAGTATCAGCGCCGTGCCGACCTGATCCCCAACCTGGTCTCGACCGTGAAGGGCTATGCGAAGCAGGAGTCCGACGTGCTGACCCGCGTGACCGAGGCGCGCGCGGGCGCCGGCCGCATCCGGCTGTCGGGCGACGACCTGACCGATCCGGCGAAGGTGCAGCAGTTCGAGCGCGCGCAGAACGCGGTCACCTTCTCGCTCCAGCGGCTGCAGGAGGCGTACCCGGACCTGAAGTCGAACCAGAACTTCCTCTCGCTGCAGTCGCAGCTGGAGGGGACCGAGAACCGCATCACCATCGCGCGCCGCGACTACAATCAGGCGGTCCAGGACTATAACACCCGCATCCGCACCTTCCCCGACGCGGTCGGCGCGAAGATCTTCTACGGCGCGAAGCCGCTGGTCCCGTTCCAGGCCACCACGCCGGGCGCGGAGACGGCGCCGACGGTGAACTTCGGCGGCTGAGGTGCCCCGACCTTTCCCCCCCACCTCGTCACCGCGGACTTGTTCCGGGGTCCACCGTTCCGCACGCGCACCAGCGATCACGCCTGCGGAACGGTGGATGCCGGAACAAGTCCGGCATGACGGTGCGGGTCGGAGCATCCTCTGCCTCCTGCTGGCGTTCTTCCTCACCACCCTCGCGCTCGCCACCCCCGCAACCGCGCAGACCTTCCCCAAACTCTCCGGGCGCGTCGTCGATGCCGCCGGGCTGCTCTCCCCGCAGCAGGTCCAGCAGCTCACCCAGCTGTCGGCGGAAACCGAGAAGGCGTCGTCGCGCCAGCTCGTCGTCGCCACCATCCCCGACCTGCAAGGCTATGCGATCGAGGATTACGGCTATCGCCTGGGGCGCGAATGGGGGATCGGGCAGAAGGACGCGAACAACGGCATCATCCTGCTGGTCGCACCCAAGGAGAAGAAGGTCCGCATCGAGGTCGGCTACGGGCTGGAGCCGATCATGACCGACGCCCTCTCCAGCGTCATCGTCAACCAGACCATCCTGCCGCGCTTCCGCGAGGGCGACATGGCCGGCGGCATCGTCGCCGGTGCGCAGGCGATCGCGGAGCAAATGACGCTCCCGCTCGAGGCCGCGGAACGACGCGCGCAGGCCGCCGCGGCGAAGCGGACGCAGCGCAAGGACACGGTCGGCGACTGGATGGTCGCGGGCTTCTGGATCATGGTCGTCGTCTTCATCATCCTGCCGATGCTCTTCGCGCGCGGGCGCGGGCGCAGCTACCGCGGCGGTGTCGCCCCCGTCGTCATCTGGGGACCCGGCTGGGGCAGCGGTGGCGGCGGCGGCGGTGGATGGGGCGGCGGCTGGGGCGGCGGCGACGGCGGCGGCTTCTCGGGCGGGGGCGGCTCGTTCGGCGGCGGCGGCGCGAGCGGGAGCTGGTAGGTGACGCGACTGGTCCTGACCGCCGCCGAGCGCGAGGCGATCGCCGCCGCGGTCACCGCCGCGGAGGCGACCACCGATGGTGAGATCGTCACCGTCGTCGCGGAGCGCTCCGACGCCTATCACGACGTCGCGCTCCACTACGCGGTGCTCGCCGTCCTCGCCGTGACCGCGATCGGCGCGATCCGGCCCGGCATCTTCACCCCCTTCGACCGCGGCTGGGAGCAGGCCGACCTCGCCCGCGACATGCTCGCCGTGCTGATCGCGCAGACGCTGGCGTTCCTGATCGTACGCGTCGCGCTCGCCTGGATGCCGCTGCGCCTCGCGCTCACCCCCCGCGCCACCAAGGCGCGCCGCGTCCGCCGGCGCGCGGTGCAATATTTCCGCATCGGCACCGAAAGCCGCACCGCCGGGCATGAGGGCGTGCTGCTGTTCCTCTCGGCGGACGAGCATATCGCCGAGATCGTCACCGACGCCGCGATCCACCGCGTCATCGCGCCGGAGCGCTGGGGCGATGCGATGGCGGCGCTGGTCGACGCGGTACGCGACGGCCGCCCCGGCGACGGCATGGTCGCCGCCGTGGCCGCGATCGGCGCGGTCCTGCGCGAGCATTTCCCGAAGACCGCCGACAATCCCAACGAACTGCCCGACCGGGTGATCGAACTATGACCGCGGAGGACAATGCCGCCTTCCCCGCCGCGACGATGTGGGAGGGGCGCTTCATCAAGGCGATCCGGCAGGGGCAATGGGAATATGTCGCGCGCGCGCGCGGGATCGAGGCGGCGGTGATCGTCGCCTTCGACGAGGCCGACCGCGTCGTCCTCGTCGAGCAGTATCGCGTGCCGCTCGCGCGCCGCTGCCTGGAGCTTCCCGCCGGCCTCGTCGGCGACGATCACGCCGGCGAGCCGGTCGTGGACGCCGCGGCGCGCGAACTGGAGGAGGAAACCGGCTATCGCGCCGGACGCATGGAGGAACTCGGCTTCTTCCACGCCTCCCCCGGCATGGTCACGGAGGGGTTCACGCTGGTCCGCGCGCACGACATCGTGAAGGTCGGCGACGGCGGCGGTGCGGGTGACGAGGACATCACCGTCCACCTCGTCCCGCGCGCCGACATCGCCGCCTTCGTCGCCGCGAAGCGCGCCGAGGGCGTCGCGATGGACGTCAAGCTTCTGCTGCTGCTCGCCGATTCGTTGATCTAACGCCGCCCCATTCAATTCGTCACCCCGGGCTTGACCCGGGGTCCAGGGTTTCCCTGCGAGCACGCTCGTGAGGCGCCGGCGGCCTTGGATGCCGGGACCAGCCCGGCATGACGGACGATGCCATGATGGCCCTCGCTATCCTCCGCGCCTGTCCTCGCTTGCCCTTCCGCCCGACGCGCCCGATGATGGCGCAAACGACGGCGCCGGACCGCCGCCACGCATCGACGGAGAGACGCCATGACCGACCGCAGCTTCAACGACAGCCATTTCGCGGACGAGGGCGAGGATCTTCCCGAGGCCATCCCAGCCGCCACGCTGGTCGTCTTCCGCGACGTGGCCGACGGCCCGCCCGAACTGCTGATGGTGGAGCGTGCGAAGGCGATGGTCTTCGCCGCCGGCGCGATGGTCTTCCCCGGCGGGCGGGTCGATCCCGGCGATCACCTGCTCGCGCAGACCATGGGTGGCGATGAGGAGATGGCCGCCCGCATCGGCGCGGTGCGCGAGACGATCGAGGAAGCGGGCCTGCCCGTCGGCCTCGCCACCCCGCCCTCGGCGAAGACGCTCGACGCGATGCGCGCCGCGCTCCACGCCGGCACGCCCTTCGGCGAAGTGCTGAAGGAGGCCGGCGCCGCACTGGACCTCGACCTGCTGGTCCCCTTCGCGCGCTGGCGTCCCGCGCACCGCAACATGCGCATCTTCGACACGCGCTTCTATCTCGCGCGCCTCCCCGCCGACGCACCGCGCGCGACGGTCGACCAGACCGAGAACGTGCGCCTCGTCTGGGCCAGCGCGCATAAAGTGCTCGACGAGGCGGACGCCGGGCGCATGGCGATCATCTTTCCGACCCGACGCAACCTGGAGCGGCTGGCGCAGTTTGCCAGCTACGAGGATGCGGTGGCGCACGCACGCGCGACGCCGCAGCGGGTGGTGACGCCCTGGCCCGAAACGCGTGACGGAGAACAGCACCTCTGCATCCCCGACGATCTCGGCTACCCCATCACCTCGGAAAGGCTGGCAGCGGCCATGCGCGGCTGATCCGCGCCATCCGCCGCGCGGTCGTCAGCGCGGTGGTGCTGGCGCTGCTCGTCCTCGCCGGCGTCGTGCTGTGGGGGGCGCTGCGCGGCAAGCCGCAGGACCTGCCCTGGACTCCGCTGGACCTCGGCGCCCCCGTCGGGGCGGCCACCGGGCGCAAGCTCGCCGCGCTGGGCGAGGATACGCCGCGCTGCCGTGCGCTGCTGGAGCAGGCCGGCGTCCGCTACACCGCGCTGCCCGCCCGCCGCCCCGCGGGCGAGGCGCAATGCGGCTATGACGAGGCGACCCGCCTCACGCCCGGCGGTGCGCGTCGCATCGCGCTGGCGCCCGCGAACGTCGGCACGTCGTGTCCCGTCGCCGCCGCGATGGCGATGTGGGAGTGGAACGTCGTGACCCCCGCCGCGCGTCGCGCCTTCGGTGAGCCCGTCACGCGCATCGAGCATTTCGGCAGCTACAATTGCCGCCGCATGTATGGGCGCGACGCGGGCGCCTTCAGCGAACATGCAACCGCCAACGCGCTCGACATCGCCGCCTTTCGCCTCGCCGACGGCACGCGCATCAGCGTGGTCGGCGACTGGAACGACACGGGCGCGAAGGGGCGTTTCCTGCGCGAGGTACGCGACGGCGCCTGCGACCTGTTCGCCACCGTCCTGTCCCCCGATTACAACGCCGCCCACCGCGACCACTTCCACCTCGACCAGGCGGATCGCGGCGCGATGAGCTGGCGCGCGTGCCGATGATGTTGCCGACTCGTCATGCCGGAGCACGTCCGGCATGACGGATGATGGCTCAGTTCGGCAGGGCCGCCGTATCGACCTTCTCGACCCAATAGGGGAAGAACGCCGGCTGTCGCGACGACCAGCCCGACGCGGTCGCCGCCGCCTCGCTGATCGACTGGAGCAGCTTGCGCCGCAATTCCGGGTGAAGGTGCGGCATCGCCGCGCCGGCGCAGAACGCGCTCGGCAGCCACGGACGGACCGCGGCCCCCACCAGCCGTTCGTAGAGGAAGCGATAGGCCGAGAAGGACGTGATCCGCCCCTGCCCCAGGTCGAACGCGGTCAGCGTCACCAGCGGCGCCAGCAGCCGCTCCGCCACGTCCAGCCCGCTGTCGTCCGGCACCAGCGCGCGCAGGTCGGGGAGGCGGCGATAATGCTGCGCCTGCGCCCGGATGCTCGCGGATTCGACCACGTCGCGCGACCAGCGCGCCATCGCATCCTCGCGGTCCAGCCCGACGTCCAGGCTGCGGCGGATGTACCGCTGCGTCGCGCCCGCGAAACCCGCGAATTCCTTCATCTCCGCCAGCGTCATTGCGCCTTCCGCCGGCCGTGTCCTTCCACCCATCGCCTGACCCCACCCCACAGTTGGACCTGAGAGGCAGGATGCCCGAGGTTGGTTAACACCAGCCTTAACATCCGCCCCCGGCTGTCATCAATCGATCATGAAACCATGGTGCGCCGCAACATGGATGCGACGAACGGAGTTATTCCATCGTGAAAGATGCGTCGGCCGGGGTGCGGGTGTGGCGGCGGCGCATCACGCGTCGCGCTGGCGCTCCGCTTCCTCGGCCGCGTCGAAGCCGGACGACGGCGCCGGTTCGGCCCGGCTCGGCTGGGTCGCCGCGGGCGGATCGGACGCATCCATCGATTCGTCGAGTGCCTCGTCCAGGCTGTCGTCGCCCAGCGACGGGTCGCGCCCGGCATCGCCCCGTCGCGGTGCGCCCGCCTCCTGCCCCGCGTCCTGCCCCGCCGGCGCGACCGAGAGGCTGTCGAGCGCCTTGTCGTCGATCGGGCTGTCGCTGCTCATGGTCCTGCTCCTGCTCCTGCGTTGGTTACGCGGGCTCAACGTGCCGGATCACGCGACCGTTCCGGCATCGGCCAGCCGGACGACCTCGACGGTCTGCGCCAGCAGGTGCGCGGTGCCGAAGATCGTCATGAACGCGACGTCGGTCGCATCGCGCCCCACCGCGACCCGCGCCAGCTCGTCCGCGCGCGCCATGCCGGTCGCGTCCATCAGCCGCCACGCCCCGTCCAGCCACAGCTCGGCCACCGCGTGGAAGTCGGGCGGATCGACGCCGGGCGCATAGGCCGACACGCAGCGCGCCGGGATCTCGACCGCGCGCGCCAGCGCCACCAGCAGGTGCGCATAGTCCCGGCACACGCCGCGTCGCTGGGCGAACGTCTCCAGCGCGCCGGTACGCCCGCTGGAATCGGTCCAGCCATATTCCAGGTTCGCGTGCACCCATTCCATCAGCGCCATCGCCAGCGCACCGCCCGACAGCCCGGCGAAGCGGCGTCGCGCCCAATTCTCCAGCCGGTCCGACTCGCAATAGCGGCTGGGGAGCAGATACGCGATCAGCCCCGGCGGCAGTTGCGCGACCGGCGTCGCGGGCAGCGCGGTCAGGTCGACATCGTCGCGCGCGATCCGCACGGTGGCGGCATAATCGGCGACCAGCCGCCGGTCGCCGCGCGCCCAGCAACGCTGCCCGATCCCCTCCTCCCCCGCCACCGCGCGGATCGGGTGATCGGAGCGGATCGTCAGCGACTGCGCCTCCAGCCGCTGATCGCGTTGCGCCGCCGCCTCGATCTGCAGCAGCACGTCGGCCGGCTCGGGAAAGGCATAGTCCAGGTGGACGCGGATGGAGAGGCGCATGCGGCGATCCTTGCGGACAAAAAGAAGGAGGCCCGGCGGTCCCCCGCCAGGCCTCCGATACCGTCAACGTACGAGCGGGAAAATCAGTCCCGGTTGCCGCCGAACAGGCGCAGGATGAACAGGAACATGTTGATGAAGTCGAGGTACAGGCTCAGCGCCGACATCACGATCGCCTTGCCGACCATCTCCGGGCCATAGCCCGCGACCTGGAAGTACAGGCTCTTGGTGCGCTGCGTGTCATAGGCGGTCAGGCCCGCGAACAGCAGCACGCCGACCAGCGAGATGACCAGGCCCAGCGGCCCCGACTGGACGAACATGTTGATGAGGCTCGCCACGATCAGGCCGACCAGACCGATGATGAGGAACGTGCCGAACGCCGACAGGTCGCGCTTGGTGGTGTAGCCGTACAGGCTCAGCGCACCGAAGCCCGCCGCGGTGGCGAAGAACGCCTGCGCGATCGCCAGCGGCGAATAGACGAGGAAGATCGTCGACAGCGACAGCCCCATCGCGACCGCGAAGCCCCAGAACATCGCCTTCAGCGTACCGGACGAGAACTTGCCCTGTCCGAAGCTCATCGCGAACACGAAGCCGAGCGGCGCCAGCGTGATGACCCAGCGCAGCGGCGTCTGGAACACGGTAGCCGCGGCACCCGACATGGCGAACAGCAGCGCGACGATACCCGTCAGCAGCACGCCCGATGCCATGTAGTTGTAGACCGACAGCATGTACGAACGCAGCCCGGCGTCATACGCCTCGGTGCGGGTGCCCGAAGCGGCGCCGCCGAAAGCGGTGGCGGAGGGCCGGGGATCGGACCAATTGGCCATTGTCTTCTTGCTCCTTCGTCCGGCTACAGCTGCCGGATAATGTGAATATCGCGCGCTCGACGCTGCAATTCAAGAAACGCGCGGATCGTTCCACCCCCAGCAACCGTTCGTTACACAGATTTCATCCGGGATCCGATGCACCGCCTGTTCGTCGCCCTGCGCCCGCCCCCCGCCGTCCGCGCCGCCCTGTTGGCGGCGATGGAAGGGCTGCCGGGCGCGCGCTGGCAGGACGACGAGCAACTCCACCTCACGCTGCGCTTCATCGGCGAGGTGGACCGGCATCGGGCGGAGGATATCGCCGCTGCCCTCGCCGGCATAGCCGCCCCGACGGTCGCGGCCCGCGTCGAGGGGGTGGGCACGTTCGACACCCGCGGGTACGTCGACACGCTGTGGGCACGCGTCGTGCCCGTCGACGCGCTCGCCGCGCTCCACCGCAAGGTGGATCAGGCTGTGGCCCGCGCCGGCATCGCGCCCGATCGGCGCCGCTACCTGCCGCATGTCACGCTCGCCCGCTTCGGTCGCCGCGCCGCCGATCCCGCCGCGATCGCGCGCTGGGTGGAGGCGCACGCCGGCCTTGCCACGGCGCCCTTCCCGCTCGACCATCTGCTGCTGTACGAAAGCCACCTGACCGGCGACGGCGCCCGCTACGACGCGGTGGCACGCTGGCGGCTTGATTGATCCGAAACGGACGCAACACCGGCCGCGGCGATTCCGCGATCCCCTATCCTGACCGCACAGGATTCGGGGGGATCGATCATGACGAAGAAGGTGTATACCGCGGCTTCCATGGCGCTCGCGCTGGCGGGATGCGCATCCGGCTCGGCGCTCTCCACCGACCTGTCCGCGCCGCCGGTCCCGTCGCCGCAGACCGAGGACGCCTTGATCGCGGTATTGAGCGAATCGCTGGAGCCGACCGGCACCAGCACCGGCGCCGACGGCAGGGCGAAGACCAGCTTCACCTTCCGCGACCCCGAGAACCCCGGCGAGATCAAGCGCTACCTCGCCGCCGGGTTCGGCCTGACCGACATCTATTGCGACCGCTTCTTCCGCGAAACCAACGCCTCGATGCGCCGGCGCAAGTTCGGCCGCGCGCTGACCAACGACGTCGGCACCGCGGTAGGAAGCGTGCTGGGCCTGATTACGACCGTCCCCAAGGCGGTGGTCAGCGGCACCACCGCGATCACCGGCGGCCTCGATTCGACGTGGCGCAACTACGACGATTCCTTCGTCGTCGCGCCCGAGCTGGAAAGCATCCGCGCGCTCGTGCTCGCCGCGCAGGATGAATACCGGCTGCGTACGTACCGCGACGGGTCGCTTCCGACCGACTATATGACCGCGCGCTCGGTCGTCGTGCGTTATGCCGGCCTGTGCAGCTTCCTCGGGATGAAGGCGCTGCTCAACCAATCCGTCGATCAGCGGCGCAACGACCTGGTGAACATCGTCGATCCGCCCAATCCAGCCCCCAGCCCCACCCCGACCTCCACCCGCCCGGCGACGGGAACCGCCGCCCCCGCGCCCATCGCACCCGCTGCAACCGCCGCTCCGTCCAGCGACACGTCCATCGACAGCCCCGCCGCCCGCGCCGGGGTGATCCCGCCAGGCTGAGGCGTCATTCGTGCCGCCTTCCGTCAGCCGTGTCCGCGCCAGGGTCGCACGCCGTCACCGGCCAGGTCCGCGGCCGGGCCGACAGCGCTTTCCATGGCTTCCACCTCGTCCGCCACTGGACCTCGTCGACCGCCCAAGAGTAAGGCAGGGCCGTCGCCCGCCCTTGCCGTTGCGGAACGCGAGCATCCGGAGGTGTCGGCTGTCGTCCCGTATGAGCATCGCCGCGGCCGGGACCCTGCTGCTCGCGCTGCTCTACTGGAGCGTAGTGGCGTGGGTCGCGAACGTCACCGAGCCATGGGATGCCCCCGCTTACTGGTACGGCTGGTATCCCGGCGCCTTGCTCCTGTGCGCCCTCGCCGGACGCAAGCTCGGCTGGGGCGGGGGCGTCGTCGTGGTCATCGCGCAGGCGCCTGTCATGTGGGCCCATGGCGCGCTGGCGTCGCCCGGCTGGCCGGTCGCGGTCGCGTTCCTGCTCGTCCTCAGCATTCCCGCCATCGCCGTCGCCGCCGTGGCCGGGATGCGCCACCGCGCGCTTTAGCCCCTTCCCTCGCGCCCCTCCTCTGTTACGCTTGGCGCGAAACAGGATGGAGAGGCGAATGACGAGCGAGAGCGAGACCCGCGCGAGCGGCTACGCCTGGTACGTGCTGGGGATCCTGTTCCTCGTCTACATCCTCAACTTCATCGACCGGCAGGTGATCTCGATCCTGGCGGAGGATATCAAGCGCGACCTGGGGCTGAAGGACGAGGATCTCGGCTTCCTCTACGGCACCGCGTTCGGCGTCTTCTATTCGCTGTTCGGCATCCCGCTGGGGCGGCTGGCGGACAGCTGGAACCGCGTGCGGCTGATGACGGTCGGGCTGGGGCTGTGGTCGACGATGACCGCGCTGTCGGGCCTGTCGTCGACCGGCGCGCACCTCGCCGCCGCGCGGATCGGCGTGGGCGTGGGCGAGGCGACCGCGTCGCCCTCCGCCTATTCGCTGATCTCCGACTATTTCCCGAAGAAGCTGCGCGCCACCGCGCTGTCGATCTATTCCGCCGGGCTCTATGTCGGTGGGGGCTGCTCGCTCTTCATCGGCGGGCTGATCGTGCAGTCGTGGAACCGTGCCTATCCGCAGGGCGGCCCGTTCGGGCTGGCCGGGTGGCAGGCCGCGTTCCTCGCGGTCGGGATCCCCGGGCTCGTCCTGGCGCTGGTCGTCGCGACCCTGCGCGAGCCGATCCGCGGCGCGGTCGAGGGGCTGCCCGAACCGGAGAAGCACCCCGCCCCCTTCCGTGCCTTCCTCGACGAGCTGATGACGATCCTGCCGCCGTTCACGCTGATCGGCGCGGCGCGGCTGGGGATGCGCGCGCTGCTCGTCAATCTGGCCGGGCTGGCGGTGACGGTGGCGCTGGTCGCGCTGCTGCTGGCGCTCGGCGAGCCGCTGCCGCAATGGCTGGCGATCGGGATCGGCGTCTATGCCGTCTTCTCCTGGGCGTGCGCGCTGCGCCACCGCGACCTGCCGACCTTCCGGCTGATCGTGGGCACGCCGGCGTTCCTGTGCACCGTGGTCGCCTACGGCCTCAACGCCTTCCTGAGCTATGCCGCCGGCTTCTGGGCGGCGCCGTATGCGATGCGCGATCTGGGCGTGTCCGCAGCGGAGGCCGGGCTGATCCTGGGGGGACAGGGCGCGGTATCGGGCTTCCTGGGGGTGACGGTGGGCGGACTGATCGCCGACCGCCTGCGCCGCCGCAACCCCGCGGGGCGCCTGATCCTGGTGCTGCTCGGCGCGACGCTGCCGGTGCCGTTCATGGCGGCGGCCTTCACCACCTCGACCCCGATCGTGCTCTATGTCTGCCTGTTCGGCGCGCAATTCTTCGCCAGCTGGGGGCTGGGCGGGGCCGCGGCGACGACGCAGGACCTCGTCCTGCCGCGGATGCGCGGCACCGCGACCGCCACCTTCTTCATCGGCACGACGCTGCTCGGGCTGGCGCTGGGGCCGTATCTGGCGGGCCGCGTCTCGACGCTGACGGGCAGCCTGTCGACGGGGATGCTGTCGCTGCTGCTGACGGTGCCGGTCACGGTCGCCGCCGGCATCGGCGCCTATCGCCTGGTCCCCGCCGCCGAACGCACCCGCGAGGACCGCGCACGGGCGGCGGGGGAGGTCATCTGACGGTAAGAAGCCCCTCCCCCTGAAGGGAGGGGCGTTCGACACATCACCCCGCGGTGAATACGCCGCAGGCGATCCGCCCGCCGGAATTGCCGCTGGGATCGGTCTTCAGGTCATCGGCCTGCGCATGGACGACCATCGCCGCGCCGTCCGCGTCCATCAGCGCGGCCATCGTCGCGCCGGGGATCGTCGCCGCGATCGTGCCGCGGCCGTCGTTGCCGATCACCAGGTTGGGCAGGTCGCCCTGGTGGGGGCCCTGCGGGTTCATCGTCCCGTGCTTCATCGCGGTGGGGTTCCAGTGGCTGCCCGCGCTCGCGAAGTCGGGCGCATCGCAGCGGCCGACCATGTGGACGTGCGCGCCGTGCGTCCCCGGCGGCATCCCCATCGCATCGATCGTGAAGCGCACCCCGCCCGCCACCTCGGTCGCGGTGGCGCGGCCGACCGCGGCGCCGGTCGCGGTCATCAGATTGGCCGTCGCGCTCGGCGCGCCCGCGACCGGCGCCCCGGTCGCCATCTTGCCCTCGTCGTTGCAGGCCCCCAGCGACAGCGCCGCCGCGCCGATCCCCGCCAACATCACCAGCCGCATCGCTCGTCTCCCTGTTGCATCGCCCGGGCCAACCATCAGGCGGAGCCCGCGGTTCCTCTCAGCCAGCGCCCGTCCCCGCCGGCTTCGCCATCATCAGCGCCGCGCGCAGCGTCCGGCACACCGTCTCGCCACGCTGGTTCAGCCCGACATGCTGGAACGTCACCACGCCCTGCCCGGGACGCGAGGCGGACGGGCGCAGCGCCGTCACCTCGGTCTCGACCCGGATCGTGTCGCCCGCGAAGACCGGCTTGGGGAAGCTCGTCTCGCTCATCCCCAGGTTGGCGACCGTCGTGCCGAACGTCGTGTCCTGCACCGACAGGCCGATCACCAGCCCCAGCGTGAACAGCGAATTCATCAGCGGCCGCCCGAACTCGGTCGTCGCGGCATAATCGTGGTCGATATGGATCGCCGCCGGATTGTGCGTCAGCGCGGAGAAGAGGATGTTGTCGGTGTCCGTCACCGTGCGCCGCACCTCGTGGACGAAGCGCTGCCCGACCGAGAACTGCTCGAACCACAGACCCGCCATCTCAATCCTCCCTGTTGCCGTGCGCGATCTGCGCGGCGATGCGCCGCCCGATCGCCGCCGCCTGCACGATCGCTGCGACCAGCACGATATTGAACGCCACCGTCTCGATCAGGAAGAACCACAGCGGCGACCCCGCGATCATGCTGAGCCCCAGCAGGATCGTGCGCGGGTTCGCCCCGATGATCGCGACCGTGGGCAGGATCGCGCGGCCCGTCCGCCGCGCGATCTGCGCGATGCGCGCGCGCTCGGCCGGGTCGTGCTCGGCGCTGAGCACCAGCGCGTTCACCGCCTGCGTCGGCCCCGCCATCTTGCCCCACGCCCACAGGTAGAGCCGCGACAGCTTCACGCCGATGCCGTCGCCCTTGCCCCCGGGCGGGGACGCGGTGTTCTGCAGCCACGGCACGTCGTACGCCCACCATTGGTAGGTGCGCCGCTGGCTCTCCGCGAAGACCGACTGGAACGCGCGACTGACCCCCGCCGCCAGCGCCAGCGCCCACGCGCCCGCGCCCAGCGTGTCGTCCAGCGTCGCGGCGAACAGGACGTAGAGCACGCCGTGCCCGGCATAGTCGCACAGTCCGTCGACGATCTCGCCCGAGGGGGAGGCGCGCCCCGACATGCGCGCCAGCGCGCCGTCCGCACCGTCGACGACATGCCACGACAGGTGCAGCGCGAAGGCGAGCGCGATCGCCCACGGAGTCGCCACCAGCGTATAGAGCGCGCCTGCGACCATCACGATGATCGCCCCCGCGATCGACACCATGTTGGGCGTGACCGGGGTCGGCACCAATGCGCGCGCCAGCCGGTGGGCCAGCAGATGATACACGGTCCGGTTCAGGAACCCTTGCAGTTCCCGTGGCTTCCCTGCATCAGTTGGTAAAGATTCGTTCACGCTGCCCTCACCCGCACACTCGGTGGCGATGCCTATACAGGGCAATGCGTCGCTTGACAGATGCCACGTATCTGTCACCTAGCGGCAACGTATTAGTCTCGGGAGGCCGGTCCGTCCGGCGAGTGGGGAAGAATGAAGACGATCAAGGTCGCTGTCATCGGCGTGGGCAATTGCGCCAGCAGCCTGGTTCAGGGCAAGTATCACTATACCGGCAGCAACACCGCCGCGGGCCTGATCCATGAGGAGATCGGCGGATACAAGGTCAGCGACATCGATTTCGTCGCCGCATTCGACGTCGACTCGCGCAAGGTCGGGCTCGATCTGGGCGAGGCGATCTTCGCCAAGCCGAACTGCACGAAGGTGTTCCACGCCGACGTGCCGAAGACCGGCACGATCGTGAAGATGGGCGCCAAGCTGGACGGCGTCGCGCCGCACATGCTGACCGCCGCCAACGACCGCGGGTTCGAGATCGACGACACGCGCGACGCGTCCAAGGCCGAGATCATCGCCGAGCTGAAGGCGTCGGGCGCGGAGATCCTGGTCAACTTCCTGCCGGTCGGCAGCCAGGAGGCGACCGAATTCTACATGGAGTGCGCGCTGGAGGCGGGGCTGGGCGTCGTCAACTGCATGCCCGTGTTCATCGCGTCGAAGCCGGAGTGGGAGAAGAAGTTCGCCGACGCCGGCCTGCCGATCGTGGGTGACGACGTGAAGGCGCAGGTGGGTGCCACCATCGTCCACCGCGTGCTCAGCAACCTGTTCGGCCAGCGCGGCGTGACGATCGATCACACCTACCAGCTGAACACCGGCGGCAACACCGACTTCATGAACATGCTCGACCGCAATCGCCTGGCGAGCAAGAAGGAGTCGAAGACCGAGGCCGTGCAGGCGGTCATCGCCGAGCGTCTGGCGGACGAGAACATCCACGTCGGCCCGTCGGACTATATTCCGTGGCTGGGCGACAACAAGCTGTGCTTCCTGCGCCTGGAGGGCGACCTGTTCGGCGGCGTGCCGATGAACCTGGAGCTGCGCCTCTCGGTCGAGGATTCGCCGAACTCCGCCGCCGTCGTGGTGGACGCGATCCGCTGCGTGAAGCTGGGTCTGGAGCGCGGCGCCTCGGGCGCGCTCGACGGCCCCTCGGCGTTCTTCTGCAAGCACCCGCCGCGTCAGGTGACCGACGACGTCGCCGCGCAGATGACCGACGAGTTCATCCACGGCGAAACCCGCCTGGCCGCCGAGTAACCCACTTGCACGCGCTTATCGTCGCGGCCGGCTACGGCAGCCGGCTGCGAGCGGTCTCGCCGTCGAAGCCGCTCACCCCGGTTCACGGCGTGCCCCTGATCGAGCGCGTGATCCGCGCGGCGCACGACGGCGGGGCCACCGCCTTCACCGTCGTCACCGGGCATGAGGCCGAAGCGCTGGAGCGGCACCTCGCGCTCGCCGCACGGCAGCTGTCGTTGCCGATCCGGTGCGTGCGCACCGGCGACTGGTCGCTTCCCAACGGCCATTCGGTCCTGAGCGGCGCGGCCGCGATCGGCGCGCAGCGTCACCTGCTGCTGATGTCCGACCATCTGGTCGACCCGGCGCTCATCGCCACCGTCGTCCGCGCCGCGCCCGCCCCGCTGGTGCTCGGCGTCGACCGCCGCCTCGACAATCCGCTGGTCGATCTGGACGATGTCACCCGCGTGCGCACCGCGGGCGACCGGATCGTCGCGATCGGCAAGCACCTGCCCGACTATGATTGCTACGACACCGGCGTCTTCGCGGTCGACGCGCGCTTCCACGCCGCCTTGCAGGCGTCGGTCGATGCCGGCGGCGCGGGGTCGATCTCCGCCGGGGTCGAGGCGCTGGCCGCCGATGGCGGTGCGCGGGTCGCCGATACCGGCGATCATTGGTGGCTGGATGTCGACGACCCCCGCGCCCTCGACCAGGCCGAGGAAGCGCTCGCCGCGCACGACCGCTACGCCCGCGCCGCCTGACCTCGCGTCGCGTCGTTGCCCGGCGTCAGGGCAACACTGTCTGCAAAGGTCCCGCGAAGGCTCGGACCCGGCGGGATGCCCTGCCGCCACCGTGTCAGCCGGTCGCTGGCCGCCCCCGCCCGCGGCAAGAAAATGTAACCTGGGTGAAGCGGAACGAGCGCCCGGCCATCGTCATTTCCTGCCGCGTGTGTTCACCGCTGCAGGGATTTGCCCGATGACCGACACCCCTCGCCGATCGACGCGCCGCATCAACGGCCTGCCCGCGCTCATCGCGATCGCGCTGCTGATCGTCGCCGCGCTGTTCGTTACCTTCACCCGCGAGGACGCCCGCCTCAAGCCCGCCACCGGCGCAGCGCAGGCCATGGCGCTGGCGGCGGAAGAAGGCCTCCGCCCCGCGCCCAGCCCCAAGAGCTGAACCCCACTCCAGTGTCGGCGGGACGTTTGTGAAAATGCCAACTGTGCTCCTGCGCAGGCAGGAGCCCAGGGTTGCTCGTCCCCTAAGGCGTTATTCTGCCGGACCCTGCGCTCCTGCCTGCGCAGGAGCACCGTGTCGCCTTTTGCGAAGGTTTCGCCTCCGCCAGGGTCACGGTGAGAAGGCCGGGCGGTGACATCCCGCCTCCAGTGGCCCGGTGCCCGCGTCCGCCCCGGCAGGCTTCCGCGTGCCGCCGGCGCCAGTGTATCACCCCCGCTTGCCCTCCCCCGCCCCGCCGCCTACCCCGCTTCTCGAACCCTTGGAGAGAGAGGCCAACCATGCGCGAAGCCGCGATCGTATCCACCGCCCGTACCGCCATCGGCCGCGCCTATCGCGGCGCGTTCAACGCGACCGAGGCGCCGGTGCTCGCCGGCCACGTCATGAACGCCGCGGTGGAGCGCGCCGGGATCGATGCGGCGCGGATCGACGACGTCTTCTGGGGTATCGGCAACCAATGGGGCACGCAGGGCGGCAATGCGGGACGCATGGCGATCTTCGCCGGTCAGCTGCCCCAGTCGGTGCCCGCCTTCACGCTCGATCGCAAGTGCGGCTCGGGCCTCACCGCCGTCGCGCTCGCGGCACGCTCGATCATCGCGGGCGACATCGACGTCGCGCTGGCGGGCGGGATGGAATCGATCAGCTTCACCGTGACGAAGGACGCCCCGCGCTACGTCAACAAGAGCGTCACCGCCCACGTCCCCGCCGCCTATATCCCGATGATCGAGACCGCGGAGATCGTCGCCGACCGCTACGGCATCTCGCGTGAGGCGCAGGACGAATATGGCGCGCAGAGCCAGCAGCGCGCCGCCGCCGGGCTCGCGAACGGTGCCTTCGCCGAGGAAATCGTACCGATCACCGTCGAGAAGGCGCTGCTCGACAAGCAGGGCAACCAGACCGGCACCGAGACGGTGACGATCGCGCAGGACGAGGGCATCCGCCCCGGCACCACGCTCGAGGCGCTGCGCGGGCTCAAGACCGTGTGGGGCGGCGGCGAGTTCAGCGGCCCCGGCAGCCACATCACCGCCGGCAACGCCAGCCAGCTGTCGGACGGCGCCGCCGCGCAGATCGTGATGGACCGCGCCACCGCGCAGGCCGAGGGCAAGGAGATCCTGGGCGTCTATCGCGGCTTTCAGGCGGCGGGCTGCGCGCCCGACGAAATGGGCATCGGCCCGGTCTTCGCCATCCCCAAGCTGCTGGAGCGCGCCGGCCTCTCGGTCGCCGACATCGGGCTGTGGGAGCTGAACGAGGCGTTCGCCTCGCAATGCCTCTATTGCCGCGACCATCTGGGCATCGATCCGGACAAGTATAACGTCAACGGCGGCGCGATCGCGGTCGGCCACCCGTTCGGCATGACCGGCTCGCGGCTCGTCGGCCATGCGCTGATCGAGGGGCGAAAGCGCGGCGTGCGCTATGTCGTCGTCTCGATGTGCACCGCCGGCGGGATGGGCGCCGCCGGGCTGTTCGAGATCGTCTGAGGATCGCAGGCGCGCGGCGGTGCGTTGGGGCGGCATGACCGACCACGATATCGAGCACCGCCGCCGCCCCGCCTTCGACAGGAACGAGGGCAAGTTCGGACAGGGCTATTCGCTGGAGGAGGAGCGCAAGCTCGGCGCGCGGATGCCCGCGGGCAGCGTCGCGCCCGTGCCCTCGCGCGTCACCGACGACGATCCCGTCATGCCGCCCGACAACGGCAGGCGCGCCTCCTTCGACCCCGTCACCGGCGAGGTTCGCGGCAGCGGCGCCGGTGCCGGCGGCGGCAATCCCGGCGAGGATTTCGAGGCGGATCGCAGCGTCGGCGACGGGAAGCCGCTCACCGGACGGGATACCCGTCCCGACTGATCGACGGAACCGCGATCGGCACGGATGCGTAATGCTCGCAGATTAGGCGAGGTAAAACATCATGTTGTGGACGATTGCGGCGATCCTGCTGATCCTGTGGCTGCTCGGCTTCGGCTTCCACGTCGCGGGCGGGCTGATCCATATCCTGCTGGTGCTGGCGCTGATCGTCGGGCTGGTCCAGCTGTTCACCGGCCGCAGGGTATAGCGGACTGACCATCCCGGCGAAGGCGGGGCCTTTGCAGAACGGGTGCAACGGCACCGAGCCCACACCGTGCTGCTGCGCAGGCAGGAGCACGGTGTAGCCTTTTGCAAAGGTCCCGCGAAGGCCGGGATCCAGTTGCGCAGGCGTTGCGATCCACGCGAACCGGCGCCTCACTGGCCCCCGCCCCCGCCCCGGTCGTCGTAAGAGCGTCGCAGCTACCCCGCGACCCGCACCCATAGCGCGGTCGCGTCGTCGCTGGCCTTGAACCGCGGAAAGCGCACGCACGCCGCGTCCGCCGCCTCGATCGCGCGCAGTTCCACCGCCAGCGCCGCCAGCCCGCGCGCCTCGACCGCGGCGAACAACCCCGCCGCGTCATAGGCGCCATAGGCATCGACCAGCGCCGAAAAGCCGTCGCTCATCAGCAGCAGCGCGTCCCCCGCCGCCACCGCGACGCTGGCAAACGATGTCACCGCGCGCGATTCCGCGGCCTTCACCCCCATGACCCGCCGCCCGACGCGTTCGCGCGCGCGTCGCCGGTCCGCGAGCACCGCCGGACTGCGTATCGTCTGCCCGGCGCCCAGCGCCGCGGCATCCGCGCTCTCGCGCGCGCGGTCCGGCACCGGCGTCACCCACGACACCCGCTCGCCCGCGCGGTGCAGCAGCGCGCAGTCCGCCGCCCACGCCGCCTCCAGGGCGCCATCGGCCAGCTGCACCGCGACGAACGCCGCGCTCGGCAGCTCCCACGCCGCCACCGGCTCCCGCCGCCGCTCGGCCAGGAACCGCGCCTCGACATCCGCGAACACGCAAGCGCAGGCATCCGCCAGCGTCCCCGACCGCGTCGCCCCGAACGCAACATCGGCCACCGCCGCCAGCCAGGCCGCCCCGCCCTGATCGCCCAGCAGTCCCGGCGGCCCCAGATCGGTCGCGCCGTCGATGACCCAGGCGCGCGCGGCCGTCGCCCCCGCGCGGTCGTCATTGGGGGTGGCGGGGTCGCCGCACAGGCTCAGCGACTGGATCAGGTCGAGGTGCATCGCCGCACCCCTACCCGCCTCAGTCGGCGAACAACAGCACCGGCGTCTCCAGCAGCTTCTTGAGCGCCTGGACGTAGCTCGCCGCATCCCAGCCGTCGACGACGCGGTGGTCGCAGCTGATCGACAGGTTCATCAGCTTCGCGCGGACGATGTCGTCGCCCCCCCGAGCATTTTTGGCAAACACGGGTCGCTCGACGATCTTGTTCGGCCCGATGATCGCCACCTCCGGCCGGTTGATGACCGGCGTCGTCGCGACGCCGCCCAGCGGCCCCAGCGAGGTGACGGTGATCGTCCCCCCGCCCAGCTCCTGCGGCGTCAGCCTGTTCGCGCGCGCCGCATCCGCCAGCCGCGCGATCTCGGTCGCCAGCTGCCACACGTTGCGGTCCTGCGCGTCGCGGATGACCGGCACGGTCAGCCCGGCATCGGTCTGCGTCGCCATGCCCAGATGCACCCGCCCCGACCGCGTCACCACGCCCGCCTCGTCGTCGTAGCGCGCGTTGAGCATCGGAAAGTCGGGCAGCGTCCGACAGATCGCGACGATCATCAGCGGCAGCATCGTCAGCTTCGGCCGCTGCCCCCGGTTCGCGTTCAGATCCGCGCGGACGCGTTCCAGCTCGGTCACGTCGATCTCGTCGACATAGGTGAAGTGCGGGATATGGCGCTTCGACGCGGCCATGTTCTCCGCGATGCGCCGCCGCATGCCGATGACGCGCACCTGCTCGTCCGCGTGCGCGGCGCTGGCATGCGGGGCGTTGTAGCCCTGCCCCGCGTTGTAGCGCAGATAGGCGTCGAGGTCGGCGTGGCGGATGCGGTCGCCCTCGGCGATGCGCACCTGCGCGAGGTCGACGCCCAGGTCCTTCGCCCGCGCCCGGACGGCGGGGGAGGCCAATACTCCCCTTCCTGCAAGGGAGGGGTCGGGGGTGGGTTCGATCTTCGAGGAACGGTCCTGAGACACATCGACCGGGGACGGGTCGCGCGCGAGGACGGGCTCCTCGGACCCATCACCCACCCCCGGCCCGTCCCTTGCAGGGAGGGGAGCCGCCGCTTCCTCCACGCCCGGATTCTCCGCCTCCAGCACCTCCGGCTCGGTAGCGGGTGCCTCACCCGCCCCCTCGACCTCGATCACCACCAGCGCCGCGCCGATCGACACCTGGTCGCCGACCTCGCCCGCCAGCTCCACCACGACGCCCGCGACCGGCGACTCCATCTCCACCGTCGCCTTGTCGGTCATCATGTCGGCGAGGCTCTGGTCCTCCTCGACCCGGTCGCCGACCTTGACGTGCCACGCCACGATCTCCGCCTCGGAAATGCCCTCGCCGATATCGGGCAGCTTGAAGGTGAAACGCGCCATCTGCCTTAGTCCTTCAGAATCTTCTTGAGCGCCTGCCCGATCCGCACCGGCCCCGGGAAATAGGCCCATTCCAGGCTGTGCGGATACGGCGTGTCGAACCCGGTGACGCGCTCCACCGGCGCCTCCAGGTGATAGAAGCACCGCTCCTGCACCAGCGCCGCCAGCTCCGCGCCGAACCCGCCGGTGCGCGTCGCCTCGTGGACGATCATGCAGCGCCCGGTCTTCTTCACGCTCTCCTCGATCGTCTCGATGTCCAGCGGCACCAGCGTGCGCAGGTCGATGATCTCCGCATCGACGCCCGTGTCGGCGACGACCTGCGCGCAGACATGCACCATCGTGCCATAGGCCAGCATCGTCACCGCCTCGCCGCGGCGCACCACGTTCGCCTTGCCCAGCGGGATCCGGTAATAGCCGGTCGGCACCTCGCCCGCGGGATGCTTCGACCAATTCTCCGCCGGGCGGTCCCAATGGCCGTTGAACGGGCCGTTGTAGATGCGCTTCGGCTCGAAGAAGATGACGGGATCGTTATCCTCGATCGCGGAGATCAGCAGCCCCTTGGCGTCATAGGGCGTCGACGGAATCACCGTCTTCAGGCCCGAGACATGGGTGAAGATCCCCTCCGGCGACTGCGAATGCGTCTGCCCGCCGAAGATGCCGCCGCCGAACGGCGAGCGCACCGTGATCGGCGAGATGAACTCCCCTGCGGAGCGATAGCGCAGCCGCGCCGCCTCGCTCACCAATTGGTCGAGCGCGGGGTAGATATAGTCGGCGAACTGAATCTCCGGCACCGGGCGCAGGCCGTACGCGCCCATCCCGATCGACACGCCGATGATCCCGATCTCGGTGATCGGCGTATCGAACACGCGCGTCTTGCCGTATTTCTTCTGCAGGCCCGCGGTCGCACGGAAGACACCGCCGAAATAGCCGACGTCCTCCCCCATCACGACGACGCCCGCGTCGCGCTCCATCATCACGCCCATGGCGGAGTTGATCGCCTGGATCATGTTCATGCGGGTGGTGGTATCGATTGTATCGGTCATGGTGTCACTCACAACCCCTCTCCCCTGGTGGGAGAGGGAGGGGCCCGCTCGACGCAGTCGAGTGGGAGGGTGAGGGGGAAGGCGGTCATGGGCTTATCCCGTCACCCCGGGCGTGACCCGGGTTCCCGCTTTATCGCGCGGGAAGTTGGAAGCGGGACCCCGGGTCGAGCCCGGGGTGACGAAGAAGGGTAAAGCGCTCACCACGCAACCTCCGTCATTCCCGCGAAAGCGGGAATCCATAACCTCTGACGTTTCGCCTCTAGCGAAGACCTGCGCGTCTGGATCCCCGCCTCCGCGGGGATGACGGCAGCGGCGGCGCTCACTTGCGCGCCCATGGCCGCCCGCTCGCTTCTTCCTCGGCCATCATCTGCGCCTGCTGCTCGCGCAGGTGCCACGGCATCTCCTCGAACACGCCGTCGAACAGCGTGTCGAGCGGCTGGTGCAGTCCGTGGCCCAGGATGCCGTTCTTCTCCGCCGCCTTCTGCGCCGCCTTCACCTCTTCGGCGATCTCGCGGTCCATCGCTTCCTGCCGCGCCTCGTCCCATTCGCCGACCGCGATCAGGTGATCCTTCAGCCGCCGGATCGGGTCGCCCAGCGGCCAGGCGGTCGGCTCGCCCGCGGAGCGATATTGCGTCGGGTCGTCCGAGGTCGAATGCCCCTCGGTGCGATACGTGAAATGCTCGATCAGCGTCGGCCCGGCATTGGTCCGCGCGCGCTCCGCGGCCCAGGCGGTCGCGGCATAGACCGCCAGCGCATCGTTGCCGTCCACCCTGAGCCCGGCGATGCCATAGCCGATCGCGCGTGCCGCGAACGTCGTCGCCTCCGCGCCCGCGAATCCGGAGAAGCTGCTGATCGCCCACTGGTTGTTGACCACGTTGAAGATCACCGGCGCACGATAGACCGTGGCGAAGGTCAGCGCGGAGTGGAAATCGCCCTCCGCGGTCGATCCCTCGCCGCACCAGGTCGCCGCGATCCGCGTATCGCCCTTCGACGCGCTGGCCATCGCCCAGCCGACCGCCTGCGGATATTGCGTCGTCAGGTTGCCGGAGATCGAGAAGAAGCCGAAGCGCTTCTCCGAATACATGATCGGCAGCTGCTTGCCCTGCAGCTTGTCGCCGGTGTTCGAATAGATCTGGTTCATCATGTCGACCAGCGGGCAGCCGCGCGCGATGAGCAGCCCCTGCTGGCGGTACGACGGGAAGCACATGTCCTCGTCGTCCAGCGCGTGCGCGGCGGAGACGGCGACCGCCTCCTCGCCCAGCGACTTCATGTAGAAGCTGGTCTTGCCCTGCCGCTGCGCGCGGAACATGCGCTCGTCGAACGCGCGCACCATCGCCATGTGGCGCAGCATCCGGCGCTTCTTGTCGGGCGACAGCTGCGGGTCCCATGGCCCGACCGCGCGACCGTCCTCGTCCAGTACGCGCACCATCGTATAGGCCAGATCGGTGAAATCATGCGGGTTGGCGGCGGTGTCGGGGCGACGCACGGAGCCCGCGGCGGGCACCTCCACCGCGGCGAAATCGACCGCGTCGCCGGGGCGGAACTTCGGCTCCGGCACGTGAAGCGACAGCGGCTTCAGGTTGCTCAAACGATCGGGGGCCTCGCCCACTGCTCTCTCCTTCGCGTACCACGGGGTCGCTTGCGGGCGAGTGTACGGCGCGCGTAATAATATTTCAACGCCTGCCGATCGCCCCGTCCGCGCAGCACAATGCCCGATCCGCGCGGCAAATCCGCAATTTTGTTGCGACGGCAGCCTGCGCCTCGTCACCCCGGCCCTGAGCCGGGGTCCCGCTTCTTCAACTTCCATCGTCACCCCGGGCTTGTCCCGGGGTCCAGGGTTCCGCGCTCCGAACGGCAGCGGGGTGCGTCGAACCCTGGATGCCGGGACAAGCCCGGCATGACGGGGGGCTACCAGAGACGACGCCCCCCAAAATCAACGGATTGACTCGACTCGCTCCAAGGGAACAAATTAGGAACGAACTTCCCCATCGCGAGTCGTATCATCCGTGTCCCAGTCGAGCGTCCTCCAGTCCCTGCGCGACACGCTCCGCGCGATCGAGGGCGACGGCCATCGCCGCCGCGCGACGCTGCCGTTCGGCACGCCCGCGGTCGACACGCGGCTGGCGGACGGCGGGCTGCGGCTGGATGCCTTGCACGAGGTCGCCGCCGCCACCGCCTCGATGGGCGACGATGCCTCGGCCACGCTGTTCCTCGCCGGGATCGCGGCGCGCGCCTGGGGCCCGGTGCTCTGGGTGGTGCGCCGCCGCGACCTCTTCGCGCCCGGGCTCTACCAGTCGGGCCTCTCCCCCGAGCGCGTCCTCTATGCCGAGGCGGCGGACGATGCGGAGGTGCTGGCATTGATGGAGGAAGGGCTGCGTCATCGCGCGCTGGGCGCGGTGATCGGCGAGACGCGCCGCGCCGCCATGGCCTCCACCCGCCGGCTGCAACTCGCGGCGGAGGGCGGGCGCACCATCGCGCTCCTGATGAAGCGTCACGCGCGCGAGGAGGCGGACCCGTTCGCGGTCCCCTCCGCCGCGGTCACGCGCTGGCGCGTCGCCTCCGCCCCGTCCGCACCGCTGCCCGTCGCCGGCATCGGCCGCGCGCGCTGGGATGTGCACTGCACCCGCCAGCGCGGCGGCGAACCCTTTCAACTGCTTGTGGAGGCCTGCGATGAAACGGGTCGCATCGCTCTACCTGCCCGACTGGTCGATCGACCGGCTGCGGCGGGCGGAACCCGCGCTCGCACCGCCGCCGCCTGAGCGCGTGGCGCTGGACGCCCTGGTGCCGGATTGGGCCGCGATCAAGGCGGCGAGCGATGCGGAACAGGGCGGCAAGAACTGCGACGCACCGCGCAACACCGGCTGGCGTCCCGGCGCCAGATGGGCGCGCGACATGGGGGGACGGGAGGAGGTGGCGCGCCAGATCGCCACGCTGCCCGCGCACCAGCGCCCGCCGATGCGCGAGATGGGGCGCCGCAGCGAGGCGGCGGACCATCCCTACAAGCGCCTGCCCGGCGACGACGGGGGGAAGGCGACCGGCTGGCCCAAGCCCGCCGCACTTCCTTGTTCCCCGGCGCAGGCCGGGGCCCGGTCGGGCGCGGTTTCCGCATCTTGCGAGCCGCGCGCAACGGGACCCCGGCCTGCGCCGGGGAACAGGAAGAATGGCTCCAACGACCCCGGCGCCGCGGTGAAGGAGGTCGCCGCCTTCTTCGACACCGCGCGCAGCACGGGCACCGTGTCGCGCGTCTGTCCGCCCACATCGGCGCATCCTTCGCCAACATCGGGCGACCCTGCGCCGCCGCTCGTAACCGTCCACAAGGTCGGCAGCCGGGTCGAGGTCGCCGCCGCCTCGCCGTCCGCGCTGGCGCTGGGCGTCGCCCCCGGCATGCCGCTGACGCAGGTCCGCGCCGCGGTCCCCGACGTGGTGGTCCGCGATGCCGATCCTGAGGGCGATGCGTGCGACCTTCGCAAACTTTCGATCGCGCTCGCCCGCCGCTGGACCCCGGTGGTGGCGGTCGCCGATGCGCAGACCCTGTTCCTCGACCTCACCGGCGTCAGCCACCTGCACGGCGGAGAGGAGGCGATGGCACGCCGCCTCGTCCGCCTGCTCGCCCGGCTCGGCTTCGCCGCGCGCGTCGGCATCGCCGATACCGCGGGCGCCGCCTGGGCCTGCGCGCATTTCGCCCCGTCCGCCATCACCTCGCTGCCCCCCGGCGATCCCCTTCCCGCGCTCGCCCCGCTGCCGGTCGCGGCGCTGCGGGTGGAGGAACACGCGCAGGAGCTGCTCCGCCGCCTGGGCGTGGAGACGGTCGGCCAGCTCGCCGCGCTCCCCCGCGCGCCGCTGGTGCGCCGCTTCGGCCGCACCCTCGCGCTTCGCCTCGACCAGGCGTCGGGGCGCGCGTCGGAGCCGCTCGACGCGATCGTCCCCCCGGTGGCGATCATGGTCGAGCAGCGTTTCGCCGAGCCGCTGCTCACCGCGGAGCCGATCGCGCACTGGATCGGGCAGCTCGTCAGCCGCCTCGCCGTCGATCTGGCGCGCGCCGGGCGCGGCGCCCGCGCGGTCGTGCTGGCCGCCACGCGTATCGACCGCGCGGTGCAGACGATCCGCATCGGCTTCGCCCGCCCCACCCGCGCGCCCGACCACATGCTGCGGCTGCTGGTGCGGCAGGTCGACCGCCTCGACCCCGGCTTCGGGATCGAGGCGCTGGCGCTCCACGTCCAGCGCGCCGACCCGCTGGGGGCGGAGGCGTTCGACGGCGATCTCGCCGATGGCGAGCGCCCCGATCTGGCGCCCCTGATCGACGCCATCGTGAACCGCATCGGGCAACGGCGGCTGTGGCGCATGGCCCCGGTCGAAAGCGACGTGCCCGAACGCGGCACGGCGCGCGCCGCCCCGCTCGACCCGCCCGCCGACACCGCCCCGCAGCTCGTGCGCGAGGACGTCCGACGCCTCGACACGCGCCCTCAGGCGCATCCCTGGCACCCGCGCTGGCCCCGCCCGGCGCGGCTGCTGCGCCGTCCGGAACCGCTCGACCATGTCATGGCCGAAATGCCCGATTATCCCCCCGCACGCTTCACCTGGCGCGGCATCACCCACCGCGTCGTGCGCGGCGACGGGCCGGAGCGGATCACCGGCGAATGGTGGCGCCGCCCGGGCGAGGCGAGCGCGGTACGCGACTATTTCCGCGTCGAGGACGAGGCGGGCGCGCGCTTCTGGCTCTTCCGCCGCGGCGACGGTCTGCGCGCCGAGACGGGCGACCTCAGCTGGTACATCCATGGCACCTTCGGCTGATCCCTCACACCCGCGCGTCGATCGCCTTCAGATGGCCGGCGGCGGCATATCCCAGAATCTTCTCGTCCGCCGTCATCAGCGGGCAATTCAGCGCACGCGCCGTGGCGATCATGATCCGATCGCAGGGGTCCCCGTGTATCCCCGCCTTCAGGCTGCCCGCGTCCGTCGCGATCAGAACGGATACAGGCACTTCGCGTGCATCAAGCGATCGCAGGCTTCGCCCGATCCATCGGTCCAGCGGAACGTCGGAGGTCAACCTTCCCTTCTCGGCCATCATCGCGACCTCCCACGCCACCATGGCCGAGACGCGGCAATCCGCGTCGCGAGCGATGATGTCGCGCGCCGACCGACCCAGCGTGGGGATATCGCCGACGGCCCACACGACGACATGGGTATCGAGCAGGATCACGCCCCGTCTCGTGCCGGGGCGACGAAGCCACGCTCATCCCACTTGCGTTCCCACTCGACCTCCCAATCGGGATCGACGGGACCGACGATGTCGCCGTGGATCATGAACGTCCCCTTCATCGCCCCGAACAACGGCTTCGCCACCGCCTCCTCCGCCGCCTTCGCACTCAATGTCAGCGATGGCTTGCCGCGCCGCGTGATCGTCAGCGGCTCACCGCTGCGCTCCATCTCGTCGAGGAGCGCGATGCACTTCGCCTTGAACTCGGTGATGCCGATCGTCTTGCCCATTTGCGCACCTCTCGAACCGACCAGTTCATATGGTCGGTTCGCGGCCCCCCGGCAATGACCTACAGCGAGCTTCAGGTCACCACGCACTTCTCGTTCCTGCGCGGCGCGTCCTCGCCGGAGGAGCTGGTCGTGACCGCGGCGGAAATGGGCATGCCCGCGATCGGCGTCACCGATCGCAACTCGGTCGCGGGCGTGGTGCGGATGCTCTACGCGCAGGAGCAGATCGCCGCCCAGCATCCCGACCCGCCCCGGCTCGTGCTCGGCTGCCGGCTCGACCTCGTCTCGGGCGCATCGCTGCTGGTCTGGCCGGAGGACCGCGCCGCCTGGTCGCGCCTCACCCGGCTGCTCACCCTCGGCAAATCGCGCGCCGATGCGCAGAGGGGCGAGAAGGGGCGCTGTTTCCTCCACTGGGACGATGTCGCGACCCATGCCCGGGGGCTGGTCGCCGCGCTCGTCCCCGATGTCGCCGGGGTCGCGGATACCGACCTGCGCTGGATGGCGGACCTGTTCCCGGATCGCGGCCACCTCTGCCTCACCCCCTGGCGCCGCCCCGGCGAGGCGCTGCGGCTGCACGGCACCGCGGACGCCGCGCGGCGCTACGGCCTCGCCCCGCTCGCCACCGGCGACGTCCTCTACCACCATCCCGACCGCCGCGCGCTCCAGGACGTGGTCACCGCGATCCGCGAGAAATGCACGATCGACGAGCTCGGCTATCGCCGCGAACGCCATGCCGACCGCCACCTGATGCCGCCCGACCAGATGGCGCGCCACTTCCGCCACCATCCCGACGCGCTCGCCGCGGTGGAGGCGGTGGTCGAGCGCTGCACCTTCTCGCTGCGCGAGCTGCGATACCAATATCCGGACGAGGAAGTGATGAGCGGCAAGACCGCGCAGGAGGCGCTGGCCGCGCTGGCGTGGAACGGGCTGCGCCACCGCTTCGGACCTGCCCCGCCAAAGGCCTATGTCGACCTGCTCGAGCATGAGCTTCGGCTCGTCGGGCGGATGGAGTACGCGCCCTATTTCCTGACCGTGAACTCGATCGTCCAATATGCCCGCAGCCAGGACATCCTGTGCCAGGGGCGCGGCAGCGCGGCCAATTCGGTCATCTGCTTCGCGCTCGGCATCACCTCGATCGACCCCGTCAAGCACCAGTTGCTGTTCGAGCGGTTCGTGTCCGAGGAACGCCGCGAGCCGCCCGACATCGACGTCGACTTCGAGCACGAACGGCGCGAGGAGGTGATCCAGTTCATCTACGACCATTACACCCGCGACCATGCCGCGCTGACCGCGGTGGTCAGCCGCTTCCGCACCCGCGGCGCGATCCGCGAGGTGGGCAAGGCGCTGGGCCTGCCCGAGGACATGACCGGCGCGCTCGCCTCGCAGGTATGGGGCTGGTCGAACGAGGGGGTGCCGACCGAGCATGTCGCCGCGCTCAACCTCGATGCCGGCGAACCGCGCCTCGCGCTGGCGCTGAATCTCGCCCGCGAGCTGATCGGGACGCCGCGCCACCTGTCGCAGCATCCCGGCGGCTTCGTCCTGACACGCGCGCCGCTCCACGACCTCGTGCCGATCGAGCCCGCCGCGATGCAGGACCGTCACGTCGTCGAATGGGAGAAGGTCGATATCGAGGAACTCGGCTTCATGAAGGTCGACATCCTCGGGCTGGGGATGCTGGGCTGCATGCGCCGCGCCTTCGACCTGCTCGCCGCGCACAAGAACGTGCACATGACGATGGCCAGCCCGATCATGCAGGAGGACGACCCCGCCACCTATGCGATGATCCAGCAGGCCGACACGCTGGGCGTGTTCCAGATCGAGAGCCGCGCGCAGATGAGCATGCTGCCGCGGATGAAGCCGAAGGAATTCTACGACATCGCGATCCAGGTCGCGATCGTGCGCCCCGGCCCGATCCAGGGCGACATGGTCCACCCCTATCTGAAGCGGCGCGAGGGCCGCGATCCGGTCGACTATCCCAGCCCGGATCTGGAACGCGTACTGAAGAAGACGCTCGGCATCCCGCTGTTCCAGGAACAGGCGATGCAGGTCGCGATCCTGGGCGCCGGGTTCACGCCGGGCGAGGCGGACGAGCTGCGCCGTGCGATGGCGACGTTCAAGCTGACCGGCGGCGTGGGCCGCTTCCATGAAAAGCTGGTCGCGGGGATGCGCGAGCGCGGCATCGATCCGCTCTTCGCCGAGCGCCTGGTCAAGCAGATCGAGGGGTTCGGCAGCTACGGCTTTCCCGAAAGCCACGCCGCGAGTTTCGCCAAGATCGCCTATGCCTCGTCATGGATGAAATGCCACCATCCCGACGTGTTCTGCGCCGCGCTGCTCAACGCGCAGCCGATGGGCTTCTATGCCCCCGCGCAGATCGTGCGTGACGCGCGCGAGCACGGCGTGGTGGTGCACCCCGTCTGCGTGCTGAAGAGCGAGTGGGACACCACCCTGCTCGACGGGCGCGGCATGCTGCCGCTGCGGCTGGGGCTGCGCATCGTCAACGGCCTGTCGGGGGCGGATGCCGGACGCATCCTGACCGCGCGCGCGCAGGCGCCGTTCGCAAGCGTGGAGGACGTCTGGCGCCGCTCGGGCGTGCCGCTCGCCACGCTGGAGAAGCTGGCGCGGGCGGACGCCTTCCACGCGCTCGGGCTCGACCGGCGGCAGGCGTTATGGGCGATCCGCGGGCTGGGCGAGACACCGCTGCCGCTCCTGGCCGGGATCGAGCGGCGCGAGGAGCCGGTGACGCTCGCACGGCTGACGCAGGGGCGCGAGGTGGTGGAGGATTACCGCGCCACGCAATTGTCGCTGCGCGCGCATCCGCTCACCTTCCTGCGCGGGACGCTGGACGAGCGGCGCGTGGTGCGATGCGCCGATCTGGGCGCGAAGGACGGCAAATGGGTGGAGGTCGCCGGCATCATCCTGGTCCGCCAGCGCCCCGGCAGCGCGAAGGGGGTGCTGTTCATCACGATCGAGGACGAGACCGGCGTCGCCAACGGCATCCTGTGGCCCGATCGCTTCGAGGCGCAACGTCGCACCGTGATGAGCGCGGCGATGGTCAGCCTGCGCGGGCAGGTGCAGAAGGAGGGCAGCGTCATCCACGTCATCGTCGAGCGCGTCACCGACCTGACGCCGATGCTGCGCCAGGTGGGGGACATCGACCTGCCACGGATGGTGTCACGCGGCGACGGCGCGACGCATCCGGGTGCGCCCGATCGCGGAGACAAGGGATACAAGGAAAAGGGGTGGAAGCCGCCGGTCCGCTCCGACTATCACTTCCGCGAGCGCGCCGAGGACGTGATCCCGATCAGGAGCCACGACTTTCATTGAGGCGCATCCCCCGCCCCCCCCACACGCACCGTCACCCCGGGCTTGTCCCGGGGGCCAGGGTTCCACGCACCTCAGGCTTGACGGTGTGCGAAACCCTGGATGCCGGGACGAGCCCGGCATGACGGTGAGTTAGCCAGCTTCCGGGTCCGAGCTCTCATCCGCCGCCACCCCCAGCCGCTGCTCGGTCAGGATCCGCCACCCGGTGATGAACAGCGCTCCCGCCAGCGGACCGACGACGATCCCGCTCAGCCCGATCAGGTCGATCCCGCCCAGCGTCGTCACCAGCACCAGCCAGTCGGGGATGCCGGTATCGCGCCCCACCAGGATCGGGCGCAGGATATTGTCCGCCAGCCCGATCACCAGCACGCCAGAGGCGATCACCACCGCCGCCTGCCAGATCGCGCCCGTCGCCAGCAGGTAGATCGCGACCGGGGTCCAGATGATCGCCGGCCCCACCGCGGGCAGCAACGCCGCGATCGCCATCAGCACGCCCCACAGCAGGAACGCCGGCAGCCCGACGATCGCGAAGGTCGCCGCGCCCAGCGCACCCTGTACCACCGCGACGACGCCCGATCCCTTGATCGTGGCGCGCACCACCGTCACGAACTTGTCCGCCAGCCGCTCCGCGATGCTGCGCTCCAGCGGCAGCGCGCGCACGATCGCGGGGCCGATCCGATCGCCGTCGCGCAGCAGGAAGAAGGCCACGTACAGCCCGACGCCGAACGCCAGCAGCCATGCCGCGGCATTGGCGCCGATCGAGAGCGCCTGGCGGGCGATCGTGCTCACGGAACTGCCGACCGCCTGGGACACCTTCGCCTGTACGCGCTCGAACGTGTTGAACCCGCTGCTGTCGAGCAACCGCTGGAGCCGTAGCGGCAGCGCGTCGTGCACCTGCTTGAAATAGCTGGCGACATCGACCTGTCCGCTGCGCAACTGCATGTAGAGCCCGCTCGCCTGGTCCACGACCAGGCTGGCGACGACCAGCGCCGGTATCACCACCGCGACGGTGAGGATGAGCAGGGTCAGCGCCGCGGCGAGGTTGCGCCGGTCCGGCCAGCGCGTCAGCAGGCGGCGATACAGCGGCTGGAACAGCAGGGCCGCCAGCGCCGCCCACAGCAACGCGCCCAGAAAGCTCGACACCACCAGCGTCAGGGCCACCGTGATCGCGACGACGAACAGGATCAGGCCGCCGTTTTCCAGGCGGTCGCGCGCGATGGTCATGCGGTCGTGGCTTCCCTGCGGTGGATCGTTGCGCTCCTGAACCATCCGCACCGCGAATGGCTCCGCGCATCAGCGCGCGTAACGCTCCTGCAACGCACGCGTGACGCCGTTGGTCCACCCGAAGCCGTCCTGCGTGGGATATTCGCCCCCGCCCCCGGCGCGGCTTTCCTCCACGTCGTACTTCTCGAGCAGCTTGCCCGAGGCACGATACTCGCGCTCGACCGTCGCCAGGAAGCGCACCGCGATCCGCTGCGCCAGATCGTCGCGCCCGTAGCGACGCAGCCCGTCGACCGCGATCCATTGCAGCGGAGCCCAGCCGTTGGGCCGGTCCCATTGCTGCCCCGTCGTCGCCATCGTGCTGCGCAGACCGTTCGCCGCCAGCAGATCGCGCTCGATCGTCGCCGCCACGCGCGCCCCGCGCCCGGGCGAGGCCATGCCGGTGAAGAGGGGATAGGCGGTCGCCGCGGTCACCCCGGCGCGCACGCGGCGCTCGCCCAGGTCGTAGTCGCCGTAGCGCGCCTCGTCGTCGCGCCACAGCCAGCGTTCGATCGCGGCGCGGCGAACCTCCGCCATGCGATCGTAGTCGCCCGCATCGCGGTGTCCCAGCGCGCGGCTGCGCTCCGCCAGCGCGCGCTCCATGCCGTACAGCAGGCTGTTGAGGTCGACCGGCACGATCCCGGTGGTACGGATCGTCGCCAGCGTGCGCCCGTCGGCCAGCCAGCGCGACGAGAAATCCCACCCGCTCTCCGCACCGGCGCGCAGGTCGTTGTACCTGGCGGGGTCGCCGCGCCCCGTCTCGACATCCTCGCGCCACGATTCGTCGCGCGGCGTCCGGCGCGCATCACCGTAGCGCTGGAGCACCGCGCCGTCGGGCATCGTCACCGACCGCTGCGTGATCCAGAAGCGATGCTCCGCCTTCAGCGCCGCCAGCCAGCGCGCCTGCGTCGCCGCGTCCGCATCGCGCACCAGCCCCATCATCAGATAGAGGAACGGCGGCTGCGACCGGCTGACGTAATAGGTGCGCGTGCCGTTGGGGACGTGGCCGTAGCGCGTGACCAGCGAGACGAAATTCTCGATCATGTCGCGCATCAGGTCGCCGCGGCCGTCCGCCTCCAGCCCCAGCATCGTGAAATAGCTGTCCCAGTAATACATCTCGCGGAAGCGCCCGCCGGGCACGACGTAGCGATGCGGCAGCGCCAGCGCGGACGATCCCGCCGGCGGATCGAGCGGCGGCCGCGTCAGCTGCGGCCACAGCGCCCGGATATGCTCCGCCAGCGGCGGTCGCGCCGCGCTCGCCGGCGTGGCGGGCGCCGCCGCGGGAACGTCGAAATTCGCCATCACGAACGCGGTGAGCGCCGCATCGTCGCGATAGTCGCCGCGGCGATAATCCGCCACGATCGCTGCCGCATCGCGCTTCGCCACCGCATCGACGAACGTCTTCCCGTCGGGAAAGATGCGCCGCATCTGCACCGCCTCGAACAACGGACCGTAGAGATCGGCCGGCGTCCGCACCTGCGCGGTGGGGGCCGGGGCCGACAGGCGCGCGGCGGGCGCCATGCAGCCGCCGACCAGCGCCAGCGATAGGGCGACCGCCGCGCGCTGCATCACGCGACCGTCTGCTCGATCGCGCCGAAGATGGTGTGGTGGCGATCGTCCTCGGCCCAGATGCGGACGGTATCGCCCTTCTTCAGGAAGGGGGTGGCCGCCGCACCCTCGCGGATCGTCTCGATGGTGCGCACCTCGGCGATACAGGCATAGCCCACGCCCCCCTGCGCGATCGGCTTGCCCGGGCCGCCGTCGGCATCGCGGTTGGACACCGTGCCCGATCCGACGATCGTCCCCGCCCCCAGCGCCCGCGTCTTCGCGGCATGGGCGACCAGCGTGCCGAAGTCGAAGGTCATGTCCTCGCCCGCCGCGACGCGGCCGAACGGCTGTCCGTTCAGATCGATCATCAGCGTGCGGTGCAGCTTGCCGTCCCGCCACCAGTCGCCGAGCGCCTCGGGCGTGACGAACACGGGGGAAAAGGCCGACGCCGGCTTCGACTGGAAGAAGCCGAACCCCTTCGCCAATTCGCCCGGGATCAGGTTGCGCAGCGAGACGTCGTTGGTCAGTCCGACCAGCCGGATCGCCGCCAGCGCCGCCTCCCGCGTGGCGCCCTGCGGCACGTCGCCGGTGACGACGACCACCTCGCCCTCCAGGTCGCAGCCCCAGCTCTCGTCCGCCAGCGGGATGTCGTCGCGCGGCCCCAGGAAGCCGTCCGACCCGCCCTGGTACATCAGCGGATCGTGCCAGAAGCTCTCCGGCATCTCCGCGCTCCGCGCCTGCCGCACCAGCGCGACATGGTTCACATAGGCCGAGCCGTCCGCCCATTGATAGGCGCGCGGCAGCGGCGCGGCGGCGTCATGCTCGTGGAAGCGCTCGCGCGGGATCGCCTCGTTGCGCAGGTCGGTCGCCAGCAATTCGAGCGACGGCGCGATGCGGTCCCAGTCGTCGAGCGCCGCCTGCAACGTCGCGCAGACGTGGGTCGCATCCGCATACCAGGCGAGATCGTCCGACACGACGACCAGCTTTCCATCGCGTCCGTGCTTCAGGCTGGCGAGCTTCATGCGCTTCTCTCCGTTGGAACGTATCTCCCGTGACTAGCGCCGCCGGGCGGCCGACGCCACCCACCGTACCGCCATAACAAAAGTTACTTGACCCCCCACCCCCGTCCCGCGACAATCCCGGCGACAGAATATCCGGAGAGCTTGCCCGATGTCGCTCGATACCCTGCCCGGTCGCTTCGCCTATACCGACGACCACGAGGCCTTCCGCCAGACCGTCCGCAGCTTCCTGGCGAAGGAAGGCGTGCCGCATGTCGATCAGTGGGAGAAGGACCGGCTGGTGCCCAAGGCCTTCTGGCAGAAGGCGGGCGAGATCGGGATGCTGTGCCCCACCGTGCCGGAGGAGTTCGGCGGCCTGGGCCTCGACTTCGGCTACAACGCCATCGTCGACGAGGAGATGGCCTATGCCGGCGTTCCCGCCGGCTTCTCGCTCCAGTCGGACATCGTCGCCGGCTATATGGAGCATTATGGCTCCGACGAGCAGAAGAAGGAATGGCTGCCCAGGATGGTGTCGGGCGACGTCATCACCGCGATCGCCATGACCGAGCCGGGCACCGGCAGCGACCTCCAGTCGATCCGCACCACCGCGAAGAAGGACGGCAACCACTACGTCATCAACGGGTCGAAGACGTATATCACCAACGGCCAGAACACCGACCTGACGCTGGTCGTCGCGAAGACCGATCCCGATGCGCAGCCGGCGTGGAAGGGGATGTCGATCATCCTCGTCGAAAGCGACCGCGAGGGGTTCAGCAAGGGGCGCAAGCTCGACAAGATCGGGCAGGATGCCGCCGACACCTCCGAGCTGTTCTTCGAGGACGTGCGCGTGCCGATCACCAACTGCCTGGGCGAGGAGGGCATGGGCTTCGTCTATCTGATGAGCCAGCTGCCGCAGGAGCGCCTGTCGATCGCGGTGTCGGTACAGGCCTCGTCGCAGAAGGCGTTCGACGAGACGGTCGCCTTCACCAAGGACCGCAAGGCCTTCAAGGGCCATGTGTTCGATTTCCAGAACACCAAGTTCGTTCTCGCGGACCTCAAGGCGAAGCTGCAGGTCGGCTGGGCGCATCTCGACTGGGCGATCAAGCGCCATCTGGCGGGCGAGCTGACCAACGAGGAAGGCGCCGCGGCGAAGCTGTGGCACACCGACCTGCAATGGGAAGTGATGGACAAGTGCCTCCAGCTGCACGGCGGGGCGGGCTATATGAACGAATATCCGATCGCGCGGGCATGGCGCGGCGCGCGCGTCAGCCGCATCTACGGCGGCACCAACGAAATCATGAAGGAAGTGATCTCGCGCAAGCTGTGACACGCCCGGCCGGGATGCCGCGGCGTCCCGGCAGCGACTGTCATCGCCCCGTCATCTGCGGGAAAGCCGGCATTTACGATCCCCGCGTAGAGCACGTCCCGCAAGAAAGGACGTCGCCTCGTGGGTCGCGGTGGTACAGCCGGCGAACGGATCGGACATGACATGGTGTCGGCCGGGTGGATCACCGGCCGACACCATTTGCGGATCGACGCGACGCTCCGCGACGCGGTGGAAATGCTGCGCGCCGCCCCCACGCTGCGCTCCATGGCGCTGATCGACGCCGACGACCGACCGCTCGGCGTGCTGCTGGAGCGCGACGTGCGCGACTGCTGTTCAGCCCGTTCGGTCACGCGCTGCTCTGCAACCGCAGCCTGCCGATGGGCGTCGAAACCGGACTGTCCGGCTTCCTGTAGGCGCTGCGCACCGCCTGACGGATCGCATCGCCGGCTGCGGCGTAGGACGGGCGTACCACCTGCGAGGAGCCGCCGTGACACCCGCTTCCCCCGATCGTCCCGCGCTGGAGCGCGCCGCCGTGGCGCTGGGCTTTGCGGGCCTGTTGCCGCAGATGGCCGCGGTCGCGCTGCTGCTCGGCGACGTGCCGATCGCGACCGCGGCAGCGTTCGGTTACGCGCTGCTGATCCTCAGCTTCCTGGGCGGGATCTGGTGGGGGTTCGCGATGCACCGACGGGGCGACGCGACGCAGGGGCGGCTCGCGCTGCTGGCGGTCGTGCCCAATCTCGTCGCCTTCGCCATCCTGCTCGCCGCGACCGTGACGGGGCACGTCGAATGGGGACTGGTCGCGACCGGCAGCGCGATCCTGCTAACGCTGCCGGTCGACCGGATGCTGGTCCGCCGCGGCGACGCGCCCGCCGACTGGATGCGGCTGCGCGTGCCGCTGTCGGTCGGCCTGGGTGCGCTCACCATCCTGGCGGGCGCGCTGTCGGCCTAACGCGCGCTGGACGCCCCGGCGCGCTAGTCATCTGAATCCGAAGTTCAGCTCATGGATACCGTCATCCCAGGCTTGACCCGGGCTCCCGCTTTTCTTCGGCTAGCTTGAGAGAGAAGCGGGACCCCGGGCCAAGCCCGGGGTGACGGTAAGGAACCGAACCTCTGTTCCACCAGACTAGCGCGCGTTGGATGCGTTATATTCGCGGATCTTCTGCTTGCCGAGCTGGCTCATGTGCACCTCGTCCGGCCCGTCGGCGATCCGGACGAAGCGATTGATCGTGAAGAATTCGGCGATCGGCGTATCGTCGCTCACCCCCATGCCGCCGTGGCTCTGGATCGCACGGTCGCATACGTTCTGCGCCATCTGCGGCGCGACGACCTTGATCGCGGCGATCAGGTCCTTGGCGTCCTTGTTCCCCACCTTGTCCATGCGATCGGCGGCCTTCAGCGTCAGCAGCCGGGCCATCTCGACCTCGCAGAAGCCCCTGGCCACGTCCTGCCGGATCGAGGATTGATCCGACAGCTTTCTGCCGAAGGCGACGCGATTCTCGACCCGGCGCGCCATGATCTCCAGCGCGCGCTGCGCCTGCCCGATCGAGCGCATGCAATGGTGGATGCGCCCCGGCCCGAGACGCCCCTGGGCGATCTCGAACCCGCGCCCCTCACCCAGGATCAGATTGCCCCTGGGTACGCGCACGTCCTCGAACCGCAGTTCGCACTCGCCACCCGGCGAATTGAGGCTGCCGAACACGCGCTGGTGCTTCACCACGGTGATGCCGGGCGTGTCCTTGGGCACGATGATCGTCGAGTGCTGCGCGTGGCGCGGGGCGTCGAAGTCGGTCTTGCCCATCACCAGCAGCAGCGTGGTCGCGGGGTGCATGAAGTTGGAAATCCACCATTTGCGCCCGTTGATGACGTAATCGTCGCCGTCCGCGACGATCGACATCTCCAGGTTTGTCGCGTCGGAGGAGGCCACCTGCGGCTCGGTCATGACATAGGCGGAGCGGATACGCCCCGCCAGCAACGGCTTCAGCCACCGCTCCTGCTGCTCGGGGCTGCCGTATTTCGCCAGCACCTCCATGTTGCCGGTATCGGGCGCGGAGCAGTTGAAGATCTCGCTTGACCACGGCACGCGGCCCATGATCTCGGCCAGCGGCGCATATTCCAGGTTGGTGAGCCCCGGCGACCAGTGACCGTATTCGTGCGGCAGGAACAGGTTCCACAGCCCCGCCTCGCGCGCCTTCTCCTTCAGCGCCTCCAGCCCCGGCCACTCCTTCCAGAGGTTGGCGGGGTCGATGACGAATTCGTGCCGCTCGCGTTCGACCGGATAGACGTGCTCCTCCATGAAGGTGTCGAGCCGGGCGATCAGGTCGCGTGTTCGTTCGCTACAGTCGAAGTCCATGGCGGGTTCCTTTCGATCAGACGATCGGCTGGTCGATCCGGCGCAACGCGCGGTCGAACAGCGCAATGGTATGGCTGTGGAGCTGGTCGCCGATCGCCCTCGGCGTCAGCCCGGCGCAGGCACGGGCGTGGCTCCCCTCCAGGATGGCGCCCAGCTTGAACGGCGCCAGCACGCTGTACCAGCGCGCCTCCGCCGCGCTGCGCCCGGTCGCCGCCAGATAGCGGTCGACGATCTCCGCCAGCGTCGGGAAGCCGTCCCAGGGCGTGACCGCCACGCGGTGCTCCGTCTCCGCCGGGTCGCGCCACGTCGCGGTCAGCCAGCCGAGATCGAGCAGCGGATCGCCGCGCGTCGCCAGTTCCCAGTCGACCACCGCCGCCAGCTCCGGCGCGTCCGGTGCGAACATCACGTTGGCGAGGTGGAAGTCGCCGTGGATCAACCCCGGCCGGATCGTCGCCGGCCGGTTGGCCTCCAGCCACGAACAGATCGCATCCACGTCGGGCAGCGCGGCCAGCCCGCTCCAGCCCTCGAACTTGGCATAGCCGTCGAGCTGCGCGCGCCAGCGCGGCACCTGGCGCTCGACCCAGCCGTCCAGCTTGCCCAGGTCCGACAGGCCAACCCGGTCGGGATCGATCCGCGACAAAGCGACGATGGCATCCACCATCGCCTCCCCCATCCGCCGCCGCACCGCCGGGTCGCCGGCGTGATAGGGCGGCAGCCCCTGCGTCGGGTTGAACCCCGCGACCGGCTCCATCAGGTAGAAGGCGGTGCCGAGCGCCGCGGGATCGCCTTCTCCCGCGATGAAGCCGGGGTGCGGCACGTCGGAGCCGGCCAGCGCGGCCAGCACCTTCATCTCGCGCCGCATCACCTCGTCGCTTTCCGGGCGGGGCCGGCGCGGAGGGCGGCGCAGGACATGGACGCGACCGGCGCGGCGGAAACGCAACAGGATGTTCTGCGTGCCCCCGCCCAGCGTTTCGGGCTCCTCGATCGCGGCGCCGGTGCCCAGCCCGCGCGAATCCATCCAGCGCGCCAGCCGCTCCAGATCGATCAGTTCCGCCCACGCCTCGCGGTCGTGGGCCATCTCCGCGCTGCTCATGTCCGATATCTCTCCACCGTGCGAAATTGCGGTGTCGCCGGCGCGCCGTCCAATATCCGATCTTTCGCCTGTCGATCCAACTTGCTTATGGACGATCGCGATGGATCTCGACGCCCGCCCCTATCGCGCGTTCATCGCGGTCGCCGACACCGGCTCGTTCAGCCGCGCGGCGGAGGTGCTGCACGTCAGCCAGCCCGCGCTGTCCGCGCAGATCAAGGAATTCGAGCGGCGGCTGGGCTTCGCGCTGTTCGCACGGTCGAGCCGCACCGTCGCTCTGACGCCGGAGGGGCGATTGTTCATCGACCGCGCGCGGCGACTGGTGACGGAAACCGACTGGGCCAACAATGCCGCGCGCGAGATACGGCTCAACCAGCTGCGCATCGGCGCCGCGCACTTCACCGGCGACATCGCGGAGCGCAATGCGGTCATCGATTCGTTCCGGCATGACGAACCCGACGTTCCGCTGCGGGTGCTGCGCCGCAGCCCGCCGCAATTGCACGACGATCTGGATCGTGGCGACATCGACGTGGCGCTGCTGCTCGACTTCGCGGAGGACGAACGCGGCGGCATCGACGCGCGGGGCGCGATCGGCTGGATCCTGGCCGAGCGCCCGCTGGCGCTGTGGATCCCCGTGACGCATCCGCTGGCGCACGCCGACGGGCCCGTCACGGCGGAGGCGCTGCGCGATATGCCCGTCGGGATGATCGATCGGTCGCACGGTGTCGGCGTAGCGGAAGGAGTCGGGCGGGTGCTGCTGCAATCGGGCGCCACGTTACGCTCCTTGCCGGAAGGGGACGCCCGCTCCGTGGCGCGACAATGCGCGCAGTTGGGCTGGTGCGCGATCGATCTCGGCTGGTTCGGCGACAGCGGCGGCGGCGCCATGCAGTCGCACAAGGTGGAGGGATGGACCGCCGTGACCCGCCTGATCGCGCTCGCGCGCCCCGGCGACCGGCGCGACGGCGCCCGCCGCTTCATCGACCGTCTGGGCCCCGCCACCGGGCACGGCTGATCGCCGGACCGGATATGGTGGATACCGATGGTAACCAACTATTATACCCCCTTGCCCTAGGCAGCCTGCTCATCAGAGGCTCGGGAGGCTCAAGGTGCAATCAATCAACCGCATGATGATGGCGGCGATCGCGGCGATCATCGGCCTGCTTCTGGTATCCGGCGGCAGCAGCCTGTGGTCCAACGATCAGCAGGCGAAGGCGCGCGGCCAGCTGGCCGACGCGTCGAAGCTGCTGCGCAATCACATGACGGCGGACATGATGCACGACGCGGTGCGCGGCGACGTATTGTCAATCCTGCGCGCGGCGGGCTCCGGCGATCTGGATCTGGCGGCCAACCGCAAGGCGCTGGAAACCGATGCGGAACAGCTGCGTACCTCCCTGACCGCCGACGCCGCCTATGCCGCCGCGCCGAGGGTGACGGAGCAGGCCCGCGCGATCCAGCCGATGGTGGACGACTATATCGCCACCGCGAATGCGATCGCGCAGGCCGCGACCAGCGACCCGGCACGCGCGTCGACGCTGCTGCCGCGGTTCCTGACCGCCTTCGAGAAGCTGGAAGGCGGCATGGAGACGCTGTCCGACTCGATCGAGCAGCATCTGGTCGAGGTGGACGACAGCGCCGCGGCCACCGCGACGCTGGCCAACATCCTGCTGGCGATCACCGCCGGCGCCACGCTGGCGCTGGTCATCGCGATCGGCCTGCTGTGCCGCCGCCACGTCGTCGCCCCGCTGACCACGCTGGTCGGGGTCGTGCGTCGCATGACCGCGGGCGAGCTGGACGTCACCATGCCCGCCACCGGGCGGCGCGACGAGCTGGGGCAGCTGTCGCTGGCCACCGGGCAGCTGCGCGATCAGCTGGCCGCGGCCGAACAGGCAAAGGCGGAGCAGACGCATCTGGTCGTCGCCAGCGTCGGCCAGGCGCTGACCCGGCTCGCCGAGGGCGATCTTGTCACGCGGATCGACGCCGATCTGGGCGGACCGTTCGCGCGGATCAAGGACGATTTCAACCTCGCGGTCGCGACGCTGCAATCCACGCTCAGCAGCGTCGTCCAGGCCGCGAGCAACATCAACGGCGGCGCCGGCGACATCCGCCAGGCCTCCGACGAACTGTCGCAGCGGACCGAGCAGCAGGCCGCCAGCCTGGAGGAAACCGCCGCCGCGATGGATCAGATCACCGCCACGGTGAAGTCGACCGCCGCCCGCGCGGATCAGGCCAACAGCGCGGTATCGAGCGCCACCGCGGAGGCGCGCCGCTCCGGCACGATCGTGCGCGACGCGGTGGGAGCGATGAGCGGGATCGAGCGGACGTCGGGCGAGATTTCCGAGATCATCAGCGTCATCGACGGCATCGCGTTCCAGACCAACCTGCTGGCGCTCAACGCGGGAGTCGAGGCGGCGCGCGCAGGCGATGCGGGCAAGGGGTTCGCGGTGGTGGCGAGCGAAGTGCGCGCGCTGGCGCAGCGCTCCGCCGATGCCGCCAAGGACGTGAAGGCGCGCATCACCGCCTCGTCGGAACATGTCGGCGAGGGCGTTCGGCTGGTCGGCGAAACCGGCGCAGCCCTGAGCCGCATCATCGAGCGGATCGACGAGATCGATGCGCTGGTGTCCGAGATCGCGACCTCCGCGGATCAGCAGGCCACCGGGCTTCAGCAGGTCAATACCGCGGTCAGCGAGATGGACGGCGTCACGCAGCAGAATGCCGCGATGGTCGAACAGGCGACCGCCGCGGCGCGCAGCCTGGCCGCCGACGCGGACACGATGGCGAGCCAGATCGCGCGCTTCCGCATCGGCGACGACGCACCCCGCCCGGTCGCGGTGCGGCCGAGCGCCCCCGCGCCCCGCCCTGCCCCTAAGAGCCCTGCCCCGCAGCGCGCCGCCGCGCCCGTGCAGCTGCGCACGGTCGGCAATGCGGCCCTCGCCCCCGCTGACGAGGATTGGACCGAATTCTGATCGTCAGGTGACCGCGGCACGCTCGCGATATTCGGGGCGGTCCCACGCCCGGGTGACGCAGATGTCGCGGATCACCTCCACCGCGTCGAGCATGTCGACATGGCGCAGGTACAGGGGCGTCAGCCCGAAGCGCAGGATGTCGGGCGCGCGGAAGTCGCCGATCAACCCGCGCGCCTTCGCCGCCTGCATGATCTCGTACCCGTGCGCATGGGCGTAGGAGACGTGGCTGCCGCGCGAGCGCGCGTCGCGCGGGCTGACCAGGGTGAAGCCCATGCCGGCACAGCGCGCGTCCATCGCCTGCACGAACAGCTCGCCCAGCGCCACGGACTTTGCGCGGACCTCGCCCATGTCGGCCTGCGCCATCAGGTCGACGCCGCACTCCAGCGCCGCCAGTCCGAGCACCGGCGGCGTGCCGCACAGGAACCGCTCGATCCCCGCGGCGGGGCGGTAGTCGTCTTCGAAGGCGAACGGGGCGGCATGGCCGAACCAGCCCGACAGCACCGGCACGGCCGCGCCCTGATGCCGCGCGGCGACATAGACGAACGCGGGGGCGCCGGGGCCGCCGTTCAGGAACTTGTACCCGCAGCCGACCGCGAAATCGGCGCCCGCGCCGTTCAGGTCGACCGGCACCGCGCCCGCGCTGTGGCTCAGGTCCCAGACGGTCAGCACGCCGCGTTCGTGCGCGCGCCGCGTCACCGCAGCCATGTCGCGCATCCGCCCGGACTTGTAATGGACCTGCGTCAGCAGCAGCACCGCCACGTCGTCGCCCAGCCGGTCGAGCACCGCATCGGCATCCACCGCCTCGACGCGGATGCGCCCGCCGCTGAACGCCGCGATCCCCTGCATCATATACAGATCGGTGGGGAAATTGCCGCGCTCCGACAGGATCACCGACCGCCCGGGGCGCAGCGACAAGGCGGCGGTCAGCGCCTTGAACAGATTGACCGAGGTGGAGTCCGCGACGATCACCTCCCCCGGCGTCGCTCCCAGCAGGCGCGCGATCTTGTCGCCGATCCGCCGCGGTGCGCCGACCCAGTCGGCATCGACCCAGGACGTGATGAGCCCCTCGCCCCATTCCCGCGTCACCGTGTCCGCGATGCGCGCGGCGGTCGCCCGCGGCAGCGCGCCCAGGGAGTTGCCGTCGAGGTACAGCAACCCCTCGCGCAGCGCGAAGGCGTCGCGGAAGCGGCGTAGCGGATCGGCGGCATCCAGCGCCGCCGCGGCGTCACGGGTCGGGACGGTCATCAGTCGGTGAAGACGACGGTCTTGTCGCCGTTGAGCAGCACGCGATCGGCGAGATGGTGGCGCACCGCGCGCGCCAGCACGCGGCGCTCGATGTCGCGGCCCTTGCGCACCAGCGTGTCGGGGGAGTCCGCATGGGTCACGTGCTCGACGTCCTGCGCGATGATCGGGCCTTCGTCGAGGTCCGCGGTGACGTAATGCGCGGTCGCGCCGATCATCTTCACCCCGCGGGCGTGCGCCTGATGATAGGGTTTCGCGCCCTTGAAGCCCGGCAGGAAGCTGTGGTGGATGTTGATGCACCGGCCCGTCAGGAACGCGGCGAGATCGTCCGACAGGATCTGCATATAGCGGGCCAGCACGACCAGCTCCGCGCCCGTGTCGTCCACCACCTGCTTGATCCGCCCCTCCTGCGCGGCCCTGGTCGCGGGCGTGACCGGCAGGTGGTGGAACGGCACCCCGCCCAGGTCGAGCCCCGCGAACGCCTCCACCGCGTGATTGGAGACGATGCCGACCACGTCCATCGCCAGTTCGCCGATACGCCAGCGATAGAGCAGGTCGGCCAGGCAATGATCGAACCTCGACACCAGGATCAGCACCTTGCGCCGCCGGTCGGCCCGCCGCACCGCCCATATCATGCGATGCCGGTGCGCCAGCGCGCCGAACCGCTCGGTCAGCGCGGTCGACCGCGCCTCCTCCAGCGTGAAGACGACGCGCATGAAGAATTGGCCGGTATCGGGATCCTCGAACTGCGCGGCTTCGCGGATGTTGCCGCCGCCCTCGAACAGCAGCCCGGTCACGCGCGCGACGATGCCGGGCTGATCGGGGCAGGACAACGTCAGGATATGCGGCGCGTCGGTCATGCGGCCTATTTGCCGAGTTGCCGCAGCAAGGCCAGCGTTTCGGGGTCCTTCGCACGATAGGCGAGCGCGCGCTGCGCCTGCACGCGCGCGCCCTCGCGGTCGCCCGCCGCCAGCAGCGCCGCGGCCACGTCGCGGCGGACCGGATAATACCAGCCCGGGGGATCGGTCAGCAGCGAGAATTCCTCGCCCTCCTGCACGTCGGCCGCCTGCTGGAAGGCGATGGCGGCGTCGCGCGGGCGGCGGTCGAGCATCGCGGCGCGTCCGGCCAGGACGCCGCGCGCGATGAAGGTCAGCTGCAACGCCTGCCGCGAGCCGTCGTCGTCGCTCAGCGCACCGGCGGGTGCGACGATCGCCGCGGCCTCGCGCCGGACGCCGTCGGCGTCGCCGCGGCGGGCGCTGGCCTCGCCGCGGGCATAGTGCCACGCGTTGGTCAGCACCGGCAATCGGGGCTGCGGCAGCGCCAGCACCTCGCCCGGATCGGCGAAGCGCGCCATCGCGAAATAGCCGCTGGCGGCGATCACCTGGCTGAAGGGAGCGGCCGCGTCGCGAGTCTGCGAGCGCAGCACCAGCGGGCGGCCGAGCGCCAGCGCGGTCGTCGCATCGCCCGCCTCCAGCGCGCCGCCCAGCCCGTAGGTGACGTTGTGGACGTGATAGGGCAGCCCCCATACGCCGTCGGGCGGCGGCAGCCCCAGTTCGCGGGCATTGTCGAGGCCGATCTGCACCGCGCGCACGTTCGCGTCGGCCGCATCCTGATAGCGGCCGACCCAATAATAGGTGTGGCTGGGCATGTGGACCAGGTGGCTGGCGCGCGGCGCCAGCGCGGCGAGGCGATCGGCGTAGCGCTCCGCCAGCGCGGGCGTCCCCGCCACCTCGGTGGCGTGGATGTAGAAGTGGATGGCGGGGGTGTCGTCGGGATGGCGCTTCAGCACCCCCTCCAGCAGCGGCATCGCCAGCTCGGCGTTCAGCCTCCAGTCGCCGGGCGTCTTCGCCTCGGTCATCAGCCAGGCGTCGGCGGCGATCACCGCGATCTCGTCATCGGCCGGATAGCGCGCGGCGAGCGTCGTCATCGCCTTGGCGAAGGCGAGGTCGCCCGGCTTCCCGCCGCCGCCGTCGGCGTAGCGCAGCTGGAGCGCGCGGATCAGCGCGCGCTCGCGGTCGGTGCCGCGGTCCTTCGCGAGCGCGGCGGCCCGGTCGGCCATGGCGGCGAGCGGGGCCAGTTCCTCGGGCGTCTTGCCGAAGTTGATCGTCGGGCCGGATGCCCAGGCCTGTCCCCACAGGCACATGGCGCAGGCCGGGTCCTGCCGCACCGCCTCCGCCATGGCGGCGATCGCGGCCTTGTGCGCGAAGGCGTGCGCCAGCTGCATGCCGTTGTCGAAATACGCCTGCGCGCCCGGCACCCTGGTCGAGATCAGGAAGCCGCCGTTGCCGTAGCCCGCCATGATCCGCGGCGTCTTCGGCGCGGTCGTGTCGGCATGGTTCATGCCGTCGTGCATCGCCTCCTGCGCGGCGGCGGGCCCAGTGGCGGACGCAGCGGCGGCGAGCAGCAGCGACAGGATCGGACGGCGCATCGGACTTCCCCCATTTTCCCCGTCGATAGCATGTCCGCGCGGCGGATGTTGGCAATGTTGGCACGCAGCGGTGCCGCAGCGACGCCGCGACGACGAAAAACCGCGCGAAAGCGTCGCGATCCGGCCGCACGGGGCAGGCGCACGGTGCCCGATGTTGGCGCCGACGCAGGCGTTACAGTTGCAGGAAGTCGACCATCAGCTCGGCCGCGCGCGCGGGCGGCGGGGTGAGCCCCGATTCGATCCAGGCGAGCAGGAACCCGCTGACCGCGCCGGCGATGACGCCGACCGCCAGCCCGGCCGAGCCCGCCCTGTCCGCCTGCGCCAGATAGGGGGCCATCGTCGGCAACCGCGCGATCTGATCCTTGAACAGCGTCACCGCGTTGGTGCCCGCCGACCCGTTCAGCAGCGCATGGTACAGGCGCGGCTGCGTCGCGATCAGCTCCAGCGCGTAGCGCGACACCGCCAGATGCGCCTCGCGCAGGGGAATGTCACTGGCGACGAGCCGCGCCGCCCATTCGCGCTGCCGGTCGAGATCCTCGCGCAGCCGATCGACCAGCAGCGCGTCGACGCCGGCATAATGACGATAGAAGGTCGGTCGCCCGACGCCCGCCTCCTGCGCCAGCAGGCTGACCCCGATGTCGGCATAGTCCATCCGGTTCACGAGTCGCCCCAGCGCCTCGTGCAGCGCACAGCGCGTCTTGCGCTGGCGCTCGTCCATCCTCCCCACGGCCCCCGTCGTCATTGCCGCCAGCCTACATCGTGATGCCGCGCACGCAACGGCCATCCGATAAGATACACTTGTTTCATATTCGCATCCGGTTTACGCACCGCGTGAAATGGTCCGGCGAGGCCAGAGGAGCGATGGGAGAGATGACGATGGCGTTCATGACGTGGCGTTTGCTGGCGACTGCCGCCCCGGTGATGCTGGCCCCCGTGGCCCTGGCACAGCCGGCACTGGCGCAGACCCCGGCGGCGGCCGAGACCACGCAGAGCACCACCGCCGCCGCCGCCTCCACCGCCGCCGCCGCCGATCAGCGTTCGTCGGGCGGGCTGGAGGACATCGTCGTCACCGCGCAGCGGCGTAACGAGAACATCCAGGACGTGCCGATCGCGATCACCGCGGCGGATGCGGACGCGCTGGCGACCGCGCGGGTGGAGAACGTCTCCAACATCCAGGCGATCAGCCCCAGCATCAGCTTCCGCGTGACGAACATCTCCACCTCGTCCGCGAACGTCATCATCCGCGGGCTGGGCACGACCGGCAACAGTCGCAGCTTCGAGGGCTCGGTCGGCGTCTTCATCGACGGCGTCTATCGCAGCCGCGCGGCGTCGGCGCTTCAGAACTTCCTCGACATCGACAACCTCCAGGTCCTGCGCGGACCGCAGGGGACGCTGTTCGGCAAGAACACCACCGCGGGCGCGCTGCTGCTGACCTCCACCAAGCCGGCGATCGACCGGACCGAGGGGCTGGTCGACCTGAGCTATGCCAATTACGACACCGTGCTGGCGCGCGCCGCCGTATCGGTGCCGCTGGGCGAGAATGCGGCGTTCCGCATCGCCGGGCTGGCGGGCAAGCGCGACGGCTTCTACACCGACCCCACCACCGGCCGGCCGCTGAACAACGATTCCAGCCAGGCGCTGAAGGCGCAGCTGCTGTTCGAGCCGGGCGCGAACCTGTCGATCCGGCTGATCGGCGACTATTCGTTCAGCGAGGGCAATTGCTGCTACGCCACCAGCGATTTCATCAACGGCCCGACGCAGCCGCTGGTCGATGCGCTGACACTCGCCAACGGCCGCCGCGTGCCGTCGCGCCGGCTGGAGGATTTCCAGGCCTCGCTCAACACCAACGGCGGCCAGCGGATCGAGGATTGGGGCGGCACCGCGCTGGTCACGCTGGGCGTGGGCAATGGCGAAATCCGGTCGGTGACCGCGCTGCGCCGCTTCAACATGAAGCAGACCGACGCCGATGCGGACTTCTCCGGCGCCAGCATCCTGAGCCTGGACGAAGGGTTCAAGAGCAAATTCTTCTCGCAGGAGCTGACCTATAACGGCAAGGTCGAGGCGCTGAACGCCGACTTCGTGCTGGGCGGCTTCTTCTCCGACGAGAGGCTGTCGATGTCGCGCGACCTGTTCTGGGGCACGCAGGCGCAGGCCTATTGGAGCACGCTGCTGGGCGCGGCTGGCCTGCCGGCCGGAACGGTCTCCGCGGTTCCGGGGCGCGTCGCCAACGAGATCATGGGCGGCCGGTCGAAATCCTATGCCGGGTTCGCGCACTTCGACGCGAAGCTGGGCGATCGCTTCAACGTGATCGCGGGCATCCGCTATTCGGTCGAGGAGAAGCAGGGCGCCTTCCGCTACGGCTTCTACGACCCGCGGCCCAATGCGGTGTTCCGCGTCCTGGGCGTATCGCCCGGCCCCAGCTACGACCGCTCCACCACCGACAAGGCGTTCAGCGGCACGCTCGGCCTGCAATATCGCCCCGTCGACGACGTGATGCTGTACGCGACGTACAACCGCGGCTTCAAGGCCGGCGGCGTCAACATCGACGCCAACGGCGGCGGCACCCTGCTCAACAACCCGACCGAGTTCGCCGCGCTGCCCGCGGCGCTGCAGGGGCTCGTCCTGGCGCTCAACCCCGGCCAGACGGTGACCGCGCCGCTGAGCCCGGTGTACAAGCCGGAGACGGTCAATGCGTACGAGATCGGCGGCAAGTTCGAATATCTCGACCGCCGCGCGCGCACCAACGTGTCGTTCTTCTATTACGACATCTCCGACGTGCAGGTGGCGCAGTTCGTCGGGCTTCGCTTCACCGTGCTCAACGCGCGGTCCGCGACCGATTACGGCGTCGAGATCGAGAATCTGTTCCAGCTGACGCCGGCGCTGACGCTGGGGCTGGACGGCACGTGGCTGCCGCACGCCCAATACGGCGTCGATCCCGCTATCGACGCGGTGCTGTCGGGGTCGCGCTTCCGCTTCGCGCCGAAGTTCCAGGGCAATGCGACGCTGAACCTGGACCAGCCGATCACCGACGAGGTCAACCTGACCGCGCGCGTCCAGTATCAGTACAGCGGGCGCCAGCTCATCAGCACCGCCTCGCGCGCGGAGCGCGGCGACGTCCACGTCATCAACGCCAATCTGGGGCTGAAGCTGGCCTCGGGGCTGAGCGTCGAGGCGTTCGGGCAGAATCTGACCAACGAAATCTACCCCACGCAGTCGTTCAACACCCCGCTCCAGACCGGGGACGAGAACGCCTATCTGGCGCCGCCGCGCACCTATGGCATCCGCCTGCGCGCCACCTTCTGACGGATCGCTCGACGGATCGCTTAACGGGGGAGACACGTGATGGACGCCTTCGACGTCAACCAGATCGCCGACCCGACGCTGTACGGCGATCAGGCACGGTTGCAGGCGTTCTTCACGTGGCTGCGCGACCGGCATCCGGTCGCGCGCGCCACGCCGGAGGGGATCCGCCCCTTCTGGGTACTGACCCGCCATGCGCATATCCGCGAGGTGGAGCGGCGCGCCGACATCTTCGCCGCGGGGCCGCGCAACACGCTGATGTCGATCGAGATGGAGGAGGCCAACCGGCACTTCTTCGGCTTCGAGGCGGGGGTCGAATCGCTGGTGGCGATCGACGGTGCGCGCCACCAGGAATTGCGGACGATGACGCAGGATTATTTCCTGCCGAAGAACCTGCGGCGGCTGGAGGCGATGGTCGAGGGGCTGGCCGACGATTTCGTCGCGCGGCTGCGCACCTTCCCCGGCGGGGCGTGCGACATCGCGGCGGACGTCGTGTTCTGGTATCCCCTGCGCGTGGCGATGACGATCCTGGGCATCGATGCGCAGGACGAGGCGCGGATGCTGAAGCTGACGCACGAGATCTTCGGCGCCAGCGATCCCGCCGTGCGCCGTCCGGGCATGACGCTGGTCGAGCATCTGACCACCGTGGTGCAGGAATATGCCGCCTTCTTCGACCGGGTGAACGACGAGAAGCTGGCGAACCCGAAGGACGATGTCGGCACGCTGATCGCGCGCGGGCTGCCGGGCGAAAAGGCGCTGACCCCGCGCGAGCGGCTGGGCTATTACGTCATCGTGGCGACCGCGGGACACGACACGACAGCGGCATCAATCGTCGGCGGGATCAAGGCGCTGGCAGACGATCCCGCGCTGCTGGAGCGGCTGCGGAGCGAGCCCGCGCTGGTGAAGTCGTTCGCCAACGAGGCGATCCGCTATACCGCGCCGGTCAAGCACTTCTTCCGCACTGCGCTCGCCGATTACGACATCGACGGGGTGACGATCCGCGCGGGCGACCATGTCATGCTGAACTACGGCGCGGCGACGCGCGACGAGGCGGTGTTCCCCGACGCGCAGGCCTTCGTCCCCGATCGCTCGCCCAACAACCACCTCGCCTTCGGCTACGGGCCGCACCAGTGCCTGGGGCAGTTCATCGCCAAGCTGGAGATCGAGGCGTTCTTCCGCGCCTTCGCGCGCGACGTGTCCGCGGTCCGGCCGGACGGACCGGCGCTCTATACCGAGTCCGCGTTCGTCAGCGGCATCCGCGCGCTGCCGGTGCGGCTGGAGATGGCGGCCTAGCGTCAGGGGATACAGCAAGGGTTCAGCGCCGTTCCCGCATCCCGCGCGGCGAAAGGCGACGACCATGAACGACGATCACCGCGCTGCCCCCGCCCCCGCCGCCCGCCCGGCGGCGGCGCAGGAGATGGCCGCGATCTTCGGCGAGGGGCCGCGGATCGCGACGCCGCGGGCGACCGCGCCGCCGCCGCCGCCGGCCCGGCCGGGGAGGCGCGCCGGGATGGCGGCGCTGTTCGTCGGCGCGCTGGGCGTGGCGGTCGCGGGGGGCGTGATGCTGGGGCGGGATGCGGTCGGACCCGCGGCGACCAGCCCGCCTGCGCCGACGCGCGCCGCGCGCAGCGCCCCGCTCAGCGCCCCGCTCAGGGCCGCGCCGCCGCGTGCCGCCGCGCTCGCCCCCACCGCGGTCGCGCCGGTGTCGCTGCCGCCGGTGGCCGCGCCGGACGTTCCGGACGACACGCGCGGCGAGACGCCCGCGCCCGCCGTGGTGGTGCCACGCGCCGCGCCGCCGGCCTTCGCGGCGGCGGTGCCGGTGCCCGAGGCCGCCCCCGCGCCCGCACCGGCACCCGCCACCTATGCGCCGCCGGTGCGCGCGGCGCGGATGCGGTGCTTCGGCGAGGTGGATTGCCTCAACGTCCGGGTCTACGAAACCGATGGCGAGGTGGCGCGCGCCTATCGGGCGGCGACCCGCGCCGGCGTGCCGCCGCGCATGCTGCGCGAGTATCGCGACGAATGGCTGCGCGCGCGCGACCTGGCCGAGCGCCGCCCGCGCGAGGCGCTGCGCCTCTACGGCATGATCGCGGCCGACCTGTTCGACCTGGCGGAGGATGCCGCGGCGGACGAGCGGATGCCGCCGGCGTGATCGCGATCCGACGCGAGCGGCACGACGCGCGCGCCGGTGCGACCACCGGCGGTGCGACCGTCTATGCGGTGGGCGACGTGCACGGGTGCTACGACCTGTTCCACGCGCTGCTCGCCGAGATCCGCCGCGACGCCGCGGAGCGCGAGCCGGAGAGGGCGCCCCGCGTGATCCTGTGCGGCGACTATATCGACCGCGGGCCGGACAGCGCGCGGGTGCTGGATGCGGTCACCTGGCTGCTGCGGTCGGGCACGGTCGACGTCACCGCGCTGGACGGCAATCACGAGGCGATGTTCCGCGCCTTCCTCGACGATCCGCTGGCGCATACGCCGTGGCTGCGCTTCGGCGGGCGCGAGACGCTGCTGTCCTACGGCATCGCCGTGCCCGAGCAGCATGACGATCCCGCCGCGATGATCGCGCTGCGCGACCGCGTGCTGGACGTGATGCCCGCCGCGCACGACCGCACGCTGCGCGCGCTGGCGCTGAGCGTGGAGATCGGCGACTATGCCTTCGTCCATGCCGGGGTGCGGCCCGGCGTCGCGCTGGCGGATCAGGTGGCGGACGACCTGCTGTGGATCCGCGGCGACTTCCTCGATCATCCGCGCCCGGCCGCGGCGGTGATCGTCCACGGGCACAGCTGGATCGACGGGCGCGCGGCCGTGCTGCCGCATCGCATCGGCCTGGACACCGGCGCGTACGAGACGGGCGTGCTGACCGCGGTGCGGATCGACGATGCCGGCGTCGAGGTGATCCAGGCGGTAAAGGGCTAGCGCGCGCGGTCGAGCAGCGCGCGGCCGATGACCTTCAGCGCCAGCGTCTCCTCCGCCCCTTCGAAGATCGACAGGACGCGCGCATCGACGAACAGCCGGCTGACCGCGCTCTCCTCGGCATAGCCCATGCCGCCGTGGATCTGGAGCGCGTCGCGCGTGACCATCTCCGCCGAGCGGCACGCGATCAGCTTGGCCAGCGCGGCGTCGACCGCGGCGGTCGCGCCGTCGCCGCCTTGCGCGACCGCGAAGGCGAGCCGCCGGCACGCCAGCGCGCGCGCCGCCATCCGCGCGACCCTGGCCTGCGTCAGCGCATAATGGCCAAGCGGCGCGCCGAACACGCGGCGGTCGCGGGCATAGCCGCAGGCGGCGCGCAACGCCGCGCGCATCACGCCCGACGCGCGCGCCGCGGTCTGCATCCGCCCGCCGGTCATCCCAGCCATCGTCAGGTAGAAGCCGCGCCCGACGCCCCCCTCCTCGCCGACGACATGGTCGTCGGGGACGAACCAGCCGGCGAAGGACAGGTCGAAGGAATGCATCCCGCGGTAGCCGATCGTGGGGATCGCGCGCCCCTCCAGCCGCCCGCCGCCCGGCTGGTCGTGCGCGAAACGGTGGCCGTCGTCGGCGGGCTTCTCCACCATCATCAGCGACAGCCCGCGGTGCCCCGCGCCGCCGGTGCGCGCCACCACCATCAGCAGCCCCGCCTTCCCCGCGAAGGTGCACCACGTCTTCGCGCCGTCGAGCCGCCAGCCGCCCGCGACCCGCGTCGCGCGCAATTGCAGCCCGGCCACGTCGGAGCCGAAATCCGGCTCGGTAATGGCGATCGCGCACAGCGGCTCGCCGCGGGCGATGCGGGGAAGCCAGGCGCGCTTCTGCGCCTCCGTCCCGCCCGCGAGCAGCGCGCGGCTGAGGATCTCCGGCCGGGTGATGAGGCTGCCCGCGGCGGCGAGCGACGCCTCCGACAGCACCTCCGTCACCGCCACCATCGTGACCTCGCCCCCCCCGCCCCTCTCACCGGCCACCCCGCCATAGGCCTCGGGAATGGCGAGGCCGAAGGCGCCCATGTCGCGCATCGGCCGCAGGATCGCCTCCGGCACGGTCAGGTCGTCGCGGTGGATCGCCCCGGCCAGCGGCGCGACCACGTCCTGCGCCAGCCGCGCGAAGGCGTCGCGGGCGAGGCGCGCGTCCTCCCCCATGTCGATCTCGTCCACCTCGCCATCGGCCGCGATCACGGCAGCGCCCAGGCGGCGCAGCGTCGCCGCGCCGGTGGCGGACAGGGCCTCGTCCCATGCCGCGCAGTCACGCAGCGGGGCGGGCGCCATGCCCGCCGAGCGCGCCACCGCCTCGATCCGCATCAGCGCCGCCTCCGCCGCATCGGCGGCGAACACCGCGGCGAGACCGGCGGCCAGCGGCGTCGTCGCGGTCAGCCCTGCGCGCGCGGCGCGCAGCTCGGCGGCGGCCCAGGCCAGCTCGAACGTCTCGATCTGCACCGCATCGGCGGGATGATGCGCGAGCGCACCGGCGAGGCGATCCGCTTCCTCCTCCAGACGGTCCAGCAGCAGCATCGTCATCCTCCCCGCGAGCCCGCAGCGTCATGGACCGGACCGCGCCGCGCCGCCAGCCCGCGGATGGGGCTGGACATTCAGCAGCATCCCCGATCAATCGCCCCCGATAATCGATTGGACTTAGCCGTTCGGGTCTTTCTAGCGCGGCAAGGCGGTCGGGCGCGCGGCGGGGCGGTTGACAGGGATGTCGTCAGCCCGGATCGACGCGTCATCCGACGGACGTGCCGCCTGCGCGGCGGGCCCGCGTTACCTTATCGCCCCCTGGAGGCAGAATGCGACTGACCGACGACCAGAACGCCATCCGCGAGCATATCCGCGCCTTCGCGCAGGAGCGGCTGCGCCCCGCCGCCGCCGCGCACGAGGCCGCCAAAGGCTATCCCGATGCGCTGTTCGCCGAGATGGGCGAGATGGGGCTGTGGGGCATGACCGCGCCCGCCGACACCGGCGGCGCGGGCATGGACTATGTCGCCTATGCGCTGGCGCTGATCGAGATCGCGGCCGCGGACGGGGCGCTGTCGACGATCGTCAGCATCCAGAACAGCCTGATCGTCGGCGGGCTGCTGAAGACCGGGACGCCCGGGCAGCAGGCGCGCTTCCTGCCCGACCTGATCGCGGGTCGCGCGATCGGCGCCTTCGCGCTGACCGAGGCGCACGCCGGCTCCGACGCCTCCGCGATCCGCACCCGCGCGGTGCGCGAGGGCGACGGATGGCGGCTGAACGGCGCGAAGCAGTTCATCACCAGCGGCAAGATCGCGCGGCTCGCCATCGTCTATGCGGTGACCGATCCGGCGGCGGGCAAGCGCGGGCTGACCGGGTTCCTGGTCCCCACCGACCGCCCCGGCTATTCGGTCGACAAGGTCGAGCACAAGATGGGGCAGGCCGCGTCGGACACCTGCGCGATCCGCTTCGACGACGTGCTGCTGGAGGATGCGCTGCGCTTCGGCGACGAGGGCGGCGGGTACAAGCTGGCGCTGTCCAACCTGGAGGCGGGGCGGATCGGCATCGCGGCGCAGGCGGTGGGCATGGCGCAGGCCGCGCTGGAGATCGCCGCGGCCTATGCCAAGGACCGCGACAGCTTCGGCCGCCCGCTGATCGAGCATCAGGCGGTCGGGCACCGGCTGGCCGATCTGTGGACGAAGCTGGAGGCGGCGCGGCACATGGTGCTCCACGCCGCGGCGATGAAGGACGCGGGCGAGCCGTGCCTGACGGAAGCGTCGATGGCGAAGCTGTTCGCGTCCGAAGCGGCGGAGGCGATCGTGTCCGGCGCGATCCAGACGCTGGGCGGCTACGGCTATCTGGAGGAATACGGGCTGGCGCGGATCGCGCGCGACGTGCGCGTCTGCCAGATCTACGAGGGCACGTCGGACATCCAGCGCATGGTGATCGCGCGGGCGCTGTGACCATTCTCGTCATCCCCGCGCAGGCGGGGATCCAGATGCGCTGACCTTCGTGCAGGATACGCAAAGACATCGGCTCCGGATTCCCGCCTTCGCGGGAATGACGGGGCGCTTGAGGAAGGGGTTGATATGAAGATCGAAGGATTGGCCGCCATCGTCACCGGCGGCGCATCGGGACTGGGCGGGGCGACCGCGGCGCGGCTGGCGAAGGCGGGGGCGAAGGTCGCGATCTTCGACCTAAACGCCGAGCTGGGCGAACGCCACGCCGCCGCGATCGGCGGCACCTTCCTGCGCGTCGACGTGACCGACGAGGCGGCGGTGGAAGCGGCGATCGGCGAGGCCGAGGCGGTCAACGGCAAGGCGCGCATCCTGGTCAATTGCGCCGGCATCGGCCCGCCCGCCAAGGTCATCGGGCGCGACGGCAAGGCGATCCCGCTCGCCGACTTTTCGAAGATCGTGACGATCAACCTGATCGGCACGTTCAACATGCTGTCGAAGTTCGCCGCGCGCCTCCACGATGCCGACGTGATCGGGCGCGAGGAGCGCGGCGTGATCGTCAACACCGCCAGCGTCGCGGCGTTCGACGGGCAGATCGGGCAGGCCGCCTATGCCGCGTCGAAGGGCGGCGTGGTCGGCATGACGCTGCCGATCGCGCGCGAGTTCGCGCGCCACGGCATCCGCGTGATGACGATCGCGCCGGGGCTGTTCCTGACCCCGCTGCTCGCGTCGCTGCCGCAGGAGGCGCAGGATTCGCTGGGCCAGCAGGTGCCCTTCCCCAGCCGGCTGGGCGATCCGGACGAATATGCGCAGATGGTCGAGAGCATCGTCACCAACCCGATGCTGAACGGCGAGACCGTGCGACTGGACGGCGCGATCCGGATGGCGCCGCGGTGAGCGCCGATACCGGCGCCAACGAGGGCGCGTCCGAAGTCCGCACCCGCTTCGACGAGGCGGCGCTGGCACGGTGGATGGCGGACAATGTCGCGGGCTTCGCCGGCCCGCTGACGGTGGAGCAGTTCAAGGGCGGGCAGAGCAATCCGACCTATCGGCTGACCACGCCGGATGCGCGCTACGTGCTGCGCCGCAAGCCCGCGGGCGCGCTGGTGAAGGGGGCGCACGACGTGCTGCGCGAGGCGCGCGTGCTCTGCGCGCTCGCTCCCACGCCGGTGCCGGTGCCGCCGGTCTTGGGCGTGTGCGACGACGACGGCGTGATCGGCACCGCCTTCTACGTGATGGCGCTGGTCGACGGGCGCATCTTCTGGGACGCGAGCTTCGCCGAGGTGCCGCAAGGCGAGCGCGCCGCCTATTTCGACGCGATGAACGCGACGATCGCGGCGCTGCATCAGGTCGACCCGGGCGCGGTCGGGCTGGCGGATTACGGCAGGCCGGGCAATTTCTTCGCGCGCCAGATCGCCCGCTGGGCGCGCCAGTATCTGGAGGACACCGACGCCGGGCGCGACGACGGCATGGACGCGCTGATCGCGTGGTTGCCGGACGCGATCCCGCACGGCGACGAAACCGCGATCGTCCACGGCGACTTCCGCTGCGACAACATGATCTTCCACCCCACCCGCCCGGAGGTGCTGGCGGTGCTGGACTGGGAATTGTCGACGCTGGGGCATCCGCTGTCGGATTTCGCCTATCATGCGACGATGTACCGGATGCCGCCCGACATCGTCGCCGGGCTGGGCGGGGCCGATCCGGTCGCGCTGGGACTGCCGACCGAGGCGGACTATGTCGCGGCCTATTGCGCGCGGACCGGGCGCGACGGCATCCCGCACTGGGCTTTCTACATCGCGTTCAACTTCTTCCGGCTGGCGGCGATCTTCCACGGGATCAAGGGGCGCGCGATCCGCGGCACCGCCAATTCCGCGCACGCGCTCGAACGCGCCGCTGCCTATCCCCGGCTGGTCGCGCTGGCGGTGGCGGCGATGGCGACCGCGCGCGGCGGCGGATCGGTGGACACGTCGGGGGGCTGAGGCAGCCCCCCGACCCGACAGGTCACAGGATGAAATGGTCGCCCGCGGCGCGGACGGTCACTTCGCCGATCGACACGCCCCATGGCTGGTCGATCGCGTGGATGACCGCATCGGCGATATGCTCGGGCGCGAGCGACTGATAGTCCATCTGCCCGGCATCCATCTTCTCCGGCGCGACCGAGCCGTCGCGCATCGCCGCCGCCAGCTCGCCGTAGGCGGGCATGTTGTAGCCCAGGATGCCGACGACCGCCTCGCGGTTGATGACGCCGGCACCCAGTCCGGTGGCGGGCACGCCGGTCGGCTTCACCGTCGTCACCTTGATCCTGCCGCGGGTTTCCAGCCGGAAGGATTCGGACAGGAAGTTCACCGCCGCCTTGCTGGCGCCGTACGCCGCCGCGCCGATGACCGGGAAATTGCCGTAGATCGAGGAGATGTTGACGATCTGCCCGCGCCCCGCCGCGATCATCGGATCATGCGCGGCGATCATGCCGTTCAGCACGCCCTTGATGTTGATGTCGATGCACTTCAGCCAGGCGGCATGGGCGGTGGGATGGTCGGAGAAGAACGCCAGCGGCATGATGCCGGCGTTGTTGACCATCACGTCGACCGCGCCGTACGCCGACACCGCGGCCTGCACCAGCGCCTTCACCTGATCGGGCTGGGTGACGTCCGCCGCCAGCGCCTGTGCCGTGCCGCCCGCCGCGACGATCGCATCCGCGGTCGCCTGCGCGGCGTCCGCATCGATGTCGCCGCAGGTGACGCGCGCGCCGCGCGCCGCGGCCTTTTGCGCCACCAGCCGGCCGAAGCCGCCGCCCGCGCCGGTGATGACGATGCTCTTGCCGGAAACGTGATCGGTCATCGGTCTGTTCTCTCCTGTACGTTGGTCCGTCGTGATCGAGGTTGACGACGATCCGCTCACCGATCAAGCGCTCGCGTGCCGATGGCGGCATCGGCGCTGCGAAGGAATGGTGGACGTGTACGGATGGACCCGATGACCGCGCTGTTGCCAGAGGGTCTGCGCGACCGGCTGCCCCCCTTCGCCGATGGCGCCGCCGCGGTCGAGGCGCGTGTGCTCGCCGCGATCCATGCGCACGGGTACGAGCGGGTCGACCCGCCGCTCGCCGAATTCGCCGAGGGGCTGGGCTCGCGGTTGAAGGCCGGCGCGCTGCACGATGCGGTGCGCTACGTCGATCCGGTTTCGCAGCGCACGCTCGCGATCCGCCCGGACCTGACCGCGCAGGCGGCGCGGATCGCGGCGACGCGGATGGCGCACCACCCGCGCCCGGTGCGGCTGAGCTACGCCGGATCGGTGCTGAAGCTGCGCGCATCGCAACTGTCGCCCGCACGCGAGACGCGGCAGATCGGCGCGGAGCTGTTCGGGCTCGATTCGGTCGCCGCCGCGCAGGAGGTCGTCACCGTCGCGATCGACGCGCTGGGGGCGGCGGCGGTGCCGGCGCCGTCGATCGACTTCACGCTGCCCGATCTGGTCGATGCGCTCGCCGCCGGGCCGCTGCCGGTCGGCGCGGACGTGCTGGAGCGGCTGCGCGAGCGGCTGGATGCGAAGGATGCCGGCGGGGGTCGCGGCGCTGGCGCCGGACTATCTGCCGCTGGTGGAGGCGGCGGGCCCGTTCGCCCCCGCGCTGGAGCGGTTGCGCGCGTTCGATCGCGACGGGACGCTCGCCTCGCGGCTCGACGGGCTGGCGGCGATCGCGGCCGTCGTCGGCGACCGCGTGACGATGACGCTGGACCCGACCGAGCGGCACGGGTTCGAATATCAGACGTGGCTGGGCTTCTCGCTGTTCGGCGGCACGTCAAGCGCGGAGCTGGGCCGCGGCGGCACCTATATGGTGGTGCACGAGGACGGCGCGGAGGAAGCCGCGACGGGCTTCTCGCTCTACGCCGACCGGCTGCTGGGCGACCCGCCGGTGGCCGCGCGACGGCGGCTGTTCCTGCCGTTCGGCACGCCCGCCGCGCAAGGCGCGGCGATGCGCGCGCAGGGCTGGGTCACGGTCGCCGCGCTGGAGCCGGGCGATACGCCCGAGGCGCAATTGTGCACGCATCTGTACGCGGAGGGCGACGCGCGGGCGCTGTGATGCGCCTGCGACGAGCGTGACGGAAGCTCACCCCTTCGTCCGCGCGATATAGCGGTCGACGTTCGCGCCCAGCACGTCGAGCGGCACGTTGCCGCCGCCGACCACCGCCTGATCGAAGTCGCGCAGGTCGTAGCGCGCGCCCAGCGCCGCCTTCGCGCGGTCGCGCAAGCCCACGATCTCGACCCGGCCGAGCATGTAGCCGCACGCCTGCCCCGGCCATGAGCAATAGCGGTCGACCTCGCTATAGGCGTTGCTTTGCGGCAGGCCGGTCGCCGCGATGAAGGTTTCGCGCGCCTGCTGGCGGGTCCAGCCCATCGCGTGGATGCCGGTGTCGACGACCAGCCGCACCGCGCGCCACGACAGCCCCATCAGGTAGCCGAGCCGCCCGGCGGGATCGTCGGCGTACATGCCCAGTTCGTCCGCCAGCTGCTCGGCATAGAGCGCCCATCCCTCCGAATAGGCGTTGAAGGCCAGCACCGAGCGGATCAGCGGCAGCTGCTGCGCATATTCGCCTTGCCAGACGTGACCGGGAATCCCCTCGTGATAGACCAGATCGGGGATGGTGACGCGGTTGTGGATCGTGGGATCGCCCAGATTGACCCACACCTTGCCCGGGATCGACCCGTCGAGCGAGCCGGGACCGCCATAGGCCGCGGGGGCGCCGGCCTCCTGCGCCTCCGGCATGCGGCGGATCTCCAGCCGGCCGGGGACGAGCGTGCGGAACGCGCGCGGCAGCTGCGGGCGGATCGCATCGATGCGCGCCTGCATATAGGCGACGATCTGGCGCCGGCCCGCGTCGTTCGCGGGGAAGGCGATGTCGGGGCGCTTCTGGAGCGCGATGGCGCGTTCGGCGACCGTCCCCTGCGTCAGCCCGAAGCCGCGCAGGATCACGTCCATCTGCGCCCCCAGTTCGACCAGCAACGTGCGGCCGAGCGCATGCATGTCCGCGGGCGTGCGCCGCGTCGTCGTGCTGGCGCGCAGCCCCCAGGCATACCATTCGGGGCCGTGCGGGCGCGTGCCCATGCCCGGCGCGTCGGTCGCGACGGCCCGCTGCGCGCGCAATTCCGCCAGCTGCCGCTCCAGCGCGGGGACGATCGCGCCCGTCACGATCCGCTGCGCGCGGGCGGTCCAGTCGCCGGGGATCGCCGCGCCCTTGCGCGCCAGCGGGCCGACCAGCGGGCCGTCCGGCTTCGCCGCCTCCGCGATGGTGCGCGTCATGCCGGCGATCGTGGTGTCGAGCAGGAAGGACGGCGGTACGAGCCCCTGCGCGCGCGCGGCACGGATGCGCGTCGTCTCGCCGTCCAGCTGCTGCGTCATCGCCGCCATGCGCGCCAGATACGCCTCCGCATCGGCGCGGGTCGCGACCGGCTGATCGCCGTCGAGCTGCTGCGGCACGTCGAGCCACGCGCCGACGTTCTGGATCACGACATAGGGCGTGTTGCGCCACTGGCCGATGGTGACGTCGCCATAGGGGAGCGCCATGCCGTCGAGCGCGGTGCGGAACGCGCTGTCCGCGACCGCCAGGCTGGTCTGAGTCGCCTCGTCCACCCCGGTGCGCGGCACGCGGGCGAGCTGCGCCAGAGCCTGGGTCAGGAAGCGGCGGCGCTTCCCCACGCCGGCGGGGGTGCGATCCTCCGCCGCGCCGCGCAAGCCCGCGTGCGCGCCGGTGTCGACGCCGAGGCGGGTCGCCTGCGTCGGGTCGAGTTCGAGCAATTGCCAGGCGAAGCGGTCGAGCAGCGTATCGGCCGGGGTGGCGGACGCGGCGGCGGCGCGCACCGGGGCGGCGGCGAAGGCGGCCCCGGCGGCGAGCGTGGCGAGGGTGGCGCGGCGGGTGAGCGTGGTCGGATCGTTCATCCGCGCCACGCTACACCGCTGGCAACGCCGGTCAATTCACCGACGGAACGCCGGGTCGCCGCCGCGCGCGATCGCGGCCCGATACGCCGGGCGCGCCTTCAGCCGGGCGAGCCAGTCCTGGATCGCGGGCGTCGCGTCGCCGGGTGCCGCGGCGTCGAGCAGTTCGGCGACGAAGGCCAGGTTGACGTCGGCGCCGGTCGGCTCGGCCCCGACGACATAGGGGCTCGTCGCCAGCGTGGCGGCGATATAGTCGCGGTGACGGACCAGCTCGTCGTCGATCCGCGCGCGCAGCGGCGGCGTCTCTCCGCCGCGGGTGGTGACGTACAGGTTGAGCATCACCGGCAGCATCGCGGACCCTTCCGCATAATGCAGCCACATCTGGTAGCGGTCATAGTCCGCGGCGGCGGGATCGGGCGCGAACCGGCCGTGGCCGTGGCGGCGGATGAGATAGTCGATGATCGCGCCGGACTCGATCAGCGTCACGTCGCCGTCCTCGATCACCGGCGACTTGCCGAGCGCGTTGACGCGTTCCAGCTCGGGCGGGGCGAGCCGGGTCCTGGGATCGCGGCTGTATTCGACCAGCTCGTAGGGGAGGCCGAGCTCCTCCAGCAGCCACAGCACGCGGAACGAGCGCGACTGTTCCAGATGGTGCACGCGGATCATGACCGGCCTCTCCTTGTTGGTTGGCGCCAACTGTCGAAGGTCGGGAGGTGGTTGTCGAGAGGGGACACCAGCCGTCACTCCGGACTGGTTCGAAAGCGCTGCGAACGTCGTGGATCGCTGGACAATGTCACCGTTTCCCCGGCGAAGGCGGGGCCTTTGCAGAACAGGTGCAACGGCATCGAGCCCTCGCCGTGCTCCTGCGCGGGCAGGAGCCCCGGGCCCAGCAGAACAACGCCTGATGGGACCTGCAACCCTGGGCTCCTGCCTTCGCAGGAGCACGGCATAGCCCTTTGCAAAGGTCCCGCGAAGGCCGGGGCCTTTGCAGAACAGGTGCAACGGCATCGAGCCCACGCCGTGCTCCTGCGCAGGCAGGAGGCCAGGGCCCAGCAGAACAACGCCTGATGGGACCTGCAACGCTGGGCTCCTGCCTACGCAGGAGCACGGCGTAGCCCTTTGCAAAGGTCCCGCGAAGGCCGGGGCCTTTGCAGAACAGGTGCAACGGCATCGAGCCCTCGCCGTGCTCCTGCGCAGGCAGGAGCCCAGGGCCCAGCACATCAACGCCTTATGGGATCTGCAACGCTGGGCTCCTGCCTTCGCAGGAGCACGGCGTAGCCTTTTGCAAAGGGCCCGCCTTCGCCGGGGAACAATGAGACTTCGAGCTGTCGCAGAGGTTTCGACTTACTCCGGGGTCCAGGGTTCCGCGCGCCTCGCGGTCGCTTGGCGCGCGGAACCCTGGATGCCGGAACAAGTCCGGCATGACGGGGTGGGCGCGGGCGGCCCGTCGCCACCCGCGCCGTGTCGTGCGGCTCGCGCGCGCCGGTCAGGCGGTGCGGGTGCCGTTCAGCGGGAAGCTGCCGAAGGCGCCGGCGCCGACGTTGCCGGTGATCGTGTCGCCGTCCACCGTCGCGGTGATGTCGAGCGTCATCGGCATCGGCGAGGTCATCTGCTGCTTCCACGACAGCGTGTTGCCGTCCACCTTGCCCGAGACGTCGCTGGCGCCCATCGCGCCCGACGCCTGGCCGGTGAACGTGTCGCCGTCCTGCGTCACCGTCAGCTTCAGGTTCTGGTCGCCCAGCGGCGACTTCACCGTGCAATCGTAGCTTCCGTCCACTCCGGCCATGCTGCTCTCCTTTACTGGGCGCCCGCGGTCGGTGCCGCGGACGTGCCGGCCACCCGGGCGGCGGGAATGACCTCGACCGGCAGGCCGAGCGAGTCAAGCTGCGGCTTCACCTTCGCCGCCTCGCCCACGACGACCCACGCCATCTTCGCCGGATCGATCGCACGGTCGAGCGCGGCCTGCACCTGATCGCGGGTCAGCGCACGGTACCGCGTGGTGATCGTGGCGTAATAATCGTCCGGCCGGCGATAGAGGTCGTTGGCCTGCATCGCCGACAGCACGTCGAGCGACGTCTCGAAATTGCCCGACAGCGAACGCGTGCCCGCATTGATGGCGCGGTCGAACTCCGCCGGGGTCATCGGCTGCGTCGTCAGATAATCCGCGATCCCGCGGCGCAGCGCGGTCAGGCTCGGCCCGGTCTGGTCGGCCTGTACCGGGGCGGAGACGACATAGGGCGCGGCGAACGCGTTGCGGCTGAAATTGCCGCCGACGCCGTAGGACCAGTGCTTCTGCTCGCGCAGGTCCATGTTGAGTCGGCCGAGGAAGCCGGCGCCCAGGGCGTCGTTCGCGACCTGCACCGGCAGCAGGTCGTCGGTCCCCTTCAACCCGGTCTGCATGCCGCCCTGGATCAGCGACTGCGGGCTGTCGGGCCGGTCGATCAGGACGATCCGCGGCGAGACCGAGGCGATCGTCGCGGGGAAGGTCTTGGTGCCCGCCGGCCCGGTCGCGCGCCAGTCGCCCAGCTGCCGGTCGAACACCGCGCGCACCTCCGCCAGCGGACGATCGGACACGACGAAGATCTTCGCCTTGTCGGGGCGCAGCCACGCCTGCTGGAACGCGACCAGATCGCCGCGGGTCAGCGCGGCGACCGCCTTCGGATCGCCCGACCCCTGCGACTTGGCATAGGGCGTGCCGGGCGACATCAGCCGCGGCAGCACGCGCGCGGCGAGGCCGTTGGGGCTGGTGAGCTCCTGCGCGATCTGCGTCAGCTGCTGCGTCTTGACGCGCGTCAGCTCGCCCTCCGGGAAGGCGGGGTTGCGCGCGATGTCAGCCCATAGCGCGGTGCCCGCGACGAGGTTCGCGCTGGGGACGCGCAGCGACAGCGTCGTGCGGTCCTGGCTGTTGCCGGTGCCGATGTCCGCGCCCAGCCGCTCCTTCGCCTCCGCCAGCGCGATCGACGACATGGTCGCGGTGCCCTCATCCAGCATCGCCAGCGTCAGCTGCCCGGTGCCCAGCTTCCCCTCGACATCGGCGGCGATGCCGGCATCGAAGCTCAGCACCGCCTGCGTCACCGGGACGGTATCGCGCTGCGCATAGACCAGCTCGATCCCGTTCGACAGCTGTGTGCGCTGGACCGCGGGGAAGCTGAGATCGGCGACCCGATCGACCGCGGGGATCGGGCCGCGATCGCCCGTGACCGCGGGCGCCGCCTCGGCCGGCACGTCCTTGTGCGGCGGCACCTGCGCCTCGGCATAGGCGTCGCGCGCGCCGGGGACGATCGACAGCTGATAGGCGGGGCGGGTCAGCCACCTGCCCGCCGCGGCCTTCACGCTCGCGGGGGTCTGCGCGGCGAGCGCGGCCAGCTCCTTCTTGTAATGCGCGGGATCGCCCGAATAGAGCGCGCCCTCCGCCAGCGCGACCGCCTTGCCGCCGAAGCCGCCGACCGATTCCAGCCCGCCGATGCGCTCGGACACGGTGCTGGTGACGTAGCGCTTCACCTCGTCCGCGGTGGGGCCGGTGCGGAGAAAATCGGCGACCAGCGCGTCGAGCCGCTTCGACACTACCGCCGCGTCGACGCCGGGGCGGACGATCGCCATGACCTGAAACATGCCCAGCTGCGCCATCGGCTGGTAGGACGCCGACGCCGACACCGCCAGCTTCTCGCCCTTCACCAGCACGTTGTCGAAGCGCGAGCTGGCCAGCCCGCCCAGCACGCCCGCCGCGACGTCGAGCGCGGCGGCGTCCTTGTCGTTGATGCCCGGGACGGCCCATTCCCTGACGATCATGGTGGCGGCGACGCGGTCCTTCATCACCTCGCTCGCCGGACCGGGCAGCGACGCCGGGATCGGCGCGGGCGGCGCGACGCTCCTCGGCCCCGCGGGGATCGCGCCGAAATACTTCTCCACCTTCGCGCGCGCGGTCGCGACATCGACGTCGCCGGCCAGTACCAGCACCGCGTTGTTGGGGCCGTAGTGATCGCGGAACCACGCCTTCACGTCGGCCAGGCTGGCGGCGTCGAGATCCGCCATCGAGCCGATCGTGGTGTGGCCGTAAGGGTGGCCGGCGGGGAACAATCCCTCCACCAGCTTGTAGCGGCGCAGGCCGTAGGGCTGGTTGTCGCCCTGTCGCTTCTCGTTCTGGACGACGCCGCGCTGGACGTCGAGCGTCCGCTGCGTGATCGCGCCCGTCAGATACCCCATGCGGTCAGATTCGAGGAAGAGCGCGCGGTCCAGCGCCGCGGTCGGCACCGTCTCGAAATAATTGGTGCGGTCGAAGCTGGTGGTGCCGTTGACGTCGGTCGCGCCGACCTGCTCCAGCGGTTCGAAGAAGTCGCCGGGCGCATTCTCGCTGCCGTTGAACATCAGATGCTCGAACAGATGCGCGAAGCCGGTCTTGCCCCTGGGCTCGTGCTTGGAGCCGACGTCGTACCACACGCTGACCGCGACGACCGGCGCCTTGCGATCGGTGTGGACGATGACGCGCAGGCCGTTCGACAGCGTGAACTGCTGGAACGGGATGTCGACCGCCCTGACGAGGTCGGCCACCGGCGCGGCGGCGGGCAGCGCGGCGCCCGTCGTCTGCGCCGTCGCAGGGGTGGCGGGGGCAAGGGCGGTCAGGACGGCCAGCGCGGTGCCGGTCGCCAGAAACGGACGGTACGCCAAGCAGGATACTCCGGTAACATGAGTTACGATCTTCCATAGCACGCCCCACCCTGCCCGCAAGCTGAACGAGATGGCGATTGACTGCCATCGCAATGATTGCCAATGCAATGGTTGTGAGCTTCTACGATCCGTCCAACTTCTTCCCCGATACGTCGGTCGGCTATCTGATCCGCGTCTGCAACCAGCTGGGCATGGCGCGGCTGGACCAGGCGTTCGCGGACGAGGGCGTGACCGCGGTGCAATGGTCCGCGCTGATCGGCATCCATCTCGCGCCCGCGCCGACCTGCGCCGCGCTGGCGCGGGACATGGCGCATGACAAGGGCGCGATGACGCGGATGATCGATGCGCTGGAGGCGAAGGGCTGGGTCGTGCGCGCGCGCGACGATGGCGATCGCCGCATCGTCAACCTGGCACTGACCGCGGAGGGCGAGGCGGCGGCGATGCGCTGTCGTGCGCGCGCGATCGATTGCTGGAACGCGCTGTTCGCCGACTGGTCGCACGCCGAGATCCACACCTTCATCGCGCAGCTGCAACGGCTGCGCCGCACGCTGGAGTCCGCCCCCTCATGCGCCGCCTGATCCTGCTGGCCACCCTGCTGACGGGGGCGTGCGCGATCCCCGCCTCGCCGCCCGCGACCGTCTCGCGCACCGCCGCCGATCTCGCGCTGGCGGGACCGTCGGTGGCGCTGGCGCCCGACTGGTGGAGCGCGATCGGCGATCCGCAGCTGGACCGGCTGGTCGCGGATGCGCTGGCGGGCAACCCGTCGCTCGACGTCGCCGCGGCGCGCGTGCGCCAGGCGCAGGCGGCGCTGGCGCGGCAGGATGCGGAGCTGAACCCCGACGTGTCGCTCGACGCGCAGGTACAGGCGGCGCGGCTGTCGGGGAACTACACCATCCCGCCCCCCTTCGGCGGGACGGTCCGCATCCTGGGCACCGGCCAGGCCGGGCTCGCCTGGAACCTGGACCTGTTCGGGCGGCAGAAGGCGGCGATCGCGAGCGCCGCGGCGCAGGCCCGCGCGGCCGGGTACGACGCCGCCGCCGCGCGGCTGATGCTCGCGGGCGCGGTGGTGCAGAGCTATGCCGAGGTGGCGCGGGCGGAGCGGCGGGCGCAGATCGCGACGCGCACCATCGGCACGCGCGAACAGTCGCTGGGGCTGGTGCAGGTGCGCGAGCGCAACCGGCTGGCGAGCCGGATCGACGTCGCGGCGGCGAACACGCTGCTGGCACAGGCGAGGGGCGCGCTGATCCAGGCGCAGGCCGCGCGCGCGCTGGCGGTCAACGCGCTGGCGGCGCTGGCCGGGCGCGGCAGCGATTATGCCGCCGCGATCCAGCCGACGCGGCTGCCGGTCGACGCCGCGCTGCCGGTCCCCGCGGTCCTGCCCGCCGACCTGCTCGCGCGCCGGGCCGACGTGGCCGCGGCGCAGGCGCGGGTCGAGGCGGCGGCGGCCGGGCGACAGGTCGCGCGGCGGGCCTTCTATCCCAACATCAACCTGTCGGCGCTGATCGGATTGCAGGCGGTGGGGATCGGCAATTTCCTCGACCTCGATTCGGGCACTGCGGGCGGCGGCGCGGCGCTCCATCTGCCGCTGTTCGATTCCGGGCGGCGCAAGGCGGACCTGGCCGGGGCCACCGCCGCGCTCGACGTCGCCACCGCCAGCTATAACGAGGCGGTGGTGGGCGCCGCGCGCGAGGCGGCGGACGGCATCGCGCGCGTCCGCGCCGCCGATGCCGCGCGCGTGCAGCAGGCCGCGGTGGTGCGCGGCTTTGCGGAAACCAACCGGCTGAACGCGGTGCGCGTCGCCTCCGGGCTGAACAGCCGCCTCGACCTGGTCGACAACGACGTCCGGCTGCTCGACGCGGAGCTTGCCGCCGCCAGCCTCTCGATCGACGCGCTGACCGCGCGCGCCCAACTCGCGACCGCCTTGGGCGGCGGCTTCGCGCCCGTGCAGGAACCCGCCCGATGACCGATACCGCGACCGACAAGGCAGCCGACGAGCCGACCGGCAACACGACGCAACCCGCCGCCGATACCAAGCCGACCGACAAGCCGCAGGCGCGCAGGCGGGCGCTGCTCATCCTGGGCGTGGTGGTCCTGGTCGGGCTGATCGTCTGGGCGGTGTTCCACTTCCTGCTGGCGAAGCCCGAGGAGGAGACCGACGACGCCTATGTCGCGGGCGACGTGGTCGCGGTGACCGCGCGCGATCCCGGCACGGTGCTGGCGCTGCACGCCGACAACACGCAGGCGGTGAAGGCGGGGCAGCCGCTGATCGACCTGGACCCGACGACCGCGGACGTGAACCTGGCCTCCGCCGAGGCCGAGCTGGCGCGCGCGGTGCGCGCCACACGCGCCGACTTCACCCGCGTCGGTCAGTCCGACGCCGGGATCGTCCAAGCCCAGGCCGAGCTGGCGCGCGCGCGCGACGACTACGCGCGGCGCCGCGGCGCCGCGGCGCAGGGCGCGGTATCTGGCGAGGAACTGGACCATGCCGCGGACGCGGTGAAGGTCGCCACCGCCAATCTGCGGCTGGCGCAGGAGCAGCGGCGGCAGGCGCAAAGCGCGGTGCAGGGCACCGACGTCGACACCAACCCGGCGGTGATGGCGGCGAAGGCCGCGTACCGCCGCGCCGCGATCGTGCGCGGGCACATGCGGGTCATCGCGCCGATCACCGGCGTGGTCGCGCAGCGCACGGTGCAGGTCGGGCAGCAGGTCAACGCCGGCATGCCGCTGATGGCGATCGTGCCGCTCGACCGGCTGTGGGTCGATGCGAATTTCCGCGAGACCCAGCTGAAGGACCTGCGCATCGGGCAGCCCGCGACGGTCGTCGCGGACGTGTACGGCGGCGACGTGGTGTATCACGGGCGCGTCGTCGGCGTGGGCGCCGGCAGCGGCAATGCCTTCGCGCTGCTGCCGCCGCAGAACGCGAGCGGCAACTGGATCAAGATCGTCCAGCGCGTGCCGGTCCGCATCGCGCTGAACCCGCAGGAACTGCGCGCCAATCCGTTGCGGGTCGGACTGTCGGTGAAAGCGACCGTCGACACCGCGAACCTGAACGGCGGGCGGCTGGCGCAGGTCGCGGCGGCGCCGTACCGCGGCGATGCGACCGTGGGCACCACGCCCGAGGTCGAGGCGCGCATCCGGCGGATCGTGGCGGCGAATCGATGAGGGCGATGCGCCGCCCCGCACATGACGTCACCGCGGACTTGTTCGCGACGTCTGCGAAAGTCGTGGATCGCTCCACAATGCGCCGTTCCCCGGCGAAGGCCGGGGCCCAGTTGGCGTGGCTTATCCGTCTGTTACCACCGTCCCCCAGCTGGGCCCCGGCCTTCGCCGGGGAACAAGGAACCGAATCTCGCGGAGGTGTCGCCTTGTCCCGGGGTCAAGGGTTCCGCGCGCCGCACGATCGTCGGCGCTCGACGCCCAGGATGCCGGGACAAGCCCGGCATGACGGAGAGAGTCGGTGAGCCAGCCCCCCTCCCCTCCCCCGCTGTCCGGCGCGAAGCTCGGCCTCACCGCCTTCGCGCTGGCGCTGGGCACGTTCATGATGGTGCTCGACACCACGATCGCCAACGTGTCGCTACCGACGATCTCGGGCAATCTGGGCGTCAGCAGCGACAATTCGACGTGGATCATCACCGCCTTCGCGGTCGCCAACGGGGTGGCGGTGCCGCTGACCGGGTGGCTGATGCGGCGGTTCGGGGTGGTGCGGGTGTTCTGCACCTCGGTCGCGCTGTTCACCATGGCGTCGTTCCTGTGCGGCATCGCGTGGAACCTGCCCTCGCTGATCGTCTTCCGCGTGCTGCAGGGCGCGGTGTCGGGGCCGATGATGCCCGGCAGCCAGGCGCTGCTGATCGCGATCTTCCCGCCGGACAAGCGCGGGACGGCGCTGGGCATCTGGTCGATGACGACGCTGGTCGCGCCGATCATGGGGCCGATCCTGGGCGGCTACATCTCCGACAACTACCATTGGTCGTGGATCTTCCTCATCAACGTGCCCTTCGGCATCCTGACCGCGCTCGTCTGCTGGACCAACCTGAAGGATCGCGAGACGCCGACGACGAAGCTGCCGATCGACACGATCGGGCTGGCGCTGTTGGTCGTGTGGATCGGATCGCTGCAGATCATGCTGGATCTCGGCAAGAATGCCGACTGGTTCAACGATCCCACGATCGTCGTGCTGGCGCTGGTCGCGCTGGTCGGGTTCGTCGCCTGGGTGATCTGGGAGCTGACCGACGCCAACCCAACCGTCGACCTGACGCTGTTCGCGCGGCGCAATTTCGTGATCGGCAACCTCGCCTTCTCGCTCGGCTATGCGGTGTTCTTCGCCAACATCCTGATCCTGCCGCTGTGGCTTCAGACGCAGCTGAACTATACCGCGACCTGGGCCGGGCTGGTCGCCGCGCCCAGCGGGCTGGTGGCGGTGGTGCTGACGCCGTTCGTCGCGCGATTGTCGGGGAAAGTCGACGCGCGCATCCTGGCGACGATCGCGTTCGGCGGCTTCGCGGTCAGCTACTGGATGCGCTCGGGCTATACGACGCAGGCGAGCTTTGCCGACTTCGTGCTGCCGCTGCTGGTGCAGGGCGTGTCGATGAGCACGTTCTTCCTGTCGATGCTGACGATCTCGCTCGACAAGATCCCGCCCGACCGGCTGCCGTCCGCGACCGGCATCTCCAACTTCTGCCGCATCGTCGCGGGCAGCTTCGCCGCGTCGATCATCACCACCGCCTGGGACCGGCGCGAGGCGCTGCACCAGACGCGGCTGGCCGATGCGGTGGGGCAGGGCGTGCCGTACCAGATGGCGGCGGAGCAGCTGCAACGGCTGGGGCTGAACGCGACGCAGGCGGCAGGCGCGGTCACGCGGCAGATGGTCGGCCAGGCCTATCTGCTGGCGTCGACCGACCTGTTCCGGCTGTCGGCATGGCTGTCGGGCAGCCTGATCGTGCTGGTGTGGCTGTGCCGCCGGCCCGGCACGCCGTCGGGGCCGGTGGCGGCGGATTGAGGTATCGAAGCCCCTCCCCTTCAGGGGAGGGGGTGGGGTGGGGCAGTCACAGGTCGGCCTCTCTGCGAGGCTTCCCCCCACCCCCTCCCCCTCCCCTGAAGGGGAGGGGCTTGCCGTGGTCAGACGTTCGCGATCACCACCGCGCGCGTGTTCAGGTACGCCTCCAGCGCCTCCGGCCCGCCCTCGGTGCCGTAGCCCGAGTCCTTGATCCCGCCGAAGGGCAGTTCCGCGGTGCCCGCGGCGGGGGTGTTGACCCACAGCATCCCCGCCTCGACCCGGCGCGTCAGCAGATCGGCGTTCTTCAGCGAGGCGGTGAAGGCATAGGCGGCGAGGCCGTAGGAGAGCCGGTTCGCCTCCGCGATCGCCTCGTCCAGCGTGTCGAACCCGCGAATACCGGCGACGGGGCCGAACGGCTCCTCGTTGAACAGCTTCGCCGATAGCGGCACGTCGGTGAGCACGGTCGGCTGCCAGAAATTGCCCGCCTCGCCGATGCGCGCGCCGCCGGTCAGGACGGTCGCGCCCCGCGCCACGGCATCCTCCTGGAACGCCTTCATCGCATCGAGCCGGCGCGGGTTGGCGAGCGGGCCCATCTGCGTCCCCTCGGCGGTGCCGTCGCCCACCTTCAGCCCCTGCGCCAGCGCGGCGAACGCCTCGGCGAAGCGCGCCTTGACGCTGTTGTGGACCAGGAAGCGCGTGGGCGAGATGCACACCTGTCCTGCGTTGCGGAACTTCGCGCCGCCGATGCTCTTCACCGCCAGGTCGACGTCGGCATCCTCGCACACGATGACCGGCGCATGGCCGCCCAGCTCCATCGAGACGCGCTTCATATACTTGCCCGCCTGCGCGGCGAGCAGCTTGCCGACCGGGGTCGAGCCGGTGAAGGTGATCTTGCGGATGATCGGGCTGGCGATCAGATATTCCGAAATCTCCGCCGGATCGCCGTAGACGAGGCCCAGCACGCCCTCTGGCAGGCCGGCGTCCTGGAACGCGCGGATCAGCTCCGCCGGGCTCGCGGGGGTTTCCTCCGGCGCCTTGACGATCATTGAGCAGCCCGCCGCGAGCCCGGCGCCGATCTTGCGCACCACCTGGTTGATCGGGAAGTTCCACGGCGTGAAGGCCGCGGTCGGCCCGACCGGGTCCTTCACGACCATCTGCCGTACCGCCGGATCGGTGCGATGGGGGACGAGGCGGCCGTAGACGCGGAAGCCCTCCTCCGCGAACCATTCGATGATGTCGGCGGCCGCCATCGCCTCGCCCTTCGCCTCCGCCAGGGGCTTGCCCTGCTCGCGGGTCATCAGCTGCGCGATGCCGCCCGCGCGCTCGCGCATCAGCGCCGCGGCGCCGCGCATGATCCGGCTGCGCGCGGCGGGCGTCATGTCGCGCCACGTCGCGAACCCCTTGTCCGCCGCCTCCAGCGCGGCGTCGAGATCGGCGCGCCCGGCGTGCGCGACGCGGCCGATCTCCTCGCCCGTCGCGGGGTTGCGCACGGGGATCGTGCGGCCGTCGGCGGCATCGCGCCACGTCCCGGCGATAAACAGCCGGGTATCGGGATAGCTCATGTCATGCTCCGTTGGGAATCGGATGGAGAGGGACGCGCCGCGCCGCAGCGCGTTCCCCTCCCCCTCACTTACCCTTGGCGAGACGTGCCGTGTACGCGTCGAGCGACAGCGGGCGGCCGAGGAAATCCTGCACCAGCGCGGCCGCAGGCTTCGCCCCGCCGGGGGCCAGCACCTTCTCGCGATAGGCGCGCGCGACCGCCGGGTTGCGCAGCCCCTCGCGCTCGAACCGGGTCCACAGGTCGAGCGCGATCGTCTTCGACCACATATAGGTGTAATAATAGGCCGAATAACCGCCCAGATGCCCCCATGCCGCCTGCGGATGCACGCCCGCGGGGGTGGGCGGCAGCGCGTAGCGATCGTTCAGCGCGATATATTGCGCGGTCAGGTCCGGCTGCGGCGGCCCCAGGTGATAGCCCAACGACGCGTTCGACAGGCCGAACTGGCGACGATCACCCAGCGCCTCGCCGAAATAGCGCGCACGGTTCATCCGCTCGACCAGATCGCGCGGGATCACGTTGCCCTTGGCATCCTTCGCGAAGCGCGCCAGCGTATCATAGTCCCAGACGAAATTCTCCAGCATCTGCGACGGCGCCTCGATGAAGTCCCATTCGAGATTGCCCATGCCGGACGAGGCGTAATGCACCCGACCGGACAGCATGACGTGGATGAGGTGGCCGTATTCGTGGAGGAACGTCTCCACGTCGCGGTGCTCCATCAGCCCCGTCGTGTGATCGCCCGCGGGGAAGTTCGTGACCAGCGCCGCCATCGGGATCACGCGCCCCGCGACGCCCGCGCGCAGCGGCACGACATTGGCGTGACTGTACTTGCCCGGCCGCGGGTGGGTGTCGAAGTAGAAGCGGCCGATGACCTGTCCGCCGTCGAGCATCTCATACGCCTCGACCGCGGGGTCCCAGGTCGCGGTCTTCCACGGGCGGATCTCCACCCCCATCAGGTCGCGCGTCAGCTGGAGCATGCCATCGCGCACGTCGTCATAGGCGAAATACTGGCGCACCGCCTGGGGATCGACCGCATATTGCTCCTTGCGGACCAGCTGGCCGTAATAGCCGGTCTGCCACGCGGCGATATCGGTCGCGCCGGGCTGATCCTTGCGCAGACGCTCGACGAGGCGGGCAAGGTCGCGGCGCGCATAGGGGTCGCCCGCGGCGACGCCGCGGTCGATGAACGCCGCCGCCTTCGCGGGCGTGTCCACCATCTTGTTCTCCAGCGCGACGGTGGCGTAGTTCGGCCGCCCGAGCAGCTTCGCCAGCGTGTCGCGGGTGGTGAACATCTCGCTCAGCACGGCGTCGTTCTGCGGCCAGGCGCGGCTCTGGAAGGCGGTGTAGAGCCGGCGGCGCAGCGCGTCGCTCCTCGCATAGCTCATCACCGGCATCAGGTCGGGGTAGTCGGTGGAAATCTCCACCTTCCCGTCCGCGCCCGGCTTGTGCGCGGCGACGAAGTCCGCCGGCAGGCCGTCGAGCTCGGCGGGATCGGCCTTCACGACCAGCCGGCTGCCCGCGATGTTGCCCTCGAACCGCACCTCCAGCTCGGAGATGCGCTTGCTGAGCGCCGCCACCCGCGCGCGCGTCGCCTCGTCGCGCGAGACGCCGGCGCGGTCGAAGTCGGCGAGCGTGCGGCGGACGACATGCTGCGTCTCCGCGTCCGCGCCTGCCAGCGGCACCGCCTTCAGCCGGTCGTAGACGGGGCGCGACAGCTGGAGCGCGGTCGCCGCCTCGTTGACGCGGGTCTGGCAGGCGCGACCCGCCTCGCGCCGCGGTTCGTCGGGCGCGACCTCGGCGATCAGGCTGCTGTCGCCCGCCGCCGCGCCGAGCAGCCCGGCGATGTCGTCGAAGCGCCGGAAGCTGGCGAGCGTCGCCGGACCCGACTCCTTCTCCAGCGCGGTGCGCAGCGCCATGGCCCGGGCCAGATAGCGGTCGCACAGCGCAGCGACCGCGGCCGGATCGGCGGGGGTCAGCGCGGTCGTGTTCAGCATCGCATCGGTATCGGACGCGGGCGCCGCGGTCGGCGCCTGTGCCGCGACGAGCGCGAGCAGCGACGGCAGCAGGAGCAGGTGGCGTGTCATCGTAAATCCCCTCTTCGTTGCAGCGCACGATGGTCGGCCCGGCGCGCTTTCACAAGGGGTGCGGGGCGCTGGACGTCAGGCCGGAGTCGCGCGCGCCTCGCGGACGCGCAGCGTGGCGGCGGCGGCACACAGCATCATCGCGCCCGCCAGCACCAGCACGTGGCGCGGATCGCCGCCCAGCACGGGGCGGTAGATCAGCGGCATCACCAGCGTCTCGATCATCATCGGCACGACGATGAACATGTTGAAGATGCCCATGTAGATGCCGGTGCGCTGCGGCGGGATCGCGCCCGCGAGCATGACATAGGGATTGCCCATCAGGCTGGCCCAGCCGATGCCGATGCCGATCATCGGCAGCGCCAGCGCGGTGCGGCCGTCCACCCAGGGCAGCGACAGCATCGCCGCGCCCGACAGCAGCATGGCGACGGCATGGACGTGCTTCGCGCCGAAGCGCCGCGCGATCGGCACCATCGCGAAGGCGGCGAGGAACGCGACGAAATTGTAGAGCGCGCCCGCCTGCCCCGTCACCAGCGTCGCCTGGCGGAAGCCGGCACTCGCCGCATCGGCGGTATCGAACAGCGACCGCGCGATCGCGAAGGCGATATACTGCCAATAGGCGAACATCGCGAACCACTGGAACAGCATCGCCAGCGCCAGCTGGCGCATCGCCGGCGGCATATCGCGCACCGCCTGCGCGATATCGGCAAGCGCACCGCGCGCCGACAGCGAAGGGGCCTCCTCCGCGGGGTCGAGCGGGAGTTCGGGGACGCGAACGACCGACCAGACGATCGTCGAGATGGAGAGCACCGCGCCGATCAGGAACGCGATTCGCGTGATCTGCGGGATGCCGTTGGCATCGATCAGGTCGGCGCTGATGCCGCCCCAGACCAGCAGCGACGGCGCGAGATAGGAGAGCGTCTGCGCGAGCCCCGTGAAGGCGGACTGCGTCAGGAAGCCCGCAGTCCGCTGCGACTCGTCCAGCCGGTCGCTGACGTACGCGCGGTACGGCTCCATCGTGACGTTGTTGGCGGCATCCAGCATCCACAGCAGGCTGGCCGCGACCCACAGCGCGGGGCTGTACGGCATCGCGAGCAGCCCCAGGCTGCACAGCACCGCACCGATCAGGAAATAGGGCGTGCGACGGCCGAACCGCGTCCGCGTGCGGTCGCTGAGCGCGCCGATCAGCGGCTGGACGAGCAGCCCGGTGACGGGACCGGCGAGCCACAGGAGCGGCATCGTCGCCTCGTCCGCGCCGAGATAGCTGTAGATCGGCCCCATGTTCGCCTGTTGCAGGCCGAACGAGAATTGCAGGCCGAAGAAGCCGAGGTTCATCTCCGCGATGCGCATCGCGGACAATCGCGGCTTGCCGATCCTCATCCTCGTTCCTCTCCGTCAGCCGGGGTGCATGGCCCCTTCCGCAGCGATACGGCCACCCGCAAACGATTGCAAGATTTCTGTTGCAATCGTTTGCGAAGCGCGTATCCAGCGCCTCAGCAACGGGCAAGACGCCCGATCTTCCGGGAGAGGCGACATGAAGGCGATCCATATCCTGCTGGCGACGACGATGCTCGGCGCGCCGGTCCCCGCATTCGCGCAGGCTGCGACCACGACCGCGACGACCACCGACACCGCCGCGCCGCAGGAGGCGCCCGCCGACGACGGCGCCGGGTCGGAGGACATCGTCGTCACCGCCGTGGCGCAGGGCACCAACCGCCTCGACAGCTCGGTCACGGTCAGCTCGATCAACGCCGCCACGCTGGTCGAGCTGGCGCCGCGCACCTCGGGCGAGCTGCTGCGCAACCTGCCCGGCATCCGGGTCGAGGCGTCGGGCGGCGACGGCAACGCCAACATCTCGGTCCGCGGCCTGCCGGTCGCATCGGGCGGCTCCAAGTTCCTCCAGCTGCAGGAGGATGGCCTGCCGATCCTGGAGTTCGGCGACATCACCTTCGGCAACGCCGACATCTTCCTGCGCGCCGATTTCAACGTCCGCACCGTCGAGTCGGTGCGCGGCGGCTCGGCCTCGACCTTCGCGTCGAATTCGCCCGGCGGCGTCATCAACTTCATCAGCAAGACCGGCGAACAGGAAGGCGGCGCGTTCCAGGTGTCGGGCGGGCTCGACTATCGCGAGTTCCGCACCGACGTCGATTACGGCGGGCGGCTGTCGGACAGCGTCACCTATCACCTGGGCGGCTTCTACCGCGTCGGCGACGGGCAGCGCACGGTCGGCTATGACGCGGTGCGCGGCGGGCAGATCAAGGCCAACATCACCAAGTCGTTCGACAACGGCGGCTACGTCCGCCTGTACGGCAAGTATCTGGACGATCGCGCGATCGGCTATCTGCCCAATCCGGTGCGCGTCACCGGCAGCAACGGCGACCCGACGTACGAGAACCTGCCCGGCTTCTCGATCAACAACGACACGCTCCACGCCGGGGCGATCCGCAACGTGCTGACGCTGGACGGCAGCAACCAGCCGGTGCGCCGCTCGATCGCGGACGGCCAGCACCCCGTCGTCGCGGCGATCGGGCTGGAGACGAAGATCCCGGTCGCGGACGGCTGGAACATCGTCGAGCGGTTCCGCTACGCCGACATCTCCGGCGGCTTCACCTCGCCCTTCCCCGCCAGCGTGGGCGGCGCGCAGTCGGTGGCCGAGGCGCTGGGCGGCGCGGGGGCGCAGCTGTTCTACGCCTCCGGCCCGCAATCGGGGCAGCGGATCGCCAACCCGTCCGCGCTGGGCGGCAACGGCCTGCTCGCCAACGTCGTGCTGTTCGACGTCGACCTGAAGAGCCTGAACAACGTCACCAACGACATCCGCCTGAACGGGTCGGTGCCGATGGGCGACGGCACGCTGTCGATCACCGGCGGCTTCTATGCCTCGCGGCAGGACATCCAGAGCGACTGGCTGTGGACCTCGTTCGTGCAGACGGTGCAGGGCGGCGGCAATTCGCAGCTGGTCGACGTGCGCACCGCCGCGGGCGTGCCGGTGACGCAGAACGGCGTGCCGGGCTATTCGGCCAGCTTCTTCGGCAATTGCTGCCGTCGCAGCTACGACCTGAACTACACCACGATGGCACCGTTCGCGCAGCTGGGGCTGGAGCTGGGCGCGATCAACCTCGACGGGTCGCTGCGCTACGATTTCGGCCGCGCGCGCGGCAGCGTGGCGGGGTCGGACCTGGGCGCGGCGTTCGGCACCGGCATCGCGACCCGCGACATCGACGGCGACGGCGTCATCAGCGCGCCGGAGCGGCAGGTGGCGGTCATCCCGTCGCAGCGCTCGCCGCTGAACTACGATTACGACTATCTGTCCTATTCGGCGGGCATCAACTTCCGCCTGACCGACGCGACGGCGCTGTTCGCGCGCTATAGCCGCGGCGGGCGCGCCAATGCCGACCGCCTGACCTTCGGCCCGTCGATCAACCCCGCCACGGGCGCGCTGATCGATCAGGGCGCGGCGGTCGACTTCGTCCGCCAGCTGGAGGGCGGCGTGAAGTACCGGGCGGGCGGCGTGTCGCTCTATGCCACCGGCTTCTGGGCGCGCACCGAGGAGCAGAATTTCGAGGCGACGACGCAGCGCTTCTTCGACCGCAATTACGAGGCGAAGGGTGTCGAGCTGGAGGGTCGCGTCGCGCGCGGGCCGTTCAGCCTGTCGGCCGGCGGCACCTATACCGATGCGAAGATCAAGCGCGACGTGCTGAACCCCGCGGTCGTCGGCAACCGCCCGCGGCGCCAGGCGGAGTTCATCTACCAGGTGACGCCGCAGGTCGAGCTGGACCGGGTGAGCTTCGGCGCGAACATCCTGGGCACCACGTCCAGCTACGCGCAGGACAACAACCAGCTGAAGATGCCGGGCTATACCCAGGTCAACGGTTTCGTCTCGTTCCGACCGGCGGAGAACATCACCGTCACCGTCAACGGCAACAATTTGTTCGACGTGAAGGGCATCACCGAGGTGGAGGAGGGCGCGATCCCGACCGGCGGCATCGTGCGCGCGCGCTCGATCACCGGGCGCACGATCTCGGCCGCGCTGCGTGTCGGCTTCTGAGGCGGCGGTGTCGGACCGGATCGAGACCTTCCGCTGGACCCCCGCGCATGTCGCCGCGATCGGCGATGGTGCGGGGGGGGGCGCGGGAGCCGCAGCGCCGCTGATCGCCGCGGCGCCCGCGCCGGTGCTGCCGGGCATCGACATCTGGGATCACTGGCCGATCGTCGATCGCGCGGGGCGGACGGTCGCCTTCGCCGGCGGGCCGCTGGTGGTGGCGCTGACCGCGCCGGTGCTGCCCGACCCGGACGACCGCCACGCCATCGCACGGCTGCGGCTGATGCAGGCGGGGGCGGACGGGTGGCGCGACTTCGGGTATCTGCTGCCCGACACGCTGAACCCCGGCAGCCGCGAATGGGCGGGCAATACCATCCTGGAGGAGGACGGGCGGACGTTGTCCTTCTACTACACCTCCGCCGGGGTGCGCGGCGAGGCGAGGCCCAGCTTCGTGCAGCGGCTGCTGCTGACGCGCGGCACCCTGTCGTTCGCGGGCGGCGCGGCGCACGCCAGCGACTGGAGCGCTCCGGAGGAGATCGTCGTCCCCGACGACGTCCTCTACCAGCGCGACATGGAGGGCGGCGGCGCGGTCGGCGCGATCAAGGCGTTTCGCGACCCCTTCCCCATCGTCGATCCGGTGACGGGGGTCGAGCATGTGCTGTTCACCGCCTCGCGTGCGGGCTCCGCCAGCGCGTGGAACGGCGTGATCGGCATCGCCCGGCGCGACGCGGCGGGCTGGACGCTGCTGCCCCCGCTGGTCGATGCCGACGGGGTCAACAACGAGCTGGAGCGACCGCATGTCGTGCGCCACGACGGGCGCCTCTACCTCTTCTGGTCGACGCAGGCGAAAGTGTTCGCCGATGGCGGCCCGCGCGGGCCGACCGGGCTGTACGGCGTGGTCGCGGAGGAGCTTTATGGGCCGTGGCGACCACTCAACGGCACCGGGCTGGTGCTCGCCAACCCGGCGGAGGCACCGTTCCAGGCGTATAGCTGGCTGGTGCTCGACGACCTGAGCGTCTGGAGCTTCGCCGATCTGGTCGGTGTGGCGACGCCGCCGGACGACGTCGCCGCGACGCGCGCCGCCTTCGCGGGAACGCCCGCGCCGGTCGTGCGGCTGACGCTCGACGGCGATCGGACGGCGGTGGTGGGTTAGACCTGGTGGAACAGAGGTTCGCTTCTTTACCGTCACCCCGGGCTTGACCCGGGGTCCCGCTTCATTCGCACGATCGCCGAAGAAAAGCGGGATCCCGGGTCAAGCCCGGGATGACGGTCTCCATGAGCCGAACTTCGGATTCAGTGGTGGACAAGGTCCAAGTCTAGACGACGCCCCCTGCCCGAACCGTCATCCCCGCGCAGACGAGGCCTCAGGCCGCGTAGCTGGGTCGCGCCGTCATGCGCGCGTGCCATGCCGCCACCGCCTTCTCCTCCTTGATCGGCTGCATCCCGATCAGCTCGGCGAAGTCGACGATCGTCACCGCGGCGATATCGACGACGGTCAGCGTCTCGCCGGTCAGCCACGTGCGCCCGTCCGCCACCTCGCCCTCCAGCCACGCCATCGCACGGTCCAGCGCCGCCAGGTTGGAGCGGCCGAAGTCGCGATGCTGCTCGATCAGCGCGGCGGTCGCGGGATGGGCGTGGCGCCAGTACATCTTCACCGGCTCGCCGATCTGGATCTCGAAGCGGCGGATCCACATGTCGACCTGCGCCATTTCCAGCGGCGTGCGCCCGAACATCGGCGGCTCCGGGTGGATGCCGTCGAGATAGCGACAGATCGCGATCGTCTCCGAGAGGGTGGTGCCGTCGTCCAGCTCCAGCACGGGCACCTGACCCAGCGAATTGCGCACGACATGCTCGGGCGCCTTGTGATCGCGCTGGCGCAGGTCGAGCATCACCTCGTCCAGCGCGATGCCCTTCTCGGCGGCGAACATGCGCACGCGGCGCGGGTTGGGCGCGGGCATGGGGGCGGAGTAGAGTTTCATGACGGGCGGCTCCTAGAAACGAAAGTCGAGCGTGGCGCCGACGGTGCGGACCGAATCCGGGCTGAGATATTGCAGATAGCCGCCGGGGTTGAGCGTGGTGGTCGGGCTGGGGTTCTTCTGCGCGGCCCAGAACTGGTCGAGCAGGTTGATCGCGAACAGCCCGACGCGCCAGCTGTTGTCGTCCGGGCCGATGCCGACGTTCGCGCCCAGCAGGCCGAACGCCTTCTGGATCGTCCCCGGATCGCCGTTGGCGGAATAGTTCACGTCCGACTGGCCGCTGAAATTGACCTGTGCGGAGGCGCGCCAGCCGTCGCCGACGCGCTTCTGATAATCGGCGACCAGATTGTAGCTGAAGCGCGGCGCGGCAGCGAGGCGCAGCCCGGCGGCGTTGAAGAAGCCGTCGACCGAGGCCGGGTTGGACGGCGGCGCGACGCAGGGGCCGCCCTGCGCCACCTTGGGCTGGCCGAAATAGCATTGCACGCCCGCGAAGTTGCCGTACTTCGCATCGACATAGGCGCCGCCGCCGCTCAGCGTCAGCTCGGGCGTGGGGCGCGCGACCACGCTGAATTCGACGCCCTTGCTGTCGAGCGAGCCGGCGTTGGTGATGCGGTTGGCGTAGCTGGCGCTCGACAGATCGGCGACCTGCGCCTGGAAATCGCGCACGTCGGTCTTGAAGAGCGTGGCGTTGAGCGTCAGCCGCCGGTCGAGCAGCGAGGCGCGCACGCCGATCTCGTAGTTGGTCGGGATCTCGGGTGCTACGCTCTGGTCCTGCGACGCGTCGGACACGGTCAGCCCGCTGAACCCCGGCCCCTTGTACCCGCGCGAGACGGTCGCATAGAGCATGATGTCGGGCACGACCGTATATTGCGCGCCCAGCCGGAACGAGAAGTTGGTGTTCGCAATCGACTGGCGCAGCGACAGCGTGACGCCGCCGGGGATCGGCACCGCGCCGGGAATGGTGCCGCGGCTGTAGTTCAGGTCGAGCGAGTCGTGCGTCAGCCGCCCGCCCAGGATCAGGTTCAGCTGCGGCGAGAGATGCACGTTGGCCTGCGCATAGCCCGCGGTGCTGCGCGAATGGACGCGGTTGGTCAGATTGCCGTCGAAGATCGTGCCCGCGGGCCGGGTGGGCACGACGCGGATGACGTTGCCGTTGGACGCGGGCACGATCCATTCCAGCCGCCCGCGCTGGTCGATGTATCCGGTCGCCCGCTGGTCGAAGAAGAACAGCCCCGCGACATAATCGACCACGCCGCCGGTGGGCGAGGTCAGCCGCAGTTCCTGGCTCAGCTGGCGCAGCGCGTTGGTGCCGCCGTTGCGGTCGACATAGTTCACGGTCGTGTTGTCGCCGTCGTAGAAGCCCTCGCGGTAGGACTGGCGATAGGCGCCGAGCGAGGTCAGCGAATAGTCGCCGATCTCGAAATTGGCCTCGATCGAGGCGCCGCCGCGGTGCGAATAGCCGAACGACGGCCCGCCGATCGCGACCAGCCGGTTCCGGTCGCTGGCGACGATGCCATATTGCGCCAGCGTCACCGCGGGGGCGTAGCCGGGCGCGTTCTTGGCCCAGACCATCGAGCAGCAGAATCGCCCGACCTCCGAATAATCGCCCGAGAAGAACAGGCTGGCGGTATCGCTGGGGCGCCACATCGCCTTCAGTGCGCCGCCGTAGTTGAGCTGTCCGTCGACCTTGCGCGGCTGGAACGGGCTGACGTTGGTCACCACGCCGTCACGCTCCTTCGCGAAGCCGACGACGCGGATCGCGAGATCGTCGGTCACGGGCAGGTTGGCGATCAGGTTGACGACATGGTGGCCGTTGCTGCCGAATTCGGTGCGGCCGATCAGTTCGGTCACGCCGATCTTCGGACGGACGGTGGTGAAGGAGACGAGGCCCGCGGACGCATTCTTGCCGAACAGCATCCCCTGCGGCCCGCGCAGGATCTCCACCCGCTCGATATCGACCAGCGTCGAGATGGTCGAGGGATCGCCCAGCACGACGCCGTCGACGACCGTGGAGATGCTCTGCTCGATCCCGGCGGAAAAGCTGCTGGTGCCGATGCCGCGGATCAGGAAGCCGGAATTCCCCGCGCTGGTGCTCTGCTTGTAGCGGATGCTGGGATCGATCAGCGTCAGCTGCTGCGGACTGGTGATGTTCAGCCGCTGGAGCGCGTCGCCGCGCACCGCGGTCACCGCGATCGGCACGCGCTGGACATTCTCGGCACGGCGCTGGGCGGTGACGACGATCTCGTCGTCGTTGCTGGTGGCGACGGCCGCCACGCCGTCCTGCGCGCCGCCGGAGGCCTGGGCGCGGTCCTCGGGTCCGACGCCGGTTGCGGACGGTGCCCCCTGCGCCATCGCTGCCGTGGACAGCGCCATCGCGCCGATACCGGCGAGCAGCCGCGCCGTGCCGAATGTCTGCATGTGATCCTCCCCACGCCTCTTATTGGTGCGTTGGTCACTGGATAGATTCTAACTGGAAGTCGCGTCAATGCCGAAAAGCGTTGGTCGCGTAGGGCGGCGTGGTATGACGACCGGGTGACGACGGCCCCGCCCCCCTCGCCCGAAGCCGACGACCCCGCCCGCGTGCTGTCGCGGCAGGCGGTGTACGACCTGGTCTGGTCGCAGCCGATGTCGAGCGCGGCGGCGGAGCTGGGGCTGACCGGCAATGGCCTGGCGAAGGTGTGCGACCGGCTGCTGATCCCCTATCCCACGCGCGGCTATTGGGCGAAGGTCTATGCCGGACGCGACGAGCCGCAGACGCCGCTGCCCCCCGCGCCGCCCGGCACCGCGACCGAGGTGTCCTTCGCTCCGGCGCGCGCGCGCTCGCGGCGGCCGCGCCACCGCCTGTCGCGCAGCGAGCGCGAGGAGCAGATTCTGAGCGTGGCGGAGCGGATCATGCGCGCCGAGGGCGTCCACGCGATGACGCTGAAGCGGGTCGCGCGCGACGTCGGGATCAGCGAGGCGCAGGTCTATAACTATTACCGCTGCGGCGCGGAGGTGATGGTCGCGATCGCGCGCACCGAACTGACCGAGATGAACAAGGCGCGGCTCGCCGCCAGCCGCCACTGCACCGACCCGCGGCTGCGCTACACGCTGACATCGATCGCGTATCTGCGTCAGGTCGCGAAGCGCGGCGACCTGCTGCCACAATTGCTCGCGGTGCCCGAGGTGCGGCTGGCGCTGCGCGACGAGCATGAGGAGCGCCGCCACGCCAACCGCACGACGCTGGGCGAGGTGTTCGACACGACCTATGGCGTGCCGCCGCCGGTCAGCACGCTGGTGGCGGCGATGCTGACCGCGATGTCGCTGCGCGGCGGGCGGTTGCTGGCGCGGGGGAAGATCGACCTCGACACCGCGGAGCGGCTGGTGGTGCCGCTGATCGGCGCGGGCAACGATTACATGATCGGGCGCCACGGCGGGCGCGCGGCGTCAGAGCAGGTCGGCGCCTAGCATCGCCTCCTCGTCGCGCGCCCCCGCCAGCGCCGCCAGCCCCGCCGCGACCGCATCGCCGCACAGCGCCCGCGCCAGCGCGCGATTGGCCTCGCCGCGGAACACCTTGCGACCCGCCTCCTCGGGATAGGTCATCAGCAGATGGAGCACGACGTTCGCCTCGCGCGGGGACAGGCGCAGCGTGTCGGCGACGCGCCGCGTGAGGCGCCGCAGCCGCAGCGCGGCGCGCACCGCGACGGCGCGGTCCTCCCCCTGCGCCACCACCGGATCGGTCAGCAGCAGATGGAGCAGCGGGCCGCGAGTCGCCACCACGTCGAAATAGCGCGTGGCGACCGCGCGCGCCGCGTCGCCCGCGTCGTCCAGGTCCATCGCCGCCGCCAGCGCGGGCCAGTCGATCGCCTCCCACTCATCCGCCAGCAGCGCGAGGGCGAGCGCGGCCTGGGTCGGGAAATGATGATAGACCAGCGCCTTGCTGACCCCGGCGGCCCTGGCCAGCCGGTCGAACGGCAGCGGCAGCCCGCCCTGTTCCAGCACCAGCGCGGCGGCGTGGACGAGCAGATCGGCCTGCCGCTGGTCGCGGGTGGCGCGCGTCGCTCGCGCGCCGCACCCCGCCCCGGCCCCCTCGCTCATCCTGTCCATCGCGACCGGGCATAGCCGAGCGGGCGGGCGGCGGGAACGGTCATCCCGGTACGGCGACCGACTCCCGCCGCAGCCGGTCGACCAGCGCGACATACGGGCGATAGGCGATCAGCAGGGAGGTCAGCGACAGCAGCATCATCGTCACGCTGACGATCAGGATCGAATAATGGATGCTGGCGGGGTCGCGAAACACGCGATCGGTCAGCAGCGCGATCGAGGTCGGCCCCAGTCCCAGCCCGAGCAGGTTGATGACCAGCAGCGAGATGGAGATGGCGGTGCCGCGCATCTGGTTGGGCACCATCTGTTGCAGGATCGCGGGGCTGAGCCCGTTGAGGAAGGTGGGCAGGAACACCGTGGCCGCCAGCGGCCAGATCGCCGCGCGCCCGTCCGGCAGCAGGGTATAGGCGATGATGAAGGGGATCGTCAGCAGCTTCACCGCGATCGCCGCGCGCAGCCGCCCCGCCGCCCCGCGCCGCCGCGTCATCACATCGCCCAGCCAGCCGCCGCACAGCACCCCCGCAGTGCCGAAGGTGAGCAGCAGCAGGCCGTAGGTGTGGCCGATCTCCACCGCGCTCCACCCATGGCGACGGATGAACAGCGACGGCACCCAGGCGGCGACGCCATAGCCGGCCACCGCGGAGAAGCCCATGAACAGGTTGATCCCCCAGAAGGCGCGCGCGTTGGTCCGCAGGAACGCGACGACCTCCGCCAGCGGCACGGCGGCGACGGCGGTGGTCCCGTCCGCGCCGCCGTCCGCGCCGGTCGCGTGGCGAAGCGCGCCCTTGCGCGCCGGCTCGCGCAGCGACAGCGCCAGCGCCGCGACCGCAATCCCGGGCAGGCCGATCAGCAGGAACACCGTCTGCCACGGCCGCACCTCCCCCACCAGCGGCAGCAGCAGCGGGCCGGAGCGCAGCGCGCCCTGGATGATGGTCGCGCCGATCACCAGCGCCAGCCCGCCGCCGATGAAGATGCCGATGCTGTACACCGCGAGCGGCAGGCCGACCTTGTGCGGCGGGAAATGGTCCCCGATCAGCGAGTTGGCCGCGGGCGTCAGCACCGCCTCGCCCGCGCCCACCCCCATGCGCAGCAGCAGCAGCGCGGGGAAGGTGCGCACCAGCCCGCACGCGGCGGTCGCGAGGCTCCAGAACGCCACGCCCGCCGCGACCAGCGCGGTGCGGCGGCGCGTATCGACCAGCCGCCCGAGCGGCAGCCCGACCAGCACGTTGCACAGGGCGAAGGCCATTCCCTGCAACAGGCTGATCTGCGTGTCGCTGAGCGACAGGTCGCGCTTCATCGGCTCGACCAGCAGGCTCAGGATCTGGCGATCGAGGAAGGAGAAGACATAGGCGACCGTCAGCACCGCGACGACGTACCAGCCATAGGCCGGCCGGGGGTAGGCGTCCGCCGCACCCATCGCGGGCCCACCCACCGGCACCCCCGCGGCCCGCGCCGATCGGATCACCGACTCCGGTGCCGGCATCGCTTCCACCTGTTCCATCGCCGCGGTCCTCCCCTGCCCCCAAGAGACACGTTATTGGTGCGATGTGCAATAGCATGAGCGCTGCGGCGGGGATTCTGCGGGACCTTGCGAACGTCTTCCGCCGTGCTCCTGCGCAGGCAGGAGCCCGGCCAATACGCGGCACCTTTTCAGCCGCTTGGCGAAGGCCCTGCAACCGGCGGGGCGCACCCCGGCATTTTTTCCGAGCGACGCCACCTATTGAGCGCGGGCTCGTTCGGACTCCCGATCCCTGTCCACTGATCCAAGGAAAACCCATGAGCAACGACGGCACGCACATCGGCCATGGCGGCGAGACGCATCAGCAGGCCGGGGGCGACGCCGCGGTGCTGACGACGAACCACGGCGTTCCCGTCAGCGACAACCAGAACAGCCTGAAATCCGGCGCGCGCGGGCCGACGTTGCTCGAGGATTTCGTGCTGCGCGAAAAGATCTTCCACTTCGACCACGAGCGCATTCCGGAGCGGATCGTCCATGCGCGCGGTTCCGGCGCGCACGGCGTGTTCGAGGCGACCGCGGACATCAGCGACCTGAGCAAGGCGGCGGTCTTCACCAAGGGCGAGAAGACCGAGGTGTTCGTCCGCTTCTCCACGGTCGCGGGCGGGGCCGGATCGGTCGACACCCCGCGCGACGTGCGCGGCTTCGCGGTCAAATTCTACACGCGCGAGGGCAATTGGGACCTCGTCGGCAACAACATCCCGGTCTTCTTCATCCAGGATGCGATCAAATTCCCCGACCTGGTCCACTCGGTGAAGATGGAGGCGGACCGCGCCTATCCGCAGGCGGGCAGCGCGCACGACACCTTCTGGGACTGGGCCAGCCTGATGCCCGAGGCGACGCACATGCTGATGTGGGCGATGTCCGACCGCACCCTGCCGCGCAGCTTCCGCACGATGGAGGGGTTCGGCGTCCACACGTTCAAGCTGGTCAATGCCGAGGGCAAGGCGCAGTTCGTCAAGTTCCACTGGAAGCCGAAGCTGGGGCTGCAATCGACCATCTGGGACGAGGCGCTGAAGCTGCAGGCGGCCGACAACGACTATCAGCGCCGCGATCTGTGGGAGGCGATCGACAGCGGCGCCTTCCCCGAGTGGGAGCTGGGGATCCAGGTGTTCGACCAGGCCTTCGCCGAGGCGCAGCCCTATGACGTGCTGGACGCGACGAAGCTGATCCCGGAGGAGGACGTCCCCGTCCGCATCATCGGCACGCTGACGCTGAACCGCAACCCGGACAATTTCTTCGCCGAGACCGAGCAGGTCGCGTTCCTGCCGACCAATATCGTGCCGGGGATCGACTTCTCCAACGACCCGCTGCTGCAGGGGCGGCTGTTCAGCTATCTCGACACGCAGAACTCGCGGCTGGGGACGACCAACTTCCACCAGATCCCGATCAACGCGCCGCGCTGTCCGTTCGGCAATTTCCAGCGCGACGGGAAGATGCAGACGCACGTCCCCAAGGGCCGCGCCAATTACGAGCCGAACAGCCTGGCCGCGCACGGCGAGGACGGCGGTCCGCGCGAAAGCCGGGAGCGCGGCTTCGCGACGGTGAATGCCGCCACCGGCGCAGACGAACAGGGCGACAAATTGCGCATCCGCGCCGAGCTGTTCGCGGATCACTACAGCCAGGCGCGGCTGTTCTACCGCTCGCAGACGCAGAGCGAGCAGGCGCATATCGCGTCGTCGTTCGTGTTCGAACTGTCGAAGGTGGGCGTGCTGGATCAGGTGCCGCCGCGGATGGTCGCCAACCTGCGCAACGTCGACGAGGATCTGGCGCGCCGCGTCGCGGAGGGGCTGGGCATCGACCTGCCCGAAAAGGCGAAGGCCGCGCGCGAGCCGGTCGACATGGCGCCGTCCGACGCGCTGTCGATCCACAAGAACATGAAGGACACGCTGGAGGGACGCGCCGTCGGCATCCTCTTTGCGGACGGCAGCGATGCCGCGACGCTTGATACGCTGATCGCGGCGGTCGACGGCGCGGGGGGCAAGCCGGTGCTGGTGTCGCCCAGGGTCGGCGGCGCGACGCTGTCCGACGGCAGCAGGCGCAAGGCGGACGGACAGCTGGCCGGCACCCCGTCGCAGCTGTTCGACGCGGTCGCGGTCGTGCTGTCGCAGGAGGGTTGCACCGCGCTGCTGAAGGAGGGCGCGGCGGTGCAGTTCGTGATGGATGCGTTCGGCCATCTGAAGGCGATCGGCGCGAGCGACGCCGCGCGACCGCTGCTGGACAAGGCGGGCGTCGAGCCGGATGCGGGCGTCACCGCGGCGGACGCATCGTTCGTGGCAGCGGCGGCGAAGCGCTTCTACGACCGCGAGCCGAAGGTGCGGACGCTGGTGTGAACCCGCCGCTGGAGACCATCCTGCGCGATATCGCGGCGGAGATCACCGCCGATGCCGCCGCGATCGAACGCGCCGCCGATGCGAAGGAGGAAGGGCTGGCGCCCGGCCCCTTCGGCATCGCGGTCACGCTGCGGGATGGCGGGACGATACAGGCGGGGGCGGCGGACACGCCGTTCCCGCTGCAAAGCATCGCCAAGGTCTTCACGCTGCAACTGGCGCTGTCCACGATCGGCGACCGGCTGTTCGAGCGCGTCGGGCGCGAACCGTCGGGCGATCCGTTCGACTCGATCGTCGATCTGGAGCGGACCGACGGCGTGCCCCGCAACCCCTTCGTCAATGCCGGCGCGCTGGTGACGGTGGATGCGCTGCTCGACGCGCGCGGTGCGGACGACACGCCGCTGGCGCTGGTGAAGCGCGCGACCGGCGACGCGTCCGTGGCGCTGGATGACGAGGTGCTGGCGAGCGAACAGGAAGCGGGCGACCTCAACCGTGCGATGCTTAGCTTCATGCGCCATCACGGCAATCTGCGCTGCCCGCCGGACGACGTGATGCGCGCCTATGTCGAGCAATGCGCGATGTTGCTCAGCGCGGCGGGCCTGTCGCGTGCCGGGCTGTTCCTGTCGCACACCCGGCTGACCGACGACGAGGACGATTGCCGGCGCGCGCGGCTACAGCGGCGGATGCTCGCGCTGATGATGACGTGCGGGCATTACGACGGCTCGGGCGACTTCGCGCTGCGCGTCGGGCTGCCGGCGAAGAGCGGCGTGGGCGGCGGGATCCTGGCGATCATGCCCGATGTCGCGTCGATCGCGGTCTGGTCGCGCAACCTGGACCAGCACGGCAATTCGATCCTGGGCGTGCGCGCGCTGGAAATGCTGGCGCATCGCACCGGCTGGTCGGTGTTCGGGCCGCCCGCCGCCGGCTGAACGGCGGGGGGGATGGCGTGTCAGGAGGCGATCGGCGGTGCGGTCAGCGCATGGACGCGCAGCCGCGGGAACACCTCCTCCATCGGCTTCACGTCGGGCAGGACATAGACATAGCCGCCCTTCTTGCGGAACTTCGGGCCGAGCGTTTTTGCGTAGAAGGCGCGCGGCACGTTGATGCAGCCGAAGGTGATGCGGTGCTGCGCCGGATCGGGCGACGCCATCCGCGCGGCGCGCCGCTCGCCCCTGGCCGCGTCGGCCGGGATCGCGTGGATCGCGACGCTGTTGGCGTAATCGACCCACAACACGCTGGTGCGCCCCGCGGCATAGCCGAACTTCGCCAGATAGCGACCCGCAGGCGTCGTCTTCTCCGCCGGGCCGATCTCCTCCAGCTTCTTCGCCCCGACACCCGGGGAGGCATCGTCGCCGAGCGCGATGCCGATCAGGACGGGCACCTGCGCCAGCGGCATGCCGCGCGCGTCGAAGAGCGTGAGCGAGGCGGCCTTCTTGTCGATGACGGCGAAGGGCAGCTTGCGATTGTCGCCCGAGGTCGCGACCCAATCGGCGACGAAACGCGTATCGGCGGAGGGGAAGATCGGGGGCCTCGCGACCGACGTCGCGGCGGCGGCGGGGCGCGGCGGCGTGCGTTTCTTCGGCGCGGCATCGGCACCGGCGCCCATCAGCGCCAGCCCGGCCAGCAGCGGGATCATCGTCTTCATCGCGTCTCCAGCAGCGACGGCGGCGGCCCCGCCATGGGAGCCGCCGCCACGATCGCCTGTCTCGGGCGTGGGATCAGTGGCGCGGGCGCTTGCCGCGACGCTCCTGTTCCTGAAGCCGCTGCTCGACGCCGTCGACGCGGCCGTTCAGCTGATCGAGGCGCTGGCCGTGCTGCTGCACCTGACCGGACGCAGCCTGTGCCTCCGCCAGTGCCTGCTTGGCCGTCCCGTCGGTGGCCTGCAGCTGCGTCTCCAGCGCACCGACGCGGGCGCTGACCGGCGCAACCTGCTCGCGCACGTAGGACTTCGTGGCGCAGCCGGCGAGGCCGGGGGCGACCAGCAGCGCGAGGACCGCAGGGGACAGCTTCGTCAGGATGGGGGGCATCGCAATCTTCCAACAGTTGATGGTCGCGGGAGGGAGCCAGCGTGACGTCATGGCGGCAAGAGACGCGGCGACGATGCGAGACGACGACGCGACAGATGGAGCCGATCGTCGTCGGGCGCGACTTCGATCGAGCGGGAAATACCCGTTTTTTCTTGCCGGATGAACGCACTATGAACTTGGACGAGGGGTCGTTACTTCCTCGATTCGGCTTTGCCGGCGAACGGATCGAGCGGGATGCCGCCCGCCGCGCGGCCCGGTCTGGAAACCGCGGGCGGCGCCGCCCGGCGACGCTCGACGCAGGTCCGCAGCGCCGCGATCGCGGTGCCGCTGCCGGCGAGCGACAGCTCCTCCACCCGCACGGTGCCGCGGCGCACGTGCAGGAATGCCGAGGTCGCCAGATTGCGCGGGAAGGTCGTGCCGAAGGTGGTGACGAAACCGCGCCGCCCCTCCGCCACGATCCCGATCGCATCGTGCCGCGGAAAGGCGGCATTCGACAGGCGGAAGTCGAGCTTCATCCGCTCGCGCGCGCGGATCGACCAATTGGCGTTCAGCAGCGTCAGCCGGTTGCTGCCGTCGGTATCCAGCCCGAATTGCAGCACCGTCTCGCGCGGGGGCGGGAAGGCGCGGGTGACGAAGCACCCCTTGCCATCGCTGCTGGGCGACAGCGTCCAGCCGCCGCCCACGTCCCGCACCGGGTCCTGCGCGGTCGCGGTGGCGGCCGCCGTCAGGGCGGCGGCGACCACGAGGGTGCGGCTCCACATCGTCATCATCGTCCTGTCCCGTTCAGGCTGCATCGCTCGCGACGAAACCCGGCCAGCCGCTCATGTATCCGATGAACGCGGCGCCCAGCCCCTCGTCCGCCAGATGCCGCGCGGTCACCGGCAGCGCGGGCGAGGTGAAGTCCGGATCGGCGCGGACGCGCGCGGGAAAGTCGTGGCGCAGGATCGCCGCGCGCCCGATCACCGCGAAGTCGCACCCCGCCGCGATCACCGCGCGCGCGTCCGCCCCGCTCATGATCTTGCCCGCCGCGCCCAGCCTGACGCCGCCGCGCGGCAGGTCGGTGAAATAATCGAGCAGCGGGCGCCCCTGATGCTCCGACTCCACCGGCTCCTTCGCCACGTCCCACAGCGACATGTCGAGATAGTCGATCGCGCCCGCGCGCAGGAACGCCGCGGCGACCTCGCGAATCTCCATCAGCTTCAGCCCGAACCGCTCGGGCGACAGCCGCAATCCGATCTGGAAATCGTGGCGGCACGCGGCGCGGATACCGTCGACGATCTCGACGATCAGCCGCGCGCGATTCTCCAGCGTGCCGCCGTAGCGATCGGTGCGCCGGTTGATGTCGGCGGAGAGGAACTGCGCCAGGATATAGCCGTGCGCGCCGTGTACCTCGACCCCGTCGAACCCGGCCGCCTCCGCCCGCCGCGCCGCCGCGATGAAGTCGTCGCGCAGCCGCTCGACCTCCGTCAGCGACAAGCCGCGCGCGCCGGTGTCGGGGTCGTCGGAGGGGCAGACCGGGGTGCCGACCAGCTCCGCGGGCGAGCGGTTGCCGGCATGGTGCAGCTGCACCGACGATACCGATCCCTCCGCCCGGATCGCCGCCGCCAGCCGCGTCAGCCCCGGCGCTTGCGCATCGTCGAAGATGCCGAGCTGCCCGGGAAACCCCTGCCCGCCCGGCTGGACGTGCGCCGCCGCCGTCATGGTCAGCCCGAAGCCGCCCGCGGCGCGCTTCGTCAGCCAGCGCTGCTCGTCGTCGGACAGGCGGCCATCGGCATGGCTCTGCTGATTGGTCAGCGGGGCGAGCATGAAGCGGTTGCGCCACGCCGGCCCGCGCGCCAGCGACAGGGGTTCGAACAGGTCGCTCATCTCAACGTCTCCCGCCGCCGCGCCCGCCGGGGGCGCGGCATGTCGCCGCGTCTCAGGAATAGACCTGCTCCTCCCACCACGGCACGAAATCGGGCATGTGGCTGCTGACGCGGTCCGGATACACCGGGGTACGCTTCTCCAGGAACGAGGTCACGCCCTCCTTCGCATCGCCCGAGCGGCCGCGCGACAGGATGGCGCGGCTGTCCACCTTGTGCGCGTCCATCGGATGCGCATAGCCCAGCCCCCGCCACAGCATCTGACGCGTCAGCGCGACCGAGACGGGCGCGGTATTGTCCGCGATCTCGCGCGCGATCGCATGCGCACGCGCCAGCAGCCGGTCGCCGGGCACCACCTCCTTGACCAGCCCGCCCGCCTGCGCCTCGGCGGCGTCGAACACGCGCCCCGAATAGCACCATTCCAGCGCCTGGCTGATGCCGACGACGCGCGGCAGGAAGTAGCTCGACGCCGCCTCCGGCACGATCCCGCGGCGCGCGAAGACGAACCCCATGCGCGCGCTGTCGCCGGCGAGGCGGATGTCCATCGGCAGCGTCATGGTGGAACCGACGCCCACCGCAGGACCGTTGATCGCGGCGATCACGGGCTTGAGGCATTCGAAGATGCGCAGCGTCAGCCGGCCGCCGCCATCGCGCGCCTCCTCCATCTCATAGCTCAGCGTCTTCGTGCCGCCGCCCTTCTCGGGCCGGTCGGTGCGGTTGTCGTAGTCGAAGGTCTTGGCCCCCGCCGACAGGTCCGCCCCGGCGCAGAAGGCGCGCCCCGCGCCGGTGACGATCACGCAGCGCACGTCGTCGTCGGCATCGACCGCGTCGAACGCGGCGATCATCTCGTGCATCATCGTGCCGGTGAAGGCGTTCAGCTTCTCCGGGCGGTTCAGCGTGATCGTGGCGACGCCGTCCGCCACCTCGTAGATGATCTGCTCATAGGCCACCGCATCTCTCCTCGCTCTGTTCGTTGCCGGCATAACAGAACTTATGGAGCGTGAGGTCAATGGCTTGTATGTCGGTCGACCCGAACGTGATCGACACCGCTGCGGACGTCAGCGTTCGTTCGACAGTCTCGGCGTTCCCCGGCGAAGGCCGGGGCCCAGTTGGCATGGCTGCGCGGTTTGTTGCCAACGTTCCCCATCTGGACCCCGGCCTTCGCCGGGGAACAAGGGACGTTCGAAGTTCTCTATGGAATCCGCGAGCCCCCTACCGGCCTCGCAGAAGAAGCGGGACCCCAGGGCCAAGCCCGGGGTGACGTGCGTCAGGCGCGCCCGCCGAACAGCTTGCCCAGCACCGCCTCCGCCGCCTTGCCGACGACGTCCGCCACCGCCTGCGGATCGGGCGCGCGCGTCGTGCCCTGCGCCGCGTCGGATCGATCCGCATCCTGCTCGCGTCCGCGCGCGATCGCGGCGGTCGCCGCCGCCGCGGCGATCGTCAGCGCGCCCGCAATCGCCTGCCGCCCCTGCGGCGAGGACGCCTGCTCGATCACCCGGTCGCCCGCCTTGCGAAGCTCCCTGGGCAGCTTCACCCCCAGCACTTCCTTCGGCAGCCTGCCCTTCTTCGCCTTCTTGCCCATGTCGTCCTCGCAGCGGTGTGGCAGGGATATAAGACACCGCAGGCGGAGTGCAACTCAGGGCTTCGGCGCGCCGCCGTCCGAAGCGAGATCGTCGCGTCGCAGCTTCTCCTGATAGCGGACATAGGCATTGTCGTCCTTCCAGCCTTGTCCCGGCATCAACCAGACGATCTGGCGTGTCAGCATCGCCGGTACCGGCTTCCCGGCCGCGTCACGCCCCGGAATGAAGCGGGCGCGACCGATCAGCGCCCTGCACACCGCGTCATCGAGATCGGGCGATCCGCTGGATATGGTGACGTGGCAATCCTCGACGCTACCGTCGACACCGACGGTCCACGCAATCGCAGTAGTGCCCATCTGTCCCTTCGCCATTGCGGCGACGGGATAATCCGTCCACCTGATCCAGCCGTGCGGATCGACGAAGCGCGGCGGGGTCACGACATTCGCGAGCCGAACCGGATCCTTTCCCCAAGAACCCAGCACGCTGGCACGACAAGCGTCCACGGCCTTCCACGCTTTCGCCAGTGCGGTCGTTTTCAGGCTCACTGCCGGACCCAGCGCGGGCGTGATGGTCAGCACCGTATCGGACGGCGCATCCCGGAACATCGTCGTCGTGACCTGAAACTGCTGGCGGCGCGTCGTACGATCGCCGTAGGAGAAGGCTTGGAACGGCGACTCCTGCGTCCCGCCACCCGCGAGGGCAAGCGTCGCCACACTGCGTTGCAGACCATCGTCGCGCGCATGTCGACTGACGATGAATTGCGCCTTGTCACCGATGGGCAGCACGCGCCATGCGACCGCGACCGTGTCGGCACCGCTTCCAAACGACCGCGCCAGCGTACAACCCTGGTCGCGGTAATCCACCAACCAGCTGCCCGCGGGCTCCAGTGCGGCCACCTGTGTGCTCGCCGCCAGCAGCACCCCCATCATCAACATCGCGTCGTCCCCCGCCCTGCGCGCCTTGCCCCGCGTCCCTACCCGCCCCACATCCCGGCGCACAAGCGCGCGCTGGACGCGGGCGAACAGATATGGAACATACCCCCGCATGGCTCTCACCACGATCTCGGTCCGCGGCGCGCGCGAGCATAACCTCAAGGACGTCAGCGTCGACATCCCGCGCGATACGCTGACCGTCATCACCGGCCTGTCGGGCTCGGGGAAGTCCAGCCTCGCCTTCGACACCATCTATGCCGAGGGGCAGCGCCGCTACGTCGAGTCGCTGTCGGCCTATGCGCGCCAGTTCCTGGAGCTGATGCAGAAGCCCGACGTCGACCATATCGAGGGGCTGAGCCCGGCGATCTCGATCGAGCAGAAGACAACCAGCCGCAACCCGCGCTCGACCGTGGCGACCGTCACCGAGATCTACGATTACATGCGCCTGCTGTGGGCGCGCGTCGGCGTACCCTATTCGCCCGCCACCGGGCTGCCGATCGCGGCGCAGCAGATCAGCCAGATGGTCGACCGCGTGATGGCGCTGCCCGAGGGCACGCGCCTCTACCTGCTCGCCCCCGTCGTGCGCGGGCGCAAGGGCGAGTATCGCAAGGAGATGGCGGAGTGGCAGAAGGCGGGCTTCACCCGCGTCCGCATCGACGGCCAGCTCCATGAGATCGACGAGGCGCCCGCGCTCGACAAGAAATACAAGCACGACATCGAGGTCGTGGTCGACCGCCTCGTCGTCGGCGGCGACATCGCGACGCGGCTGGCCGACAGCTTCGAGCAGGCGCTGAAGCTGGCCGATGGCCTGGCCTATGTCGACCCCGCCGATCCCGCCAGGGACGAATACGAACCGCGCACGCCCGAGAGCGTCGTGCTGGGCGACCATGCGCCGCCGGGGCGGATCGTCTTTTCCGAAAAGTTCGCCTGTCCGGTCAGCGGCTTCACGATCGCGGAGATCGAGCCGCGGCTGTTCTCGTTCAACGCGCCGCAGGGCGCCTGCCCGGCGTGCGACGGGCTGGGCGAGAAGATGATCTTCGACGAGGATCTGGTCGTCCCCAACCACGATCTGTCGATCAAGAAGGGCGCGGTGGTGCCCTGGGCGAAGAGCAACCCGCCCTCGCCCTATTACATGCAGGTGATGGCGAGCCTGGCGCGCGAGTTCGGCTTCTCGCTCGACACGGCCTGGGGCGAGCTGCCGGGCGAGGTGAAGCTGGTGATCCTGCACGGCACCGGGGGCAAGCCCGTCACCCTGACCTTCGTCGACGGCAAGAAGTCGTATGACGTGAAGAAGCCGTTCGAGGGCGTGATCGGCAACCTCAACCGCCGCCTGCTCCAGACCGAGAGCGCGTGGATGAAGGAGGAGCTGTCCAAGTATCAGTCCAGCCAGGCGTGCGAGGTCTGCCACGGCGCGCGCCTGAAACCCGAGGCGCTGGCGGTGAAGATCGCGGGCGAGGACATCAGCCACGCGACGCGGATGAGCGTGGTGGACGCGCTCGCCTTCTTCACCGCGCTGCCCGACCATCTCGGTGACCAGCAGCGCGCGATCGCGGAGCGCATCCTGAAGGAGATCGTCGAACGGCTGGGGTTCCTCAACAACGTCGGGCTCGACTACCTCAACCTCGACCGCACCAGCGGCACGCTGTCGGGGGGCGAGAGCCAGCGCATCCGCCTCGCCAGCCAGATCGGCAGCGGGCTGTCGGGGGTGCTCTACGTCCTCGACGAGCCGTCGATCGGCCTGCACCAGCGCGACAACGACATGCTGCTGGCGACGCTCCGGCGGCTGCGCGACCTGGGCAATACCGTCATCGTGGTGGAGCATGACGAGGATGCGATCCGCATGGCGGACTATGTCATCGACATGGGGCCGGGCGCAGGCGTCCACGGCGGCAAGGTGGTGGCGCAGGGCACCGTCAAGCAGCTATTGAAGAGCAAGACCTCGGTCACGGCCGATTACCTCAACGGTACGAGGCTGGTGCCGCTGCCCGCGAAGCGGCGCAAGGGGTCGGGCAAGAAGCTGACCGTCCACAATGCGACCGCCAACAACCTGACGGGCGTGACCGCGTCGATCCCGCTCGGCACCTTCACCTGCATCACGGGCGTGTCGGGGTCGGGCAAGTCGAGCTTCACGATCGACACGCTCTATGCCGCCGCCGCACGGCAGCTGAACGGTGCGCGCATCCTGGCGGGCAGGCACGACAGGATCAGCGGGCTCCAGCATCTCGACAAGGTGATCGACATCGACCAGTCGCCGATCGGGCGCACCCCGCGATCGAACCCGGCCACCTATACCGGCGCGTTCACGCAGATCCGCGACTGGTTCGCCGGGCTGCCGGAAAGCCAGGCGCGCGGGTACAAGCCGGGGCGGTTCAGCTTCAACGTGAAGGGCGGACGGTGCGAGGCGTGCCAGGGCGACGGCGTGCTGAAGATCGAGATGCACTTCCTGCCCGACGTCTACGTCACCTGCGACGTGTGCCACGGCGCGCGCTACAACCGCGAGACGCTGGAGGTGAAGTTCAAGGGCCATTCGATCGCCGATGTCCTCGACATGACGGTGGAGGATGCCGCCGCCTTCTTCGCCAACGTGCCGCCGATCCGCGACAAGATGGCGATGCTGGTCGAGGTGGGGCTGGGCTACGTCAAGGTCGGGCAGCAGGCGACGACGCTGTCGGGCGGCGAGGCGCAGCGCGTCAAGCTGGCCAAGGAACTGTCGCGGCGCGCGACGGGGAATACGCTCTATATCCTGGACGAGCCGACGACGGGGCTGCATTTCGAGGACGTGCGCAAGCTGCTGGAGGTGCTCCACGCGCTGGTCGAGCAGGGCAATACGGTGGTGGTGATCGAGCACAACCTGGACGTCATCAAGACCGCCGACTGGATCATCGACCTGGGCCCCGAGGGCGGCGTGAAGGGCGGCGAGATCGTCGCGGAGGGTACGCCGGAAACGGTCGCGGCGGCACCGCGGAGCTTCACCGGGCGCTATCTGGCGCCGCTGCTGGAGCGCGGCGCGAAGGGGAAGGCGGCGTAGCGCGCGGGGCGCGCGGGGCGCGCGGCGCGCGCGGGGCGAGGAGTAGATGTCTGGAGCGCCCCGTCACCCGAAGCGAATGCCAGCCATCTGCCCGGCTCCCGCATCTGTTCGCGGGCAAAGGCGGAACCCGTCCAAAAATGGGTGGGACCGCGCCGCATACACGCCGTGCTCCTGCGCAGGCAGGAGCCCGGAGTTACAGGTCCCATAAGGCGTTGTTCTGCTGGGCCCTGGGCTCCTGCGCAGGCAGGAGCATGGCGTGGGGTCGGTGCCGTTGCACCTGTTTTGCAAAGGTCCCGCGTTCGCCGGGAGCAGAAAGGACCCCTGCTCAGGGCAACGACGCCCCGACGATCACGCCGCCGCGCGGTAGATCACCCACAGCTTCGCGCAATCCTCGGTCGACAGCCACGAGCAGCGCGCGCCCGGCAGCATGACGAACAGGTCGCCTCGGCGGAAGGTGGCCGCGTTGCCGTGGTCGTCCTCGAACGTCACCGATCCCGCCAGCAAATGCATCAGCTCGGCATGGCGATAGTCGATCGCACGACGCGCATAGGGGGTCGAATCCCACACGCCGCACATGAACTCGCCGTTGGGCGTGACATAATCGGTGTGGCTGCGGCACGACGGCACGTCGGAGGTCAGCACGTCCGCCGCGGGCGGGTTGGACGGGTTCAGCGTCGCGGCGAGGTCGATCGGGACGACATGATCGGCACCGCCGCCCGCGCCGAGGTAGCGCACCACCGCAGCCTGCGTGCCCGCCGCGGCGGTCCAGCCGAACGCCAGCCCCTGCGGCAGCATCGCGCCGGTGTCCGCCGCGATCTCCCGCGTGGTATCCGCCGCGATCGTCAGCGTGCCCGCGATCACGAAGACGAATTCGTCGAAGCCGAGCGTCACCTCGCCGCTGCCCTCCAGCGTCATGACCGACACCGCGACCGGGCCGTCATACGGCAGCACCCGGCGCGCGGCGAACCAGGCGTCGCCGGTCTCGCGCGTCGCCTCGCCGGCGGCCGGATCGGCCGCGAAGGCGCGCAGGTCGTGGACGAACGCCGGCATCGCCGCGGCATCGCGCACCTTTTCCGTCACGCCGCTCACAGCCCCACCAGCCCCGGCAGACCCGCGATGCTGGAGATTTCGTTGACCTGGTAATATGGCGTCGACGGCTCGTGCCCGCGGTTGACGAACGCCTTGTTCCTGATGCCGACGTCGTGCGCGGTCATGTGATCGTAGCGGAAGCTGGAGGAGACGTGCAGGAAGTCCTCCGGCACCGCGTCCAGCTGATCGATCATATATTCGAACGCCTGCATCCGCGGCTTGTACGCCTGCGCTTCCTCCGCGGTGAAGACGGCGTGGAATGTCGCCCCCAGCTTTGCCACGCTGTGCGGGATCAGGTCGACCATCGAATTCGACAGGATCACCAGCCTGTATTCCTCTCCGACGCGCGTCAGCGGCTCGACCACGTCGGGGTGCGGGTTCCACGTCGGGATCTCGGCATAGATGCGCTCCACGTCGCTGTCGCGATATTCGACGCCGTGGCGCGCGCAGGTGCGGCGCAGCGCGCTCTCGACCACGTCGCGATACGGCTTCCACGCGCCCAGCACCTCGTCGAGGCGGAAGGCGGAGAAGCTCTCCTTGAACGCCGCCATCTGGTCGGGCGCGACACGCTCGCCGCCATAGACGCGCTCCGCGGCGGGGGCCATTTCGAAGTAGATGAGCGTGCCGTAGCAATCGAACGAGATGTATTTCGGCCTCAGACCCGCCATCGCATGGCTCCCCCGATGAAGTTGATGCAGCGAAACGTAGCCGCTCCGCCGGCGCGATGCGGGCGAAAGCACGCGGCCGCAGAATATATCGTGCCGATTGCGTCGACCTGCCCGGCAGAGGCTGCGGCCCCCGCCTCTCGCCAGCGCGCGCGTGGCGCATTATGGCAATGTTTCGACAAGGAAGGACCGGCCGATGGACCTGCTGATCGTGGAGGACGACCGGGACTATGCCGCCGCGCTGAAGGCGGAGCTAACCGCGCTGTCGCACGACGTGACCGTGGCGACCACCGGGCCGGAGGCGCTGACCGCGGTGGATGCGCGCGTGTTCGACGCGGTCGTGCTCGACTGGATGCTCCCGCTGCTCGACGGGCCGACCGTGGTGCGCCGGATGCGCGAGCGCGGACACCGCCTGCCCGTGCTGATGCTGACCGCGCTGGGGCTGGCGACCGAGAAGGTCGGCGGGCTGGATGCGGGTGCGGACGATTATGTCGTGAAGCCCGCCGCCGCGATCGAGATCGACGCCCGGCTGCGCGCGCTGCTGCGGGCGCGCGGCTGGACCGAGGGCGACGGCGACACGCTGCGCGCGGGCGACCTGCTGGTCAGCCCGGGGCAGCACCGCGCGTGGCGGGGGGAGCGGGCGCTCGACCTCGCCAATCTGGAGTTCAGGCTGCTGGCGGAGCTGGCGCGCCATGCCGGCAGCTTCGTCACGCGGGCGATGCTGATCGAGCGGGTGTGGGGCTATGATTTCGAGCCGACGACCAACATCGTCGACGTCCAGATCCGCGCGCTGCGCCGCAAGCTGTCGGTGGGGGACGAAGCCGATCCGATCGTGACGAAGCGCGGCGTCGGCTACATGCTGGAGGCGTGACACGGTGCGGCTGCGCACGCTGACCGCGCTGTTCGTGGCGGCGTTCGTGCTGGCCACGCTGCTGACCGGCTATGCCATGTTCACGGCATCGCGCGGCGCGATCGTCCGGCTGGTCGATCGCCGGATCGAGGCGGTGAGCGATGCGGTGCTGGAGAACGTGCGCCCCGGCGATGCCGCCGGGATATTGGCGCAGATCCGCGAAATCCTGCGCCGGCGCGACAGCGGCGACATCGGGTTCGAGCTGCGCGACCGGGCCGGGCGGCGGATCGGCGGCAATGTCGCGCTGTCGCGCGCGATCCCCGCCGGCTTCTCCACCATCTCGCACAACGACCGGATCGAGGGGCTGACCGAGGGACGCGCGCAGGCGCGGGAGGCCGGCGGCGGGCTGACGCTCATCACGGTCGCGGAGACCGAGCCGATCGACGGGCTCGCCGCGGTGCGCTGGCGCACCTACCTGCTCGGCTTCGGGCTGATCGCGGCGGTCGGGCTGGCTGGGACGATCGCGTTCGGCGTGACGGTGCGGCGGCGGATCGAGGAAGTGCGCGCCACCGCGCTCGCGATCATCGACGGCGATCTGTCGCGTCGCGTGCCCGTGGCGACGCAGGGCGGCGTCTTCGCCGAGCAGGCGCGGACGTTCAACCGCATGCTGGACCGCATCGCCGCGCTGGTCGACGGGTTGCGCCACGTCGGCAACGATGTCGCGCACGACCTGCGCACGCCGCTGGCGCGGCTGCGCAGCCGCGTCGCGCTGGCCGCCGCTCGCTCGCCCGGCGACGAGATGGACGCCGCGCTGGAGCAGTGCGACGAATTGCTGGCGATCTTCACCGCGATCCTGCGCATCGCGGAGATCGACACCGGCGACCGGCGCGGCGCGTTCGAGACGGTCGACCTGGCGGCGTTGGTTCGCGAGGTGGCGGAGACATTGACCGATGTCGCGGCGGACGACGGGCATCGTCTGACGATCGCGCGACTGGACGAGGTCGCCATCGCGGGCGACCGCCAGCTGCTGAGCCAGGCGTTGCTCAACCTGACCGAGAATGCGCTCCACCATACCCCGGCGGGAACGCGGGTGACGCTGTCGGTGGAGGCCGATGCCGCCGCCGTGCGGGTGGTCGTGCTCGACGACGGCCCCGGCATCGCGCCCGGCGACCTCCCCACCGCGCGGCGGCGGTTCGGGCGGCTGGACCCGAGCCGCCACCGCCCCGGGCACGGCCTGGGGCTGCCGATCGTCGAGGCGATCGCCGGCTTGCACGGCGGGACGCTGGAACTGGCGGACGCGCGGCCGGGGCTGTCGGCCGCGCTGGTGCTGCCGGGGAGAGAGCGCGTCTCACCCAACGCCGTCATCCCCGCGGAGGCGGGGATGACGAAAGCAAACGACCTCAGAAGTTGACGAGCGCCTCCACGCCATAGGTGCGCGGCGCGTTGAAGTTGCCGTAGTCGCCCAGCACGTTGTTGATGCTGCCCGAGGTGACATTGGTGGTCGGGGCGCCCGGCAGGCTGTTCGACGGATCGCGGCGGAAGATATATTGCTGGTCGAACAGGTTGCGGCCCCACAGCGCGACCGTCATCTTCGGCTTCCCCTCGCCCAGCGCGATATCGGCCAGCGCGACCCGGCCGTTGACCAGGAACGATGCGTCCGCCTTGGTCGCGAACTGGTCGAATGCCTGCGTCGCCTGCGCGTAATTGGCGTCGAGGTGGAAGCGCAGGCGGGTGTCGCCCCCGCCCACCGGCAGCGCATAGTCGACCGAACCCGACGCCGCGTTGCGCGGCGTGAAGACGATGTAGAAGTCCTGGAGCACCTGCGTGCTGGTGGTCACGCCGCCGCTGGTGACGCTGTTGGTGATGAGCACCGGCGGGATGCGGGTATAGGTATAGGCGTAGGAGGCGTTCAGCGTCAGGTTATCGACCGGCTGCACGGTCAGCTCCGCCTCGACGCCGCGGATCTTGGTGGTGCCGGGGGCATTGATCGTGACCAGATTGTTGAAATTGCCGGTCGCGGTCGTCTGGATCGAGCTGATGTCGACCTGGCTGTCCTTGCGGTCCATGATGTAGCCCGCGAGGTTCAGCCGCACGCGGCGGTCCCAGAACTGCGTCTTCAGCCCGACTTCGTAGGACTTCACGTCCTCGGGATTGAAGGCCTGGTAGTTGGACGTGCGCGAGCTGGCGCCGCCGGCCCGGTAGCCGGTCGCATATTTGACATAGCCGTGGATGTCGCTGTCAAAGTCATAGGCTAGGGTGACCATCGGGTTGAAGCGGTCCCAGCTCGCGTCGAGCGGGCGATAGCCGTTGGCTGCCGCTACGGCGGGGTTGGTCACGTAATTGACGTTGCGCGAGAAGAGCAATTGCCCCCGCTTCACGTCATGCGTGTAGCGGCCGCCCGCGGTCAGGTGCAGCGCGTCGGTCGCGTTCCACGTCACCTGTCCATAAGCGGCGTAGCTCTTCGACACCACCGCCGAGGCGCGGTCGATCGAGCGGCAGCCCGGCTGCGAGCCGGCCAGCGACGTCGTGCCCCCCACCGGCTGGCCATTGACCACGGTGAACCCGGTCGTGATCGACGTGCACGGGTCGAGCACGGTGATCTGCCCGTTGGCGCTGTTGTAGAAGTTGGAATTCGGCGTCGCCGCGTCGTCGCTGACGTGCTCGTTGAAATAGAACAGTCCCGCGACATAGTCGAACCGGCCGGCGGTGCCGACCGCCTGCAATTCCTGGCTGAACTGGCGCTGGCGCAGATCGGCCAGCGAATAGCGGCTGAACAGCTGGCCGTTGAAGAGCGTGCCGTTGATGACGACGTTGCCGGGGTTGAACACCGGCACGCGGTGCGCGCCGCCCGAATTGTCCCACTGCGTCGCATCCACGCCGCGCCATGCGGTGATCGAGCGCAGCTCGACCTCGGGCGACAGCTTGTACTTCAGCACGTTGGTGAAGCCGTGCGTCTCGTCGATGCTGGGCTGCTGCGGCACGCCGATGTCGGCGACCGTCATCCGGCTGCTGCCGTTGACGACGACGCCGGGCATCAGCGGCTTCACCGTGCCGGTCAGCGTCGTATAGGCCGTCCCCGGCAGGAAGCATCGCGGCGCGGCGGATTGCGCGCCGGCGACGCAGCCGTTGGGATTGTAGTTGAGCAGCTGGCTGTAGAACGGCGAGTTGCGATCGCTGGCGACGTCGTAGGAAAAGTCGTCGGTCAGCCCGTCGACCGGCGCCCAGCGTACCGCGACCCGACCGCCGCGACGATCGAAGTAATTCCAGCCGGTCTGCCCGGCGAGCGGGTTCTTCGTCGTCGGCCCCTGATACTGGACCACGCCGTCCAGCTTCACGCTGAAATTCCGGTAGCTCGGCAGGTCGAGGTGCAGCTCGCCGTTGTAGGCGCCGTAATTGCCGATGCCGGCGCGCGCGCGGCCCCCGAATTCGCCCGATGGTCCTTTGGTGACGATGTTGAGCGCCCCGCCCTCGGTATTGCGGCCGAACAGCGTGCCCTGCGGCCCCTTCAGAACCTCGATCCGCTCGACGTCGAACAAGGCGGCGTTCAGCCCGTGCTGGCGACCCAGATACACGCCGTCGACGTAGATGCCCACGCCCTGTTCGCGCGCGGGCTGATTCGCGTCGAGCGGCACGATGCCGCGGATGCCGATCGTCAGCGCACTCTGGCGCGCCTCGAACGTGGCCACGCGCAGCGAGGGCGCGCCGCCATCGGCGAGGTCGTAGAGGCTCTGGACATGGCGGTCGACCAGCGCGGGCGCGCCCAGCACGGTGATCGCGACCGGCGTCTGCTGCAGGTTCGTCTCGCGGCGGGTTGCGGTGACGACGATGTCGGCCATCTGTTCGCCCTCGGCCGCGGGGGCGGCGGCGGGTGCGGCGGCGGGTTCCGCGGCCGCTGCCGGCGCGGCGCCGGCCGGCGCGGCAAAGGCGGCGGTGGGTGCGAGAGTAGCGGCAAAGCCCGCGAGAAGGCGCGCACGCACGCTCGAACGGAAGGTCATGTCGTAAGGTCCCCTTAGTCGCCGATCTGGCTGCGAAGGGGCCGTTAAAGCGATTCGGCGGCGGCGCGGTGACACTTCGGTGACGCACCGCGGCATCGTGATTTCATCTTGGCTTCATCTTGCGCGACCGCGCCGGTCATTTGGCGCGATCATGTGCCATACTGTCGTCGCGACGCCAAACCTGTCGCCGGTGTCGAGGCCGGCGCTGCCGTTCATGACCGGATGATAGTCGCCTTGGCCGCCGCCGCATTGGCCGCGATCGCCATCCGGCATGATGGGTGGTACTCCGACGGACGGAGGGCGCCGGGTCGTGCGGCGCCTGCCGCGCCCTCCATCACGGGGACACGAAAACGGGGTGCCCCGGCATGACCGGAACACCCCGTTTCGCGATCGGTCAGGCGATCAATAGAAGGCGAAGTCGCCCGCGCCCAGCGCCTTGCCGTTCAGCGACTGGATGTCGAACGCACCCAGCACGTTCCCGCTGCTGTCGACGATGTGATAGGTGAAGATCTTGTCGGTGGTCGACGTGGCCACCGTGCCGTCACGCTCGCCCACGACGAGCAGCGATGCGCCCGAACCGAAGCCCGAGAAGGCGACGAAGTCGTTGGTGGTGGCGCTCCAGTTGGCCGGGCCGGTGCCCGCTGCGCCGTCGAAGTCCGACACGTACTTGCTCACCGTCGTGGAGCCGTCGAAATCCTTCGCGCGCAGGATGAAGGTGTCGTTGCCCTCGCCGCCGAACATCCGCTGGAAGCCGGTGTAGGCCGAGCCGTCCGAACCGCCGGTCTGCAGACGATCGGCGCCCTTGGTGCCCGAAACCGTGTCGGGGCGCGTCGGGCTGATGTCGGTGTCGCCGTAGGTGATGCCATAGCTGTCGGGCATGATCTGTCCCCTTTCCTTGGTGGGTTGCACTGACTGCCAGACGCTCGACCACGCCGATCGTTCACGAAGTTTTTACCGTCTTGCGCGCGCAAAAGTCTCAAATTGAAACAGGCGGTGCGTGAGCTTCGTCACCCGGCCGAAAAAGGACCCGCTTTTGCGGGAACCGGGCGAGTGCAAGTCTCACCGCAGGCGCTGCGCGCTTGTTGCGGTGCGTGCGCCATCCTAAGGCGCGCGGCGTGCGCCCCGTCGGCGCGCACCGCGGACGCGACAGGCAGGAGATCCCATGACGGCCCGGGGCAAGCATGTGCTGTTCATCAGTCGCCAGCGGCTGGTCGGCACCACCAACGGCAGCTCGACCTATCTGATCGACCTGGCGCGGGCGGTGCGGGCGGCGGGGATGGTCCCGCATCTGCTGCAACCCGCGCCCACGCTGATGGGGCGCTGGCCGATGCTGACGCTGCGCCCCGAAATGGCGGTGTTCGAAACGCATGTCGCGCGCGGGCTGCTGCGGGTCGGGAACCGCCTGATCTCGCTGTCGCCGCGCCTCTATTCGTCGGTCGCGCGCGCGGGCGTCGCGGCGCTGGCGCGGCGGGCCGGCGTGCAGGCGGCATGGGCACGCGACCGCAAGGCGCCCTATGCGGTCGCGATTCCATGGACCGCCGCCGACCACCGCTTCGTGGCGCAGCACGCCCGCGGACGCTGCGACGTCGCCATCGCGGACTATATGTTCAACGCAGAGGCGTTCGCCGACCTGCCTGCGGGAACCCCGACCGCGATCGTGATGCACGACCTGTTCCACGCGCGCGGCTCCGCCGCGACCGATTCGGTGGCGCAGGTGGAGCGCGCACACGAGGTAGCGATGCTGGCGCGTGCCGATGCGGTGATCGCGATCCAGGCGACCGAGGCGCGGTTCGTCGCGGACGAGGTGCCCGGCACGCGCGCGATCCTGGCCCCGATGGCGGCGACGCCGGTGGCCCGGCCGCAGCCCGGCACCGTGGACCGCCTGCTGTTCGTGGGCAGCGATACCGCGCCCAACGTCGACGGGCTGCGCTGGTTCTTCGACGCGGTGTGGCCGTCGATCCGTGCCGCCGCCCCGACGACGCGGCTGGAGGTGGCGGGCAGCGTCGCGCGCGCCTTTCCGGACGGCGCGCCGGAGGGCGTGACGCTGCTGGGCCTCGTCGATTCGCTGGTGCCGCTGTACGCGGCCGCGGGCGTGGTGATCTCGCCGCTCACCTTCGGATCGGGATTGAAGATCAAGCTGATCGAGGCGCTCGCGGCAGGCAAGGCGATCGTCGCCACCCCGGTGACGCTACAGGGCGTGGAGCGCGAATGCGCCGGCGCGGTCGACTGCACCGACGATGCCGCGGCGTTTGCCGCGCATGTGCTGGCGCTGCGGGACGACGAGCGGCGGGCGCGCCAGGCGGCGGCGGCGCTGGCGGTGGCGGTGGCGCATTTCTCGCCCGCGGCCTGCTACCGCGACGTCCAGCAATGGCTGACCGCCAGCGTCAGCCCGCCTTCCACGCCCGCACCGAGCGCACCCGCATCGTGATGCTGTCGGTGGTCGCGGGCGGCTCGCCGGGCCAGGCCCCGCCCACGGTCAGGTTGAGCAGCAGGAACATCGGCTCGGTATAATCGTCCGGCGTCGCGACCTGTCCCACCAGGCGGCGATCGTAATAGAAGCCGATGCGATCCGCCCGCCACAGCACGCCGTAGCGATGCCAGCCGCGCTCGCACGCGCCCGGCGTGACCACCTGCGCCCCGTCGTGCTTGCCGTTGCGGAGGGTATGCGCGGTCCAGAAGAGCTTGCCGGTGCCGACCGTCTCCGGCACGTCGATCTCGCCGTGCCGCGGCCAGCCCAGGTTGCGCGGCAGCAGCCAGAAGGCGGGCCACGCCCCCTTCTGGCACACCGGCAGGTCCATCTCCGCCTCGAAATAGCCGCGCAGCTGCGCGAAGCTGAACTTCGTGGTCAGCAGGCCGCTGGTCCAGGTGCGCCCGAACAGCGCCGCCTTCTGCGCCGGATCGGCGCGGCGCGCGGTGATCGTCAGTCCGTCGCGTGTGGTGGCGAAGGGTTGCAGCCCGAGCGGCCGGGTCCCGCCCTGCCCTGCGAAATCGGGATCGACCGCCAGCGTCGTCCGGCTGAGCGAGCGATTGCCCACCGACGCGGGGCCGCCATAACCGTGCACCGTACGCCAGCGATGCGGCCGCGCGGGCTTCACCTGATCGACGCCCCAGTCGAGGGTGCGGAAATCCTCCGCGAAGGTCGGCTGGCCCAGCGGCGCGACGTCGATCCGTTCCGGCAGCGCCGCCGGGGCGTCGCGCCCCGGGGGCGGATCGGCCGGCGACGCCGTGCCGATAGCCAGCGGCAGGGCGAGCGACAGCGTCGCCACGATGCGATCGGCGAGCAGCGAGGAGAACATGCCGACACTCCCGTCCGGTGGTTACGTCATCTTCTGCACCGGATCGGTCCTGTGCAGGACGGCCGCGTTCATGAACCGCTTGAACGGCCGCTCCAGATGCCGGTCCAGCAACCACGACATGAGCAGAAGCAGCCCCAGCATCATCGCCCCCGACACGGGGGCAGCGCCGCGTACCAGATCGAGGCCGAGGAGGGAAATCACGATGCCGGATACCGGCACGTGCAGAACGTAGATGCTGTACGACGAGACGCCGAAGAACGAGAGAACCGACTTGATACGGTCCGGCAGTTCCACGTTCATCGCGACGACGACGATGAGCGGGAACGCCACGAAGATCACCAGCAGGTCGAACAGCTCGTCACCCCAAAAGGCCCGCGGTGCCGCCAGGATCGCGGTCACCGCGCAACAGGCCAGGGCGGAGAAGATCACGTTGACGATCCGCCGGTCGGGAAACGGGGTCAGCAACGTGCGATAGCGGTACAGCAGCACGCCGATCGAAAAGGAATATCCCACCCTGAAGGCGCCGCCCGGAAAATTCTTCGCCGACCAGCCGAAGTCGACCGCATGGCGACCGCCCTTGACCGACAGCCCGATCAGGATGACCGCGCTGACGATCGCCACGCCCGCGATCACGATGTTGCTCAGCCGCTTGAGAAAGAGCGCATAGGCGAAGTTGATGACCAGCTCCAGCGACAGCGACCAGGTCGGGCCGTTCAACGGATAGGCATAGCCGGCCGCGGGATCGGCGCTGATGACCGGCAGGAGGAGGATCGCGAGGACGATCGCCGCCCCCACGGGAACGATGCTGGCATAGAAGGTAGGATCGACGAAATAGGCGAGGATCGCCAGCCCCAGCCCCACGTAATATAGCGGCAGAAGCCGAACGCCCCTGATGATCGCGAAACGCGAAAAGCTCATATGCGAGAGCAACTTGCCCTCATACGCATTGGCGATGACGAAACCGGACAGCACGAAGAAGATGTCGACGGCCAGATACGATCGGGGGAAGTAGCCGGAAAAGAACGCCGGGAGATGATACATCACGATCATCACCGACGCGATCATGCGGATCGCGTCCAGCAGCGGATAGTATTTGCGCGGAGCTGGATGAGACACCACCGCCTCCTTCCTCAATAGACGGCTGCGCGGCGGGCGGATGTCCGGCGGGTGCGCCGCGCAGGCACGGTGTCGGCGGCGGCGTGCCGCGCCCGCGCCACGGCCGCCGCGGAGAAACTCAGCATCGCCGTCAGCAGCACCGTCACATGGTTGAACGGCGCCAGCCCGACCGCCTCGATCTGCACGCGGGACAGATACAGGATGCCGATCACGAGCCAGAACATCGCCTCGATCTCGGGGACCAGCACCATGTAGCCGAGCAGCGACAGGGTGAACATGACGGTGACGGCCGCGATGAGGCCGTAGCCGATCCACCCGATGTTGATCCGCATCTCCACCATCGCATTATGGAAATTGAACCCCTTTTGCGACGTGATGCCGGCGTAGCGCCACAGTCCCTCCGCATCGGCATTGCCGACGCGCCAGAAGGACCCGTACCCGACGCCTAGCAGGGGATTTTGCGCCATGATCGGCTCGGCGCGAGCCCATAGATAGACCCGCCCGGTCAGCGTCGGATCCTTGCCCAGCGCCGCCAGCACGGTGGTGGCGATCTCATCCTTGAACGTGACGAACAGGAATATCAGGATCGAGACGGCGATCAGCACCGACAGGACGGCGATCACGCGGCTGAGGTTGGACGACAGCCGGTAGATCATCAGCGTGAGGAACAGCGCGACGCACGACGTCGCCGACACGATCGCGCCGGAGGAACGCGCCTGGACGAGGATGTAGGTCGCGACCACGATCGTCAGCAGGAAGGCGCCGGCCAGAAACACGCCGTTTCCGCGTTTCGGGATGACGAACACCGCCGCCAACCCGCCGATCAGCGCGAGCGAGGCCGAATCGGCCATCGCGCTCTTCCCGCCGTTCAGTCCGGCGAACGCGGTGGACCCCGCCGTCGCGCCCCATGCGACGGAGCCGCCGAAGATGAAGGACACGAACAGGAATATCGCGAAGGCGGCGGCCAGGCTGACGATCGTTTCGGATCGCCGATCCGAAACACCGATGCCGATCCCGACCAGCATCGTCAGAACGACCTCGGCCGACAGCTTCAGCGTCGTCGATGGCGCCTGCGACCACAAGGTCGAGACGACGGGAAACAGCCCCGCCGCCATGATCGGCAACAGGAACACGAAGTACTTCGATATCTCCTCCCGGTAGACATAGGCCGCCGCGAAGCTGGTCATGACGAACAGCAACGGGGCAAGCGGCCCCAGCTGGACCGTGAATTGCAGCACCAACATCGCAAATCCCGGGAGGATAAATTTCGCGATGTCCTGATACGACACGCCGCCCTCTGCGACCGACATGCCTCTGCGTCCCATACGCGGATCGTGTCTCGGGCGGGGCATATCGCGTCATCTCCGACAGGAACCGGGGTAAAAGGCATCCTGTGACTTGATTTGCTCAATGCTTCATGAAGGGGCGCATCTCAAGGGGCCACCGCCGCCACGTGAAGGCTGGCGAAGCGGCGGATGGCGCTGTATCGCGCGGCCTGCCGCCCCGCCCCGCCTCACCCGCCGGAGATCGTCATGACCGCCCGTCCCCGTCGCCTGTGGCCTCTGGTGGTGCAGAAGACCTCGCTGGTCCCGCCGCGCTGGCGCCGGCTGCTGCTGCGCCGCGCAGGCTGCGCGATCGATCCGCGCTCGCACCTGGAGCACGGCATCGATTTCGTCCCCGGCGACTTCGCGATCGGCGCGGGGTCGTTCGTCAACCGCGAGGGGTTCCTCGACTGTTCCGGCGGGATCGCGATCGGGCGCGACACGCTGCTGGGCCCGCGCGTCGTCGTGTTGACCACGACGCACGACGTGCAGGACACGCTGCCGCGCGCGGGCGCGCCGCGCTACGACGGCGTGCGCATCGGCGACGGTGCCTGGATCGGCGCGGGCGCGACGATCCTGCCCGGCGTCACGATCGGCGACGGCGCGGTCGTGGCCGCGGGCGCAGTGGTGCGCGGCGACCTCGAACCGGACGGCCTCTATGCCGGCGTGCCCGCGACGCTGAAGCGCCGCCTGCCCGCGACCGGCGGAACCGCCGCTCGGGCCTGGCCATGACGGACCGGGCCGCAGACCAGACAAAAGGGCGACGATGAGACGATTCGAGACGCTGGACGGGCTGCGCGGGGTCGCCGCGATCGTCGTCATGGTGATGCACGCCAGCGAGACGGCGCATCTGTCGCTGTTCCGGAACGGCGGGCTGGCGGTGGACTTCTTCTTCATCCTCAGCGGCTTCGTGCTGGCGCATGCCTATACCGGGCGGGCGGGGCTGACGTTCGGTCCGTTCATGCTGAAGCGGCTGGTGCGGCTGTACCCGATGTTCCTGTTCGGGCTGATGCTGGGCGCGGTCGCGCTGTTCGTCGCCATCGCCGCGGGGACGACGACGCTGTCGCCCGCGTGGGGTGCGGTCTCGGTTGCGCTCAACCTGGTGTACCTGCCCTTCTTCAACGCCTTCGCGGTGACGCCGATGGGGGGCGCGCCGGTGGTCGGCGGCGTGTTCCCCGCCAACCCGCCGCAATGGTCGCTCCATTTCGAGCTGGTCGCCAACCTGTTCTTCCTGACGCTGCTGCGATGCTCCACGCGCGTGCTGGCGGCGATCTCGCTCGCCAGCCTGGTCCTGCTGGTCGCGTTCGCGCGCTATGTCGAGCATCGCAGCGGGGTACCGGGGCTGTCGATCTTCATGGGCTGGTCGACGGGCAATTTCATCGGCGGCTTCCCGCGCGTGATGTACGGGTTCGTGGCCGGGATGGTGCTCCACCGCGCGGTGTCCTCGCGCACGTTCGACCGGGTGGAGGCGGCGCTGGCGCGCGTCCCGCTGGCGGAGATCGCGATCATGGCCGCGATCGCCGTCGTGCTCGGGTTCGGGCCGGACCGGCTGCGCGGCGCCTATCACCTGGCGGTGGTGCTGGTGCTCGCGCCGGTGCTGGTGTTCGCCGGCGCCGCGGTGGAGCCGCCGGCGGGCCGGCGGATGGCGCTGGTGAAGTGGCTGGGGTGGATCTCCTACCCGATCTATTGCGTCCACGTGCCGGTGCTGATGCTGCTCGGATCGGCGACGCAGGCAGGGTATCTGCCGGTATCGGCGGTGCTGCCGCTGACGATCGTGCTCGCGTTCGTCCTGGCCGCGATCGGCGCGGCCTGGTTCGACGAGCCGGTGCGCGCGCGCATCAACGCCTGGCTGAAGCAGCGCCGCACCGCCTGACCGGCTACGCGCCGAAGCGCTTGCGCACCAATCGCTTCGCCAGCGGCGCCGGCGCCGCCAGCGTCGCCAGCGACCAGGCGGACAGCTTCAGCCGGCGCTTGAGCGGCTCGGACCCGGGCAGCACGATGTTGCGCACCGCGTCGATCATCGCCGGCACGCGCCCGTCGCGCGGCAGCGGGTGCCCCTCCGGCGCCATCCGCAGCGAGGCGACACGCAGCTGCAACACGTACCAGCTGCGCCGCAGCACGTCCGCCGGGGGGGCGGTCACCCCCGCCCGATCCGCGAACAGCGTCGTCGTCTCCTGCCGCTCCATCGCGCGCGCCACCTCGCGCGCGAACAGCGCGGGGTTGGCGGTCAGGTTGCTGTCGTTGCTGCCGTGGCGCCGGTAATAGACCAGCGGCCGTGCGATCGACACCACGTCGCCCATCAGCGGGGCGAGCGGCAGCGTGGTCGAATCGGTGAAGCTGTCGCGCTCGGGCCCGATGGGGAAGATCTTCTCCAGGAAGGTGCGGGCATAGGCGTTCCCGGTGCCCGGCGGGGTGGGATATTCGCTCGACGTCAGCGTCCAGCGGCGGATGTCGGCCGGGGTCGGCACCGGGTTCCACGCCGGGAACGGCGCGCCGTAGCGCTTGCCCGCGCTGTCCATGTGGATCAGCTGCACCTGCACCTTGCTGACGTTCGGCCCCCACACCTTCACCACCGACGAGGCGAAGTCCGGCTCCACCGTGTCGTCGGCATCCAGGAAGACGATGATGTCGCCCTTGCTGGCGGCGAATCCGGTGTTGTTGGCGACGCGCTGCCCGCCGTTCTGCTGGAAGATCGCGGTGATGCGGTCGCCGTACCCCTCGATCACGCGCCGCGAATCGTCGCGCGATCCGTCGTCGACGACGATCACCTCGATCCCGGGCCAGTCCTGCGCCAGCGCGCTGTCGAGGCAGGCGGGCAGGTACTGGGCGTAATTGTAGTTCGCGACAACGAAGGACACCATCGTCATGGATCGTAAATTCCTCATCGGCCCCCAGGTTGAGGAAGCGTTAGCGCATCCGTTAACATCGCGCGCTGACAAAAGGACGGCACCCCCCGCCGCGCTCTTCGCACGCGCCCGGCCGCCACCGCGGCCCGACGCCGAATTTCCCAGCGAAAACTAGCCTTTACGGCACGTTTACCAGCCTCGGAAGGCTTTCTTCAAAAGCCCGCGGCTATCCCCGTCATCAACATCCAGCGGGGATTTCGATCGTGCCAAACTACATCAACAGCCGTGGCCTGACGCTCGCGCAGTCGGGCAAGACCGTCAAGGGTATCGTGGGCACCGCGAAGAGCGACAGCCTGGTCGGCACGGACGGCAACGACGCCTTCCGCGGCGGCAAGGGCCCGGACACCTATGCCGGCGGCAAGGGCGACGACACCTATTTCGTCTCCAACTCGACCGACATCGTCATCGAGAAGGCGGGCGAGGGCATCGACACGGTCAACAGCGAGGCGAAGTTCCGCCTGACCGGCAACATCGAGAACCTGACGCTGACCCACGTCAACGCCTGGTACGGCGAGGGCAACGACCTCGACAACATCATCACCGCGACGCTCAGCGGCCAGCAGATCAACGGCGGCAAGGGCAACGACGTCCTGGTCAGCCTGGCGACCGACAACACCTTCATCATCACCAAGGGCAACGGCAGCGACGTCGTCTACGGCTTCGACAAGACCGACACCGTCCGGCTCGAGAACTACGGCTTCACCAGCTTCAAGCAGGTGCAGGCCGCCGCGTCGCAGGTCGGCGCTGACACCGTCATCGCGCTGGGCGCGGGCGAGACGCTGACGCTGCGCGACACCAAGGTCGGCACGCTGACCGCGGACAATTTCATGGTGCAGCAGGACCGCACCGGGCTGTTCCAGACCTTCAACGACGATTTCAACACGCTCAGCCTGTACATGAACGGCGGCACGTGGCGCACCGAATACGGCCACGGCGGCGCGGGCACGCTGGGCAGCCGCATGCTGAACGACGAGGTCCAGATCTACATGGACGCCGCCTACAAGGGCACGTCAAAGGCGGCGCTGGGCGTCGACCCCTTCTCGATCAGCGACGGCGTGCTGACGATCACCGCGGCGCCGACCGTGGCGGAGGCGAAGCAGTATCTGGGCAACATGGACTATACGTCGGGGCTGCTGACGTCGAAGTTCACCTTCTCGCAGGAATACGGCTACTTCGAGATCAAGGCGAAGATGCCCGAGGGGCAGGGCTTCTGGCCGGCGTTCTGGCTGCTGCCGACCGACAACACCTGGCCGCCCGAGCTCGACGTGTTCGAGGGGCTGAGCAAGGATCCCTCGACGCTGTACATGACCGTCCACGGCGAGGACGCGAACGGCAAGCACGTGGGCGACCAGGCGAAGCTGCACATCGATTCGACCCAGTGGCACACCTACGGCGCCGACTGGGGTCCGGAATTCATCACCTATTACGTCGACGGCATCGAGGTCGCGAAGCTGGCCACGCCGGACGGGATGAAGGACAAGGAGATGTACATGCTCGTCAACCTGGCGGTCGGTGGCCGCTGGGCGGGCGCGCCGGACGGGTCGACCGGGCAGATGCAGGTCGATTACGTCCGCGCCTATGGCACCGCCAACACGGTGCAGTCGACGACCAACGGCAAGACCACCGTCTATACCCCCGGCCAGGGCGGCACGATCACCACGCCGGTCGTGACCACGCCGGTCGTGACGACGCCGGTCGTGACCACCCCCGTCGTGACGACGCCGGTCGTCACCACCCCCGTGGTGACCACGCCGAGCGTCACCACCCCCGCCGTGACCACCCCCGTCGTCACCGCGCCGGTCTCCACGACCGTCACCCCGGTGTCGTCGGCGCCGGTGAAGATGGTCGGTACCGCGGGCACGGACACGCTGGTCGCCACGAAGGCGGGGGCCGAGCTCTTCGGGATGGACGGCCACGACACGCTGAACGGCGGCACCGTCGCCGCGACGCTGCGCGGCGGCGACGGCAACGACATCTACATCGTCTCCAACGCCGGCCATATCGTGATCGAGAACGCCGATGAGGGGATCGACACCGTCCGCAGCACGATCTCCTACACGCTGACGGACAATGTCGAGGTGCTGCTGCTCGACGGCACCGCGCACATCAACGGCACCGGCAACGCGCTCGACAACCGCATCACCGGCAATGCCGGCAACAACGTCCTGACGGGCGGGGCCGGCAACGACACGCTCGACGGCGGCAGCGCGGGCAACGACACGCTGATCGGCGGCACCGGCGACGACACCTATGTCGTCAGCCACGCCGGGATGACGCTGGTCGAGAAGGCCGGCGAAGGCACCGACACCGTGCGCTCCACCATCTCCTGGACGCTGGGCGCCAATTTCGAGCGGCTGGTGCTGGAGGGGTCGGCCAACATCAACGGCACCGGCAACAACGAGGGCAACCGCATCGTCGGCAACACCGGCAACAACGTCATCACCGGCGGCACCGGCAACGACAATCTCGACGGCGGCACCGCCGGGCTCGACACGCTGATCGGCGGCAAGGGCGACGATCTGTACTGGGTCAACCACGTCGGCACGACGCTGGTCGAGAAGGCGGGCGAGGGCAACGATACCGTGCGCTCCACGCTCGGCTGGACGCTCGGCGAGAATTTCGAGAACCTGGTGCTGGAAGGGACCGCCAACATCAACGGCACCGGCAACGCGCTGAACAACCGCATCGTCGGCAATGCGGGCAACAACGTCATCACCGGCGGCGCGGGCAACGACTCGATGACCGGCGGCGGCGGCAACGACACCTATCTGTTCGGCAAGGGCTTCGGGAAGGACACCATCACCGACTTCTCCGCGGCGAACGACTATCTGCAGTTCAGCGGCTATTCGAAGGCGCAGCTGCAGATCACCCAGGTCGGCGCGAACACCGTCATCGGCTTCGGCGGGGCGGACACGATCACGCTGATCGGGGTGCAGGCGAACGATCCGCACCTGATGTCGCACCTGCTGTTCTGATCCCGCGCGGCGATCCCGCCGCCAGCGACGAAAGGGGGGAGCCCGGCCATGCCGCGCTCCCCCCTTTTTTTCGTCAGCCATTCCGCGCGTTGGTGACCATGATGAGCGCGGCGAAGCAGATGAACAGCGACCCGATCCCCGCCAGCCCCACGCCGACCGCGACCTCCAGCTTCGCCTGGTGCATCGTCACCCAGTCCTGTGGCCCCGGGCGGTCGCCGAAGCCCCACAGCACGAAGACCGCCGACACCAGCCACAATCCGCCGCCGAACAGCGCGAACAGGCCGCTGAGCCGGCGTCCCTCATGTCCCGGTTGATCCCGATTGCGGCGTGCCATGCGCCCCCTCCCCTGACCGTCTCGACCACTTTTGTTGGGACAGGCTGCGCCTTCCGGGACGCGATGACAACCGTCGACGGCGCGGCCGCTGACCGGGAACGGGACGGTCAGAAGGACAGCTGCACCCCGGCGGACACCCGATTCTCGTGCAATTCCCGCACGGGATCGGGCGAGCTGCGATCGCCGCGCGCATAGGCCGCGCGCAGCGACAGCTGGCGATTGACGAAATAGCGCGCGCTCAACCGCGCGCCGCGTTCCGAGCTGGACGCGAAATCGCCCAGCGGCGCGATCGCCGCATAGCGGCCATAGGCGGTGACGATCAGGTTGCGCAGAAGCTCGTGGTCGACCGTCAGCGTCACCTCGGTCACGCGGTTGCCCGCGACATCGATCGAGCTGGCCTCGTCGATGCGGCGATCGGCGTACAGCTGGATCGAGGTCAGCGGGGTCACGTTCCACAGCACGTTGGCGCCGAACGAGGCGCCGCTGGTATCCCTGAACCGCGGATCGGCATAGTCGCGCACCAGATAGCCGGCGCGGATCTCTCCGGTGATGAGATCGGTCAGCGTCAGGCGTACGCCGGCCTCGATCCGGCCGCCGCTGGAATTGCGGTCGAAATTGCCCGGCTGGCGCGGATCGTCGGCCCCGATGACGTAGCGCCGCCGGTCGGCCGTCCCGCTCACCACGACGCTGTACCCCGGCGAGACGGCATAGGCGATCGAGCCCGACGCCCCCAGGATGCTGGCGTCGCGGAACTGCTGCGGGATCGGCACGCCGTCCAGCGTGACCGCATCGTCATAGTCCACCTTGGTATAGGACAGCACCGACTGCACCACGAGCCGCCCGAAATCCTGCTCCGTGGCCAGCGTCGCGCGGGCGCGGTTGTAGCGCACCGGCTCCCGCGCGCCGGCGGGGCTGGTGAAGCTGCTGCGATCCTCGACCAGATGGTCCGCGCGCAGCACCAGCCCGACATTGGCGACGCGGCTGACGTCGTAACGGCCATCGAGCTGCGCGCCATATTGCGTGGCGTTCTCGGTCGACAGCGTGTGCGCGCTTTGCGAGGCATAGACCTGGGCGTTCAGCGCGTGCACCGACCAGTTGGACACCAGCTTCGCCTCGCCGTTCGCGACCACGAACGCGTCGTCGCGCTTGTCCGCGTCGGAGGCCCGCGCGTTGTCGGTCGCCGCGCCCGTCACGGTCAGCGTCGGATACAGGAAGAACGAGCCCAGCCGCCCCCCGATCGGCAGATACTCGGGGCGCTGCCGGTCGGCCACGCTCTTCATCACCGGCGTGGCCGGGGTGGCCGATTGCGCATGCGCCGCGCCCGACACCAGCGGCCCCGAGACCAGCGGCATCGCGACGATCGCGAGCAGATACCGATTGTTCAACGCCATTCCCCGGATGCTTCCCTGTATGCGCTCGCGTAGCACGTCCGCCGCGCCACAGGCAAAACGTGGCGCGTTTACCACGTCGCAACCGCTGCGCCCGCACAGGGTGCGGAACGGCGACGAAAGGGAATGAACGGATGCCGAGGCACGCAACGAACAGCTGGCGCCGGACACCGCGACCGATGCCGGGCGCGCCGGCCGCCGCGGTCGTCCGGCCCATGGCGGCGGGGGACGATGCGCGTGCGCGGCAGCGCCGCCTCGTCCATGCGTTCGACCGCGGCGAGCCGGAACGCGCGCCCGGGGGCGTCACCCCGCCGGCGCTACGCTGGCTGATGAACGGCGCGGTCGCGGCGCTGCTGTGGTACGTGCTGTTCCGCCTGGTGCAGATCGCGCTAGGCGCGGCATGACCGGCGCAGAATGACCGGCGCAGAATGACCGATGGGGCGGACCTGTGGCTGCTGGCGAAGGACGTCGCGGTGGCGACCTCCGGGCTGTCGCGTCCGGCGCTCCACGTCCTGCTCGGCACCGCGCTGTTCGCGCTGCTGCTGCCCGCCTCCCCGATCCGCGCCTGGGCGATCGTCATCGCGATCGAACTCGCGAACGAGGCGGTCGACCGGCATCACCTGCTGGCCATCGGTGCGGGGTTCGATCCGATGGCCAGCTGGCGCGATGTGGTCGACACGATGATGCTGCCGACGCTGATCCTGCTGGCGCGGCAGGCGTGGCACGACGGCCGCCACGGCTACCGCCGCCGCCGCCGCCGTGCCCGCCGCGGCGATCACCAGCCGGCGAACACCGCCCTGACCGCGTCGCGCAGGACGTAGATGCCGCCGAACCCGGGCGCGGCGATGCTGCTGACGACCGGATGCCCGCCATCGGCGGTGAACGCGTCGGTCGCCGCCCCCGTCGCGGTCAGGTGGGTCGATCCGTCGCCGCTGCGCCACAATCCGCTGTCGCGCGCCGTTTCGGCCACGTCGGCGGCATCGAACAGGATGTCGATCCCGCCGATCCCGCCGCGCAGCGCGGCATTGACCTGCGCGCGACGCGACCCCGCCCCGCCGGTGAAGGCGCCGGTCGGGGTCGCCTTGGGCGCCTGCCCCGCCACCGTCCTCCACCCGTCGCTCGACGTCGTCGACGGGCATTGCGTCGCATAGACGAGCTTCACCTGCGGCACCGCGGACTTGAACCCCGCGGCGATCGCGGCGATGTCCGCGGTCTGCTGCGCCACGGTGCGCCCCGCGTTGGTGTCGTTGACCGACCAGTTGCAGAACACGTGCGTGACGCCGATCCGCGACAGCAAGGCGGCACGCCGGACGAACGCCGCCGGCTGGTTCTCGAACGCCTTGGTACCGGCGTACCCCATGTTGACATAGGGATAGCTGCCCGCACACGCCCGGCCGAAATAGCCGATATTGCCGCGGGTCGCGCTCGCCGCGTCGGCCGCGTCGCCGACGCCGTAGATCAGGCTGTCGCCCACCCCGGCGAACGCCTTGCCCACCGGCGTCCCGCCGAAGCCGGTCGCCTTCACCGCGCAGGGGCCGTAGCCGCGCCGGGTGGCGGTCGGCGTGGCGTTCGTGATCGTGCCCCCGCCCGTCCGGTTCACCCCGGTGGCGAAATCGGCCGCCTCCAGCAACGGGCTGCCCGGCTGCACGACATAGCCCTGCACCCATTTGCCGCCCGCCGCGACGGAGACGCTGGTCCGCACCCAGTAGATCGCGCCCGCGGGGATCGGCGTCGCGGGCACCGCCTCGTCGCTTTCCGCCCAATTGTCGGGATGCGCGGCCGGAATCGTGACGGAGGGCGCCCCGGCGAAGGTCAGCGGGGTGATCGTACCCGCCGGATATTCGATCGCCGCGGTCACGGTGATCGGGTCGCTGCCGTCCGCTTCGTTGGTCGCGGTCGCCAGCCAGTTGGTGAAATAGGCGCGCAGCTTCGTCACCGTCGCGCCGGTTTCGTTATAGCTGGCGATGCGCGAATTGCTGTCCTGGTCGGTGCCGTTGGACATCGTCCCGCCATAGCCCATCTGGTTGAAGCGCGATCCCATCAGCAGCGCCGCGGGGGCGTTGCCGCCGCCGGCGTCGTCGTCGCGGATCGTGCCGGTGCCGGTGGCGAGCAGCGGGACCGTGGCCACGACCGTGATCGCGAACCCCTCGTCGGCCTCCGGCGACGAATCGCCCGCGATCGTCAGCGTCAGCGTCTTCACCGTCTCACCGGCGGCGAAGGTGCCGCTGCCGGCGGGAAACGCGCCGCCCGCGAAGTCCGACGCGCTCGCCGGATCGGCGCCGCGTCCCGCGACGCTCCAGGTGAAGGGCACCGCCTCCGCCAGCCCGTTGCGCGCCAGCGTCAACGTGTAGGACAGCGTGCGGTCCGCGCCCGTGCCCTCGGTCGCGATCTGCGGTGCCGACAGCGTCAGCGCGGCACCGCCGGGCGCCTTCGGGGTCACCCCCAGGTTGAGGAGCCCCATCGCTTACCACTCCCGCGCGGCGAAGGACTGGCCGCTGGTCGCGCCGAAGAGCGAGATCGCGCCCGCCGGCACGCCGTGCGCCGGCGCCTCGTACAATTGTCCCGGCGCGATACGCAGCGCCGGCTGGTCCGCCGCTGCGGTGCCGACGCTGCTGATCCACAGGTCGCCGCTGGACAGGTTCTGGACGAAGAAGCCGCGCCGCGTCGCCTGCGCCGGCGCCAGCACCTGCGCGGTGCCGCCGCTGGCGATCGTGCCGGAGCGATCGACGTAGCTGACCGCCACCGCGCGCGCGGCGACGGGCAGCGGGTGCGCCTCGTCCACCGCGACCGCGGCGGCCTCCGCCGCGCCATAGCTGAGCGCGACGCGCGGGACGAAGCTTCCCGGTGCGCTGATAATCGGATCGGCCATCGCTGTTCTCCTTGCTGAAACAGGTTTGTTCCTGCTTCGTTCGCAGAAGAAAGCGATGTAGGACAGCGCAAAAATACGGCGGGCGCTCTACGCCCCCGCACCTACCGCATCGAGCGGTCGAGCGCGTACAGCTTCTCCATCATCCGGTCGCGCAGGCTGTCGCGGCGCGCCTCCTGGCTGAGCGACGTGGGACGCGCGGCGAGGGCGGTCAGCGCCTCGGCGGTGCGGGCGGGCGAATAGCCCAGCAGGCGCTGCAACGGCGGCACCGCGGCGACCACCGACTTCACCCATGCCTTGGGGCCGCCGGGGGGGCCATAGCCGGTCTTCTCGATCTGGTTCATGCGCCCGGCATATTCGCGCATCGCCTCGTCCAGCGTGAAGGTCAGCGTGGTGCCGAACGGCTCCGCGCGCTTGCCGAAGCGCAGCAGCTGCGCCGCATTGGGCGGCGGCACCAGGGTGGTCGAGAAGTCGAGCGACAGCGTCGCCAGCCAATCGACCCATTTGCTGGTCGACAGGTTGCGCGAGCAGCCGAACGCGATCCACGGCACCCCGTACACATCCGCCAGGATCGCGCCGTGGAGCGATTCGGTCAGCACCAGATCGGCGCGCGCGATCGCCCCGATCACCTCGGCCGGCGTGCCGCGGGGATCGATCAGCGTGAAGCCCGCCTGCGCGCACGCCTCCGCCCAGCCCGGATAGGCGATGGTCTCGAAATGCGGGATCACCACCGTACCCCCGCCGCCGGTGCCGCGATCCGGGAAGGCGGGCGCCAGCGGGACCGTGATCGCCCCGTCGCCCAGCGCCAGCTCCGGCCCCACCCCCATCAGCTTCGCGGTCAGCGGCCCGCGCACGCAATGCACCGTGATGCGCTTCTTCGCCCACAGGTCGACGTGGAGATAGCCGGCGCCGCTGGAGAAGATGTCCAGCTGGGTGACGTCCGTGTTCATCCCGATGATCGTCCCGATCCCGCAGAAACCGCGATCGACCGATGAATCCGCGAACAGCTCGGGCACGAAGGCGGGCCACAGGTCGACGTTCAGATCGTCCCCGAAATTGGGCACCGAGTTGCGGAAATGGATAAGCTGCATGGTCTCGCGATCTCGGTTCGTGGCTGGGTTCGTGGAGCGCCGCCGGGAATCCGGCGACCGCGCGATAGCGCATAGTCGTTAATCGTTGCGACCGGAATGACGTGATACCCGGTCGCCCTCTCCCCTTGCCCTCGCCTGTGCCGTTGCGGCATGACACAGGCCAGCGCCTATTCTTGAGGTTTTTCACGATGAATGCGATCGGCCTGTCCGCCCGGGTGGCGATGCTGATGTTGGCGGTGTCGCCTGCGGTGTCGATCACCGCCTGCGCGCAGGCCACGCCGCCGGTGCAGACCGGCGCCGCACCCGCGACCGGGGGCGGCCCTGCTGCCGCCCCGACGACGCCGGCACGCGCCGGCGCGACCGATTACACGCTGGGCGCGGGGGACAAGCTGCGCATCACCGTCTTCAACGAACCCGGTCTCACCGGCGAATATACCGTCTCCTCCACGGGCATGGTGTCGTTCCCGCTGATCGGCGACGTGGCCGCGGCGCGACAGACGCTGGTGGACGTGCAGGAGGCGATCCGCTCGCGTCTGGCCGCCGGCTATCTGAAGGATCCGCGGGTGGCGGTGGAGGTGCTGGAATATCGCACCTTCTATATCCTGGGCGAGGTCAACAAGCCGGGCGAATACCCCTTCCGCAACAACCTGACGCTGGAACAGGCGGTCGCCACCGCCGGCGGCTATTCCTACCGCGCCAATCGCAAGAAGTTCGCGATCGCGCACGGCGACGGCGACGAGGTGAAGCTGCAATTCAAGGAATCGGGGCAATTGCGCGTCCAGCCGGGCGACACGATCCGGATCCTCGAGCGCTTCTTCTGATCGCCCCCCGGACCGAATCGCGCCGTCGATTCGGTCCTTCCCGCCGTCGCGGCTGACGCAAATTTCGCAATAAATTACAATCGCCATGGATCCGCTTCGCGCCGGAATGCGTTGAGGCCTGGCTGACGGCGTATTGAAATGAGCGCTCGGGTTTGATACCGTCCCAATTCGGGACAACGCCATTTTGGGTAGTGTGCGCGGCGCCATTTCTTCGTCGGGCGGCCATCAATCTTTTGCTCAACCGGCATCGTCGTGACAGGCCATATCGGCAAATGAGACGGCGTCACGTCGTGATGTCGCCGGATCATGTCGTCGCGAGGGCAGCCCGCCCTGACGTCTTATTCTCGCTGATAACAGCGGGATTCGTGTCGTGCGGCAAACTCAGCACCCCTATTCATTTTCTCCATCATCCTCACATCCTCAGCTTCCCGAAGAAGTACTAGGGGATGACCGCCGTTGTCGACGTCACGTCACCGGCGTTAACCTTTGACGAGCTTTACAGACTTTTAACCCTGGCATACCCCGGAACCACGAAAGAGGGACCAAGAGCGGGGCTTTTTCGGGAAGGTTCAGGAGGAAAATCGCATGGCTACTGTTGACAAGACCCCCACCCAGCCGGACATCCATGGCGTCGTCCAGGGCAACGGCGGCACGACCGACAATCTCGCGGGCGGCGCGGGCAATGACCGTCTGGAGGGCCATGCGGCCAACAACTCGTACTACGGCGGCGCGGGCAACGACACCTTCATCATCTCGGGCAAGTTCGCCGAAAGCTCGGGCGCGCATGAGGGTGCGTCGCGCGCGTTCGGCGATCAGTTCGCTTTCGTCACCGACTTCGGCGGCGCCGGGGGCTGGTCCGCGAGCAACAACGACTTCATCGCGCTGATCGGCTGGGGTGCCGGTTCGACGCTGACGCTGAACGGCCCGGCCGGTGACGGCGCCAACGGCGCGAAGGTCTATTACTACACGATCACCGACGGCGTGACCGGCAATGTGTTCAACATGGAAATCAACTCGCTGAACGGCAAGGAACTGGGCAAGGGCGACTACGCCTTCTATTGATCCAGGTTCGCCGACGGCAAAGAGAAGGGCGGGGTTCTCCCCGCCCTTTTTCATGCCCGCAACGACGCCCGAGGCGACCGCCTTTCCCCACGCCAGCGCGACGAGCCGCCGCATCGTCATCGGATCCGAACCCGGTGCGACCGCACCCGCCGCGATCGAGCCCGCCGCGCCGCCACCGGCGTCTGGTCCGGTGGAACAGAGGTTCGCTCATTTACCGTCACCCCGGCTTGACCCGGGACGACGGTATCCACGAGCCGAATCTAGGCTTCTGGGATTATTGCTGCTTGCGGAACGGGATCGTGATCGGGCGCGGCGGCACGCCGAAATCGCACCCCCCCGCCGGGGTCGGGGACTGCGTCGGCGCAGCGGCGACCCGCGGCGCGAGCAGGTCCGCCACCCGCCGCGACACGGCGGTCGCGCCCTGCGCGTTCAGATGATCCGGATCGTGCCAGAATTCGCGGTGACGCAGCAGGTCGTTGACCGTCATCATCGGCCGCCCTCGGAACAGTCGCATGTCGAACGGCCGGGGCGGCATGCCGTAGCCCGGCAGGTACAGCAGGATGACCGGCACGCCCGCCTTATCCGCCTCCGCCAGCAGCGCGGCGACATAATGGCGCGGCACCGCATATTCGAACCGCTCGAGTGCGGCGGGCAGCATGTTCAGGTTCTTGTTCTCGCGGCGCGACGCCGCCGCCGCCTCCAGCGTGACCGGATCGAGCACGCGCGTCAGCGGCGGGGTGAACGCCTGCCCGTGGACGTTGACGATGCGCGTGTTGTCGACGGTCGAACCGTCGTAGGTGGCGAGCGAGAACGCCGGCTTCAGCCCGAATTGCGCGGGCGCCGCGCTCTCCACCGCCAGCTTGAGCTGGCGATAGGGCAGCCGGATCAGGTCGCCGACGTAATTCTGGTTGAGCAGGATCGGCGCGCGCACCAGATCGGCCGAGTCGGCGACGCGCCAGAACATCGGGTGCGCCTTGCGCGTCTCGTTCTCGAACACCTCCAGAACCAGCGCACGCGGCTTGCGCGCCGACAGCAGTTCGTGGACGATCGCCCAGTGCAGGTTGCGGCCGTAGGACGGGATCGCCAGGTTGCTGACGGTCAGGCAGCGACCGTCCGCCGCGCGCGCGCCGGTCGCGGCGATCCGCTGCGCAATGGCGAGGCCGTCGAGCCCGTTCATCGTGTGCGACGTGCCCACCAGCACGATGTCGGTCGGGGTGCGATCGTAATGTACCCGCTCGTACACCCAGCCCAGCCGGGCATAGGCCTCGGTCCGCTCGTCCTGCCAGCGGACATAGCGGTCGTGCGGCAGCGCGACCATCAGCGCCAGCGTCGCCAGCATCGCCGCCAGCCCGATCGCGAACAGGCGCGCCGTCGAATAGGTATCACGCATCCGTCGCAGCCCTAGAAATTGAAGTACAGGAAGACACCGGGATCGGGCAGCTTCGCGAAGGCGAAGGCCGCGATGCAGCCGATCGCCAGCGCCGATACCAGCGGCGACGGCACCCGCCGCACCGGGCGCAGCCCCTCATGCTCGATCGGCAGCCCGGGGGTCGATTCCGGATAGCGCACGATCTCCAGCACGTTGGGCAGGCTGACCACGATCACCACCCCGATCGCGACCGCGACCCAGCCGACCTCACGCGCGAACAGGAAGCCCGCGACGTTGCCGGCGCCATGGCCGCCCGCCATGCTGGTGAGCACCGACCAGGCCGAGGCGAAGCTGTCGGCGCGGAACAGGACCCAGGCGACGACCACCGCCAGCATCGTCAGCAGCCAGCCCGCCACCCGCCGCGCCGCGCCGCCGCCCGCGGGCACCACCGCATTCCACATATGGTTGATGACCAGATAGACGCCGTGCAGCACGCCCCACAGCAGGAAGGTCCAGCTGGCACCGTGCCACAGCCCGCCCAGCGCCATCGTCGTCAGCAGGTTGACGTAGCGCCGCGCGCGCCCGCGCCGGTTGCCGCCCAGCGCGATATACAGATAGTTGCGCAGGAACCGCGACAGCGAGATGTGCCAGCGCCGCCAGAATTCGGTGATGCTGGTCGACTTGTAGGGCGAGGCGAAGTTCACCGGCAGCAGGATGCCGAACATCAGCCCCAGCCCGATCGCCATGTCCGAATAGCCGGAAAAGTCGAAATACAGCTGGAGCGTATAGCCCAGCGCCCCCAGCCACGCGTCGCCCGCGCCCAGCGTCGCGCCGCCGCGCACCGCGTTGAACGCCGGGTCCGCCAGCATCGCGAACCCGTCCGCCAGCACGACCTTCTTCGCCAGCCCCAGGATGAACACCGCGGTGCCGACCAGCACGTAGGAGCGCGGCAGCCGCCCGGTCCCCGATGCCGCGAACTGCGGCAGCATCTCCTTGTGATGCGTGATCGGCCCCGCGATCAGGTGCGGGAAGAAGAGGACGAACAGCGCATAGTCGACGAAGCTGTCCGCCGCCTTCCCGTCGCGCCGGCTCTCGACCAGATAGGCGATCTGCTGGAAGGTGAAGAAGCTGATCGCCAGCGGCAGGACGATATTGCCGATGTGCCAGCCGATGCCGGTCAGCGCATCGACCGTACTGACGAAGAAATTGGCGTATTTGTAATAGCCGAGCAGCGCGAGGTTGGCGAGCACGCCGATCCCCAGCAGCATGCTGGCCCGCTCCGGCCGCCGCTCCATCACGCGGCTCCACCAGAAATTCACGACGATCGAGGCGGAGACCAGCCCGACGTAGCGCCAGTCCCACCAGCCGTAGAAGATCAGCGAGACCGCCACCATCCACGCCTTCGCGGCGGGCGCGCGGTCGCGCAGGCGAAGCCAGTGATAGCCGATCAGCGCGATCGGCAGGAAGGCGAAGATGAAGACGAGCGAACCAAACAACATGGACGGCGAACGCTCCCCCTTTGGCGCGATCCGGATCGGGACGGCGGCGCGGCCTCAGCCGCGCTCGCCTAGAGCCCGTGAACGATGACGATCAATGCTCGCGCCCGCTGCGCCACAGCGCCTGGTTGATCGGCTCGACCAGATATTGCAGCAGCGTCCGCTTGCGCAGCGGGACCAGGATCTGGACCGGCAGGCCCGCCTTGATCCCCTCGCCCGCGCCCTTGATCCGCTTGATCGTCGCCAGGTCCGACGCCGGCACGGTCACCTCGCCGGTGTAGAAACGCGCGCCGGAGCGTTCGTCGGTGAAGCTGTCAGCGGACAGTCGCGTGATCTCGCCCTCGAACACCGGCATGTCGCGCTCGTGCAGCGTGACGAAGCGGATCTCGGCGGTCTGCCCGACGTAGATGTCGTCGGCGTCGTTGGGGTTGATCATCGCCTCGATCACCAGCGGGGCGGCATCGGGGACGATCTCCATCAGCTTCTGCCCCGGCGTCACCACCCCGCCGACGGTGAAGACGGTCAGCCCCACGACCTGCCCGGTGGCGGGCGCGCGAATGCGGGTCTGCTCCAGCTGGCGGCGCAGCGTCTGCCACTTGGGCAGCGCCTCGCCCAGCTGTTCGTCGGTCTTGACCAGCTGCTCGCTCACCTGTTGCAGGCTGTTGCTGTCCAGCGTCAGCGCCTGCATCTGCGACTCGCCGATCTGCTGGCGCGCCGCGGCGCTGGACGAGGCGAGCCCGGCATAGTCGCTCGACACGCCGGCCTGCGCGCGCTCCAGCTCGCGCAGGCGGTTGACGCTGGCATAGCCCTTGTCGACCAGCGTCTTCGTGCCGGTCATCTGGTCGTCGAACAGCGAGCTCTGCCGCCGGTTCTCCGTCATCTGCTGCCCCAGGCCAGCGATGCGCTCGCGCAGCTGCGCCGATTGCTGCGCCAGCACGCGCTTCTGCGCGCTGATCGCGGCGCGGCGCGTCTGCAACGTGTTCTGCTGCACCCGCATCGCCGCCACGGCCGCCGCGCGATCCTCCCCGGTCAGCGACGCAAAGCTCTCCGGCGTCGCGATCGATGCCGATCCGGTCCGCTCGGCCAGCAGCCGCGCGCGCTCCGCCTGCAGCCCGATGACCTGCGCGGCGAGCGCCCGCTCGTTCGCCAGCACCTCGGCCCCGGCGAGCTCGATCAGGACGTCGCCCGCCTTCACATGCTGTCCCTCGCGCACGTTCAGCTTCGTGATCGTGCCGCCGTCGCGGTGCTGCACCGCCTGGCGGCTGCCCGCGACCTTCACCGTCCCCTCGGCATAGGCCGCCGCGTCCAGCCGGACGAACGCGGCGAAACCCAGGAACACACCGAAGAACAGCAGCACCACGATCCAGCCGAGACGGAAGTCGCCGGCGGCGCGGCCTTCCTCCGCCAGCGTGGCCTGGTCGCTCAGCGCGACGGGATAGAAACGGGCGGGAACGAGATCGTTCGACATGACGCTTACCTAACTTCGGCGGTATCGGCACCGCTCGGCTCGACCGCTTCGCCGGACGCCGCCGGCTGGGCAGGGGTGACGGGCGGGGTGGCGGGCGGGGTGACGGTCGTCGCCCCCGCCGGCGGCGCGCCCGCCGCCGCGGGGCCGCGCGGTCCGGTCACGGTCGGCGGGGCGTTCAGCGTCGCCAGCACCTCGTCGCGCGATCCGAACATCTCCGCGCGTCCGTTGCGCATGAACAGCAGCTTGTCCGCGTTCGCCAGGATGCCCGCGCGGTGCGCGACGCACACCACCGTCACCCCGCGTTCGCGCAGCACCGCCAGCGCCTGCGCCAGCCGCGCCTCGCCTTCGGCATCCAGCGAGGCGTTGGGCTCGTCCAGGATCACCACGCTCGGCGCGCCCAGGAGCGCGCGCGCCAGCGTCACGCGCTGCGCCTGTCCGACCGACAGCCCGCTGCCGGCCCAGCCCAGCTCGGTATCGTATCCCTGCGGCAGGCGGACGATGAAGTCGTGCGCACCGCACAGCTGCGCGGCGGTCACCACCTCCTCGTCCAGCGCGCCCGGCCCCTCCATCTCGGTACGGAAGCGCGCGATATTCTCCTTGATCGTGCCGCGGAACAGCACCGGCTCCTGCGGAACATAGCCGATCGCCGCGCCCAGCTGCTCCTGCGGCCAGTTGCGCAGGTCCGCGCCGTCCAGTCGCACCGCGCCGCTGGCGGCGGGCAGCACGCCGACCATGGCCTTCACCAGCGTGGACTTTCCCGCGCCGCTCGGCCCGATGATGCCCAGCAGCTCGCCGGGTGCCAGCGCGAACGTGACGCCGGAGATCAGCGCGCGATCCTGCGCCGGCGACGCCACCGTCAGCCCCTCGATCGACAGCGCCCCCGACGGGGCGGGCATGACGGTCGGGGTCACCACCGGGCCGCGACGCTCGAACAGGTCGACGATCTGGCGATAGGCGGCGCGCGACTGGATCAGGTTCTTCCACGCGCCGTTGATGAGCTCGATCGGCGCCAGCGCGCGCGAGATCAGCAGCGAGGCGGCGAAGATCGCGCCCGCGGAAATCTGCTGCTCGATCGCCAGCAGCGCCCCCAGCCCCAGCGCCAGCGATTGCAGCAACAGGCGGATGCCCTTCACGAACGACCCGTAGCCCGAACTCTTGTAGCCCGCCTGCGTCGTCAGCGCCGTGCCCTCGAACCGCTCGCGCAGGTGGCGGCGCACCATCGCCTCGCGCATGCCCAGCGCGCCGATCACGCCAGCCGAACCCAGCGACAGGTCGATGCCGGTATAGGCCGTCTGCGCGCGGATATTGGCATCCTTGATCGGCGCGCTGGTCGCCCGCTCGTTCAGCCAGCTGAGCAGCGACAGCACCAGCGCGCCGACCAGCGCCATCGCGCCCAGCGCGGGGTGGATCAGGAAGCACACCAGCACGTAGATCGGCGCCCAGGGGGCGTCGAACAGCGCCAGCACACCGACCCCCGTCATCGTCTGGCGGAAGACGTCGAATTCGCGCAGCACCACCGCATTGCGCGCACCGTTGGAATTGGTCGACGTCTGGAGCAAAGCCTCCAGGATATAGGCCGACAGCATGCGGTCCAGCCGCTCGCTGGCGCGAACCAGCAAGCGCGTGCGCACCAGGTCGAGCAGAGAGATCGTCGCCACCGCGGCGACGAAGATCAGCGTCAGCATGACCAATGTCGTCACGCCGCGCGTCGGCACCACCCGGTCGTACACCTGCAGCATGTACAGCGTCGGCGCGAGGTACAGCACGTTCAGGAAGGCGCTGAAGATCGCCGCATTGACGAAATGCCGGCGGCACGCCGCGATCGCCTGTCGGATGGGAGCCGCCGCAGCGGCTTGGGGCAAGAGGGCCATCGATCGATTCCAGGCGCCGCCGATGGCGCGATTGACATAACGAGGCGCCGCCGATCGGCCCGGTGACGCAGCAGAGCCCTAGCCTAGTTCACGTAATATCCGGTAAACTTCTTGTAATAGCCATAGGTGTCGGCGTGGCCGGTACTGGCGTACTGGCGCACGTCGACCTGCGACAGCGCGACGCCGGCGACGTTCGCCCCCGCCTCGTCCAGCATGTCGAGCGCCGCCTGCCCCGCCTTGATCGCGGTCTTGCGCCACCGCGTGATGAGCAGCGTCGCATCGGCGAAGCGCGTCAGCACGCGGGTATCCACCACGCCCAGCAGCGGCGCGGTGTCGACGATGACGACGTCGAACTCGCGCTTCAGCCGCGCGTAGAGCTCGGTCACGCGCTCGGGCACCAGGAAGTCCTGCGTCCCGGTGATGCCGGCGGTGGGCAGCACCATCAGGCCGGTCGCCTCGTCCTTCACCAGCGCGTCCTCCAGCCGCATCTCGCCGCTCAGCACCTTCAGCAGGCGTTCGCCCTGCCCCGGCACGATCATGTCGCTGACCGAATGGCGCCGCAGATCGGCATCGATCAGCACGACGCGGCGATTGCCCATCGCCAGCACCCGCGCCAGGCAGATCGACAGCGTGGTCTTGCCCTCGCGCGGCAGCGGGGAGGTGATCGCGACCACGCGACCGCCGCCGCCACCGCCGCCGCCGCCTTCGCCTTCGCCCCCGGCGCGTCCCAGCGTGAAGGCGCCGATCGTGCGCAGCGCCTCGGCGAACGCGGAAAAGGGATGAGACAGGACGTAGACATGGGGCGGAACGCCGCGATTGTCGCGCGTCACCACCGAATTGAGATCGGGGATCGCCCCTGCATACGGCGCGTCGAGCCGGCTGACGACGTCCTCGCGCGTGCCGATGCTGTTGTCGAGATATTCGGCGACCGCGATCGCGACCAGCCCGAGCAGCACGCCCAGCCCCAGCGCGGCGATCGCGCCCAGGCGGCGGTTGGGCCAGCTGGGACTGTCGGGCAGCCGCGCCAGCGAGGAGATGCTCGCGTCCGCCTGAGGCAGGTTGCTGGTGGCGGCGGTTTCCTTCGCGCGTTGCAGGAACGCGGAATAGATCGTCTTGCTCGCCTCGGCCTTGCGCTGGAGCTCCAGCAGGCCGACCTGCGCGGAGCTGTTCGCCGCCAGCGCGCCGCGCGACTGCGCCTCGCTGCCCTCCAGCGACGCCAGCCGCGACGCCGCGACCTGCACGTTCGCCTGCAAGGTGGAGATGATGCGCTGCCGCTCCGCGGTGATCTGGTCGCGCACGTCGGCGAGGTTCTGCTTCGCCTTCTGCACATCCGGGTACAATTCGCCGTAGCGCGACTGGAGCGCGGCGAGCTCGGCGCTGGCCTGCGCCTCCTGCCCGCGCAACTGGCGGATGGTGTCGGACGACAGCACCGCGCCGATGTCGGCCCCGCCGCCGCCACGCCCCAGCTGCCCGCGCGCCGCGGCCAGCTTGCCGCGCTCGGACGCCAGCTCGGCCCGCGCCTGCGCGATCTGCTGGTTGAGCGAGGACACTTCCTGCTCCGCCATGGTCGCGCCCTGCGCGCTCATCAGGTTGTTCGCGATCATATAGCGCTGGACGGCGGCATCGTCCGCCACCGCCTGCGCGCGCAGCTCGTCGGCGCGCTTGCTGACGAAGGCGGCGGCATTTTCGGACACGTCCATCTTGCGCGCCGCCTGCAACGCGATGAACTGCTGGGCGAACGCATTGGCGATCGCGACGGCCTCCGACGGATCGCTCGACTGCGCGGTGATGTCGATGACATAGGTCAGCCCGGCGCGGCGCACCGTCACCCGGCCGAGCACCGCCGCGGTCGCGCGACGCTCCGCCGCCGTCACCCCTGCGCTTTCGATCGCCGGCGCCGCGCCCGGTGCCGCCGCGCCGACGAACGCCGGGTCGCGATCGAGGTGCAGCTGGCGCACCACCGCCAGCCCGACGGTCGGCGAGCCGATGATCCGCGCCTCGGTATCGACGACGTTGCTGTCGGCGGGCAGCCCCTGGACGACGTTGCCCAGATCGATCACCTCGGTCTTGCCCGGTTCGATCAGCACGCTGGCGGTCGCCATATAGACCGGCGTCGCCGACATGACCGCGTAGATCACCGCCGCCGCCGCGAGCGCGGCGACCGCCAGGAACAGCCACAGCCGCCGGCGGAAGATCATGAGCACATATTTGGGATCGGGCAGCAGCGAACGCTTCTCGCGCGCCGTGCGCTGGAAGCCATAGTCCTGGCCGCCGTTGTCGGTCATGGTCGCCATGTTTTCGTCACGTTCCTCTTGCGGTCGCGCCGCGCGCCCGCACCCCAGCACGATCCCGTCCCGATCCGCGCCGCGGGACGCGCGAATCGACATGACGACGCAGCGTCACCGCCCCATCGTCCGACGACCGTATGAAAGATGGTCGGGCGCCACAAGGCGATTTGCTCGCACGCATCGCGCCGCAGCAACGGCCGATCGGAGTCGACGAGGGCGACGCCGCACCGTCCCAATGCCGGACACTTCGCGCCGCAATGACCCGGAATGGCAGTTTCGTGCTCGTTTTGGGACAGGAGGTTTCAGTCTTTACCACCCTTTGCCCTTCCCCGCGGTGCCCGGCGCGACAAGAACACCGTCCGGTTAGCAACGGGTAAACGGGGACACATCATGGGCATTCTGGCGGCGCTGTTCGGCCAACTCACCATCGGCACCTTCAAGCAGGACACGATCACCGGGTCCAACGGCAAGGACACGATCTTCGCGCTGTGGGGCAACGACTGGGTCTATGGCGACAAGGCGCCGGACGCCAAGACCTACAATGCCGACTTCACCGCCGACGCCACCTGGACCAACGTCTCCTCGACCGCGACCAGCATGGCGCTGACCGGGATGACCGTCACCGCGCAGGGTGGCGTCCTGTCGCGCTACAACGGCGCCAGCATCCTGTCGCCCAGCGACGGCGCGCCCAAGGAAGGCTGGACGAAGGAGATCGACGCCTACAACGACACGCCCGAGAAGATCGGCCTGTCGTTCGAGACCGCGCAGACCCATGTCGAGGTGACCGTCAAGCAGCTGTATCGCGAGATCCTGCTGGAATGGACCCCGACCCCGGAGAAGGTGAACCTCACCGTGTCCTTCACCGACGGCAGCACGGCGCAGGTGCAGGGCGTCGCGAGCGCCACGCCCAACAACGGCGAGCTGACGATCGCGCTCGACAGCGCCGACTTCGGCGGCCGCTACATCGCCGGCGTGGAGCTCACCCCGGCGCTCGACATCGCGCCGCAGCGCCCCGGCCTGCCCGATTCGATCAAGAACAGCCCGGGCGCCAGCCTGCCGTACAGCGAGTTCACGCTGAAGTCGGTCAGCTATGTCGCCGATGCCAACGCATCGGTCGGCGGCAACGACAAGCTGTTCGGCGGCTGGGGCAACGACAAGCTGTGGGGCGGTGCGGGCAACGACTGCCTGGTCGGCGGCTGGGGCAACGACGTGCTCGTCGGCGGCTCGGGCAACAACACGCTGTGGGGCGGCGCAGGCCGCGACACCTTCGCGTTCGGCTGGGCGTCGAAGGGCTGCGACGTCATCAAGGACTTCGAAAAGGGCTATGACAAGATCAAGCTGATGGAGGGCATCACCATCACCGGCAGCAGCTACAGCAGCGCGGGCACGCTGCTGCACCTGTCGTCGGGCGGCGACGTGCTGCTGGCATGCGTCAAGATCGCCGACTGGCAGACGCTGCTGTAAGCCGGGCGATCGAGGCGAAAGGGGCCGGCCGGTCGGGTGACCGGCCGGCCCTTTTTTTGTCGAGGCCGGACGGCGCGGCGGTCGTCGGGTACCCGGGGCCGGGTGTCGATCCGGCCTATACCTCGGTGCTGCCCGCATCGGCGGGCGAGGGATCGATCGGCAGGCGGCGGTTCTGCACGAACTGCCGGATCATCGCGATACCGCTGCGATCCTGCAGCAGATAGGCGGCGAAGAAGATCGCCCCCCCGGCCGGGACCAGCAGGACGAGGCGAAGCAGCGCCGACAGCGCGGGCGTCAGCGCGGTATCGGCCAGCCCCACCGCGGCGGCCATGGCCACCGCGCTGACCGCCGCCGGGCGAACGCTGCGCAGCACCACCATGATGCCGACGCCCAGCACGCGCCGCTGGAGGATCATCGCCAGCGGAAGCAGCAGATAGGCGCGCACCACGTTGACCGCCAGCATCGCCTCCCATCCCCAGGGCGCCACCGCGACGACCAGCGCGATGCCGAGCGCCGCCTGCCCGATCGACCAGCCGAGCACCAGCTTCGACCGGCCCGCCGCCGCCAGCGCGGCGATGAACAGCACGTTGACCTGCAACGGCACCACCGCCAGCGCCAGGATGCGCATGGCGTCGGATGCCCCGCCCCAGCCGGGGCCGAACACGACCTCCACGATCGGCGGCGCCAGCGCGAATACGCCCATGAAGCAGGGAAACATGAACAGCGCGGACATGCGGCTCAGCTGCACATAGACCGCGTTGCGCTGGACGGGATCGTGCTGGACGCGCGCCTGCATCGGCATCGCGATCTGGTGGAAGGGCGCGAAGGTCAGCTGGTTCAGCACGTCTATCACGCGCCCGCCGGCACGGATGAACGCGACGACGCCGGGCCCGAAATAGACGCCGCTGAGCAGCTCCGCGATCCGCCCGTTGAGCATGATGAACAGCTGCGACAGCGACAGATACCCGCCGAAGCGAAGGAAGCTCATGAAGGCGCCCGCGCGAAACACCAGCCGCGGGACCCAGCGAGTCGCCGTCCACGCCAGCACCGCCAGCACCGTCGCCATCACCAGCCGCTGTCCCACCAGCGCCCACGCGCCGAAGTGCATCAGCGCCATGACGATGCCGACGACCGCGCCGGTCACGTTGGCGGCGACGTTGCGGAACGCGAGCGCGCGGAAGTTCATGTCGCGGGTCAGGCGGGCGTTGTGCATCACCCCCAGCGGGGTCAGCAGGAACACCAGCGCGAGCGCGCGCACCACCGGCGCCAGCTCCGGACGGTGATAGAAATCCGCGATCGGCTCGGCCAGCGCCAGCACCAGCACGCAGAACGCGAGCCCGAGCGCCATGTTCGCCCAGAAGGCGGTCGCCGCCTCATCCTCGTCCAGCGTCGCGCGCTGCACCAGCGCATCCGCGATCCCCGCGCTGCTCAGGATCAGCAGCAGGTCGACGACCGACGCCGCCAGCGCGACCAGCCCGAACGTCTCCGCCCCCAGCGTGCGGGCGAGCACCGCGAAGGCCACGAACGACACCAGCTGCGCACCCACGCTGGACGCGGTCGACCAGAACAGCGGCGCCTTGACCGACATACCCATGAACACGTCCCCCACGATCCGTCGGCAAGACCCGGCGCCCTTCCCCATCCGCCTCCACGACGCAAGGGCGTCGCGGAAGGGCCATTGTCGTTCGCATGTCTCGGGCGTGCTGCGCCGCGGCATACGGCAAACGGCGAACACAAAAAAGGGGCGGCCCTCCCCGCGATGGGAGGGCCGCCCCGCGACGGGCCGGAACGACCCGATGGGTAAAGGTGGCGGGTTACACCAGCCAGCCGCCCAGCACCTGCCCGTTCGTGTCGAGATAGCCGCGCTGCGTCAGCGACGCGATCGTCCACGCCTCGATCGTGATGATCCCACCGCTCGCGGTGGTGACGCGCACCGCATCGGCCGTGCCGTCGCCGTTGCCGTCGTAATCGGCGAAGCGCGCGGTCTGGCCGTTGCCCTTCAGCGCGGCGAGCCCGCCCAGGAACGCGGTCACGTCGAAGTCGCCGCCCGGCACCGCCAGCGAGGATGCGCTGGTCAGCACGATCTTGTCCTGACCCGGATCGAAGTCGACCAGACGGTCGCTGCCCGATGCGGGAGCGAACAGGAACGTGTCACGCCCCAGCCCGCCGCGCAGCGAATCGTCGCCCGCGCCGCCGATCAGGAAGTCGTCGCCCGCGCCGCCCAGCAGCGAATCGTTGCCGTTGCCGCCGAACAGCGCGTCGCTGCCCTCGTCACCCTGGAGATAGTCGTTGCCGTCCAGCCCCTGCATCACGTCGTTGCCGGCGCCGCCGACCAGGCGGTTGGCGACCGCGCTGCCGTTGACGATGTCGTTGAACGCCGTGCCGATCGCATTCTCGAAGTTGTTCATGATGTCGCCGGTGGCACCCAGCCCGCCGCGACCGTTGGCCAGTTCGATACGCACCGCCGCCGTATCGGTGGCATAGCTGACGGTATCGATCCCGGCCCCGCCGTTCATCAGGTCGCGGCCACCGCCGCCGTTGATGACGTTGTTGCCCGCGTCGCCGGTGATGTAGTCGTCCTTGGTCGAACCGATGATGTTCTCGATGCCGATGAGCGTATCGTAGCCGGCCTTGCCGGTCGACATGCTGATGTACAGCCCCTTCGACGAGGTGACGAAGCTGGCGGTGTCGTTGCCGCCGCGGCCGTCGAGCACGTTGGCCGCCTCGTTGGCGATCAGCAGGTCGTCGCCGCCGCCGCCGATCGCATTCTCGATGATCGTGTTGTACGCGATCGAGATGTTGTCCTTGAACAGCGAGCTGGTGATCCCGTACTCCTTCTTCAGCGCTTCGTAGAAGTCGTAGGTCGCCTGCGTGCGGGCGGGCAGTCCGGCCGCGGCGCGGGCCGCATTGACCTCCTCCAGCGTCAGGAACTTCGCCGCACCGCCGCCCGAGCTGAAGGCGCCCGGGTTGAGGTCGATCGTCGAGGGCGTGTTCCAGCCCGAGAAGTCGATCGTGTCGTTGCCGCCGGCGTCGTAGATGGCGACGATCGGCCGCGTGTTGAGCGCGAAGTCGAATTCGTTGCGCCCCGCGGTCGAGTTGAAGCCATAGACGGTGTTGCCGGTCCGGGTCGTCGGATCGGCGCCGTAGATGCGCTGGATCGCGGCGATGTCGTGGATCAGCGGGGGTCGCGGCATAAGCGAAGTTCAGCAGCGTGAAGTCGATGTGCTGCGCGCCGGTCTCATAGGCGTCCCAGTAGCTCATGATGCTGTACTGGGCGGAATCCTGCGCATATTTGGCGCTGTTCTTGTAGCTGATCGGCTGGCCGTCGAGCGCGTCGTAATCGCCCGGATGGCTCAGGCCCAGCGCGTGCCCGACCTCGTGGACGACGGTCGTCTTCGCATAATAGCTGTCGCGCAGCGGCGAGAAGTTCGACGCGACGAACCCGTCGATCCACACGTCGCCGGACAGTTTGCCGATCTGGTTGAAACCGGCCGGCTTGTACTCGGCATCGTAGATGTTGCCGAACGGCAGATAGGCATAGGCCTGCGCACCACCCGTGGAGGTATTGCCGAAGGTGATGTCGGCGTCGCCGGACTTCGTTTCCCTGAACTTGATGTTGGCCAGGTCGTCCCACAGCGCCATGGTCTGGCGGGCGAGTTCCTTCTGGCCGTCGTTGAACGCGGAGAAGGTCTTCTCGTTCACCTCGCTGAAGGAGTCGGTCGACGTCTCGTTGACGTAATAGCTGTTCTGCAGCTCCGCCAGGTTCTTCCAGAAGCCGAAGTTCAGGACGCCGTCGTTCAGCTCGCCATATTGGTTCAGATACCAGCTGTAGCCCGTGCGGTTCAGGTTCTGCGCGATCTGGGTCACGTCCCAGATCGGCTTGCCCATATAGCTGCCGCCCGCATTCGGATCGAGCGATGCCGCGTCGACCGTCTCGCCCCGCACGCTGGGCCAGTCACCTTCGTAGTGAATGCCCGATGCAACCCCTGCCATTTTTTCTTCTCCCGTTACGCTCTGGGTGGTCCGGCCACCCTCCCTGCTCCCCGCCGGGCGGCGGACCGCCATGGCAGGGCATCGCCGAGGGCCCGCGCCAGCGCCCCCCGCATCGCCCCGGCTTCGTGGGTCGATGCGGGAACACTCAGGCCGTGGCGGACATAGGCCCCTTGCGAATCGTCGAGTGCCGACGCGGGCTCGATCCGCAGCGTCAGCGTGCGGTCGGCCTCCAGCGTCAGCAGGATGTTGATGGTGCCCGCCTGCGTGGCGGGCCGGTCGGCGCGCGCGACCGGCACCGGCGCGCCGCGGCGCACCTCGTCCAGCGCGTCACCGCACCAGGCGGGCGTGCCCGCGGCGGATTCGGAATCGGAAACAGGGGCCATGCAGACGAGCGCGATCCGCTCCATGCCCCACCACAGCCTGGCCGGCGTGCCCGCGGGGACCGGCGCCGCGGCTGCCCCCAACGTCATCAATCCAGGAAGGGCATTCACCCAGTCGGGCAAGCCGTCATTCTCCGTTCACGCAGCCATCATGGTCGTGGAGCGCGACGGTTCCGTCAATCAGCCATTAACTTATTTTGGGCGCGATTTTGGCACGGTTCGAAGGCCCGCCCGGTTCAACTCATCATCAGCCGGTCGAGTGCCTGCTGAAGCGCGCCGGGCTGGCTCTCCGCGGTGCGGGCCCGTTCCAGCTCCAGATAATGCAGCGGCACCCAGAAGCGGATGCCGTCGATCGGCGCGTCGAAGCGGTCGGCCTCGCCCTGCGCGCACGTGGCGACATAGTCGAGCAGCTGGCCCAGCTTGTGGAACTGCGCGGCGGGGATCGTGACGTGCGTGTCGGGCTTCGCCGTGGCGGTCGCCGCGATGATCCGCTTCGCCTCGTCGCGCGCGGCCTGCAGGATCTGATACTGGTCGTCCGATGACATGGGAACGTCGCTCCTTGCCGCGGGACCATAGATAGAAGTTGGTAAACGCCGCGTTGACGCTCAGTTCCGCGTGAGCGGCCGCCCCGAATCGCGCCAGCGCTCGAGGATCTGCGCCTCCGGCGATGTCGGGGCGGTGGCGGGCAGAGGCGAGGACAGGGACAGGGACAGGGACAGGGGCAGGGGCGCGGGCCTGGCGATGCTCGCCGCCGCGCGCGGCGGGACGATCGCGACCGCCGGGACCGCCCCCTCCTCCGCCACCACCGCGGCGACCCTCGCGGCGGTCGCCGCGGGATGCGGCCCCGGCACCGGCTCGTGCCCGCGATAGCGCCTGGCGAACGCCGCGCTCGTCCCCCAATAGCCGCGCCAGCGATGGAAGAAATGCGCCCCCACCGCATCGGTCATCACCAGGCTGCGGTTCCATGCCGGCGTCACGGCGTAGGTGTGATAATGGGTCGCCAGCCCGACCGGCGCATAGACCGTGCCCGCCAGCGCCGCCGCGGCGATCCGAGTCGCGCGCGCCCAGCCGTCGCGCGCGGGGGCGCGGGCCATGGCGCCGTCGCACGCGAAGCTGAACTGACAGCCGGCGCGCTCCGATCCCTGGTACACCACGCCGCATACCGTCGGCGGAAAGGCGGCGTGGCGGACGCGATTGAGCACCACCTGCGCCACCGCGCGCTGGCCGTCGACCGGCTCCGACGCGGCCTCGTAATAGATCGCCGCGGCGAGGCATTCGACCGCGCGGCCGCGATCCGCCGCGCCGATCCCGCGCAGCGAGAACGGCAGCGCCGCCACGGCGCTGCCCTCCTCCGCGGGGGACGGAAACGGCAGCCCCCGGGGCGGCTCCGGCGGCAGCGGCGCGGTGCCGGTCGCGCCGCGCGCGGGCGACGGCAATAGCGTCCGTACCGCGGGCGGCGGCACGACCCGGCTCACCGCGGGTGGCGCCGGCCGCCCCGGCGCGAGCAGCAGGAGCGCCGCCTGCGCCGAAAACGCCCCCAGCGCGACGACGATCGCCGCGGCCACGACCGCCAGCGTGCGGCGCGCGGGCGCCATGCCGGGTCCCGGCCGGTGCGACGTCAGGGCGACAGGGGGCACGCGCATCTCCCGCGCACCACGGGATGCGGCGCGCCGCGCGATGCCCTACCCCGCGCGGGGTTACTTTTTGTTTTCGCTGCGCGCGTTGGCGAACAGCACCGCCGCTGCGACCGCCGCCGATCCGATGCCCACCCCCAGCCAGGTCTTGCCGAGCTGCCAGCGGCGCGCGCGCGCCTGCTCCTCGCCCTTGCCGGTCGCGGCCTCCTCATGCGCCTTGGCGGCGGCGACGGTGGCCAGGATCTCGTTGGGTTCGGTGGTGTCGTCGGTCACGCGGACTCTCCTTTGGCGGCGCCATAGCGCGCACGGAAATCATTGGCGAACGGCGTCAGCGTCCCGCCCGCGATCGCCGCGCGCAGGTCCGCCATCAACGCCTCGTAGAAGGCGATATTGTGTTCGGTCATCAACATCGCGCCCAGCATCTCGCCCGCGCGCACCAGATGGTGGACATAGGCGCGGGTCCAGGTACCACACACCGCGCACCGGCATTCCGGGTCGAGCGGCCCCCGATCCTCGGCGAAGCGCGCGTTGCGGATGTTGACCGGCCCGGCCCGGGTGAACGCCTGTCCGGTCCGTCCCGAGCGCGTCGGCATGACGCAGTCGAACATGTCGACCCCGCGCTCCACCGCGCCGACGATGTCGGTCGGCTTGCCCACGCCCATCAGATAGCGCGGGCGGTCTTCGGGCAGCTGCGCGGGCGCGAAGTCGAGGCAGCCGAACATCGCCTCCTGCCCCTCGCCCACCGCCAGCCCGCCGATCGCATAGCCGTCGAACCCGATGTCGATCAGCGCGTCCGCGCTCGCCCGGCGCAGCCCCTCGTCCAGCGCCCCCTGCTGGATGCCGAAGATCGCGTTGTGCGCGGCATGGTCGCCGCCGCCGTCGAACGCGTCGCGGCTCCGCCTTGCCCAGCGCATCGAGCGTTCCATGGCGGCCGCCTGCACCTCGCGCGGGGAGGTGGTCGGCACCAGCTCGTCGAACGCCATGACGATGTTGCTGCCGAGCAGCCGCTGGATCTCGATCGAGCGTTCCGGGGTAATCATGTGCCGCGTGCCGTCGAGGTGCGAGGCGAACGCCACCCCCTCCTCCGACCGCTTCGTCAGCGCCGACAGGCTCATCACCTGATAGCCGCCCGAGTCGGTCAGGATCGGCTTCTCCCACCCCATGAAGCGGTGCAGCCCGCCCAGCCGCGCGACCCGCTCCGCGCCGGGGCGCAGCATCAGGTGATAGGTATTGCCCAGGATGATGTCCGCACCCGCACGCTCGACATCGGCGGGCTTCATCGCCTTGACGGTGGCGGCGGTGCCGACCGGCATGAAGGCGGGCGTGCGGATGACACCGCGCTCCATCGCGATCGCGCCGGTCCGCGCCGCGCCATCGGTGGCGGTGACGCAGAAGGCGAAGCGGCTCACGGGGTGTCGTCCTTGTCGGCAGGCGCCGGCGGCGGCGGCGGCGCACCGCGCCGGCCGCGGCGTCCGGCGGGCGCCTCCTTGGGTTCGGGCCGCCGCCCCGCAGTGGGTCCGCGCGCATCCACCGGCCCGGTGCGGTACGTCACCAGCTCCGCGCGGCTGATCGTCTTGCTGCCGTCCTTGTCGTAGCGCGCGAACAGCCGCGAGAACTGGTCCTGCAATTCCTCCAGCGTGATCTGCCCGTCGCTGTCGCGATCCACCTCGAAGGGGCTCGGCAGCGCGTTGCGATCGCCCAGGAACCGCTCGGCCCAATCGGCGAAGGCGATGTAGCGCAGCCGGCCCGTCCTCGCAGTGTCCACCGCCTCGAACGAGGCGCGCACCCCGGCCAGCATCTCCGATCGGTCGACCAGCGCGTCGCCGTCGCGGTCGAACGTCGCGATCATCATCGCCACCGGCTCCACCACCATCGTCGCCGGCGTCTGTGGCTGCGCGGGCTGCGGCCCCTTCACCACGATCGGCGGGCCGTCCTGCTGGGGAGGCGTGGCGGCAGCGGCCAGCGCGAGAAACAACGCGATCATGCCCGCCCCCGTGGCAGAGCGGAGGGCGCGTTGACAAGCCGAACCGTCATGACGCCCTGCTGATCGGCCGAGCCGTCGTTCCCCATCGCTCCGCCACCCCGCGCATGTCCGGGACCTCTGCGAACGTCGTGGATCGCTCGACAATTTTGCCGTTCCCCGGCGAAGGCGGGACCTTTGCAAAACGGGTGCAACGGCACCGAGCCCACGCCGTGCTCCTGCGCAGGCAGGAGCCCAGGGGTCAGGCAGACCAACGCCTGTAGGGACCGGCAACCTTGGGCTCATGCCTGCGCAGGAGCACGGTGTAGCCCTTTGCAAACGTCCCGCCTTCGCCGGGGAACAGGGAACTGAGTTTCGCGAAGGTCACGGCCTGTCCCGGGGGCCGGGGTTCCGCGCGATCGGGCAAACGACGCGTGCGCGACCCCGGATGCCGGGACGAGCCCGGCATGACGGCAAGGCTCAGCCCTCGCCCTCCAGCGCGCGCCTTGGCGCGGGCGCGGTCGCCACGCCCGCTTCGCCCGCGATCATCGCCAGCAGTTGCGCGGCACTGTACGGCTTGGCCAGCACGGCCGCGCCGGGCAGCGCGCCCGACACCCCCGCGGTGTCGCCGCTCGCCACCACCACGCGGATCCCCTCGCGGATCAGCCGCGCGCGCGCCGCCAGCTCGATCCCCGAGCTGCCCGGCAGATGGATGTCGGTCATCAGCACGTCGATCGGCGCGGTCTGGAGCGCGGCCATCGCCTCCTCCGCGCTCGCCGCCTCCACCACGACGTGACCGCCGTCCTGCAATGCCTCCGCGGTGGCGGCGCGGATCAGCGCATCGTCCTCGACCAGCAGGACGGTACGGCCGGTCGCCTTCGTCACGACCGGGCTCACCACCGGCGCCGGAGCCGCCACCTGCCGCCGCTGCCCCTGATTGGCCAGCACGTGGCGGAACTTCCGCGCCAGCGCCTCGCGCGTGTACGGCTTCGACAGCAACTCGACCCCCGCATCGAGCCGCCCGCCATGGACGATCGAGTTTTCCGTATAGCCGCTGGTGAACAGCACCGCGATGTCGGGTAGCCGCTCGCGCGCCTGTCGCGCCAGCTCGGGGCTCTTCAGCGTCCCCGGCATCACCACGTCGGTGAACAGCAGGTCGATCGGGATCCCGCTCTCGATCACGCTCAGCGCGCTTTGCGCATCCACCGCCTTCAGCACACGGTAGCCCAGGTCGGCGAGCAGCTCGACGACGGTGGCGCGCACCTCGTCGTCGTCCTCGACCACCAGCACCGTCTCGGTCCCGCCGGTGATCGGGCCGGTATCGACCGCGACCTCCATGTCCTCGCTCTGCATCGCGCGCGGCAGGTACAGCTTGATCGAGGTGCCGTGCCCCGGCTCCGAATAGATCTTCACGTGCCCGCCGGACTGTTTGACGAAGCCATAGACCATCGACAGCCCCAGCCCCGACCCCTTCCCTTCCGCCTTGGTGGAGAAGAACGGCTCGAACACCTTGTCGACGATCTCGGGCGGGATGCCGCTGCCGGTGTCGGTCACCGCCAGCATCACATATTGCCCCGGTGTCACCTCGTCATGGGTGCGCGCGTAATCGTCGTCGAGATGCGCGTTCGCCAGCTCGATCGTCAGCCTGCCCTGCCCGTCCATCGCGTCGCGCGCGTTGATCGCCAGGTTCAGCAGCGCATTCTCGATCTGGCCGGGATCGATGAAGGTGTTCCACAGCCCGCCGCCGACGATGGTCTCGATCTCGATCCCCTCGCCGATCGCGCGGCGCAGCATGTCGTCCATTCCGCCCACGAAGCGGGTGACGTTGACCACCTTCGGCTCCAGCGCCTGCCGTCGTCCGAACGCCAGCAGCTGCGCGGCGAGCCGCGACCCGCGCGACACGCCCGCCATGGCGTTGGCGACCCGCGTCTCGGCGCGCTCGTTCCCCGCCACGTCCTTCATCAGCAGCTGGAGGTTGCCCGACACGACCTGGAGCAGGTTGTTGAAATCGTGCGCGACGCCGCCGGTCAGCTTGCCGACCGTCTCCATCTTCTGCGCCTGCATCAGCTTCGCCTCGGCCGCGCGGCGCGATCCGATCTCGGCGATGACGCGCGCCTCCAGCGTCTCGTTCAGGTGGCGCAGCTGGTCCTCGGCGCGCTGGCGGTGGCGCACCTGCCGCTCCAGCTGCTCGGCATGGTCGCGCAGCGCCGCCTCGGCGGAGCGCTGGTGCGTGATGTCGGTGTGGACGCCGACCCATTCCGCGATCTCGCCCGAGGCATCCAGCCGCGGCACGCCGCGGATCGCGAAGGTGCGCCACTCGCCGCAATGCCGCCGCACGCGATGCTCGAACACGAAGGTCGACTTGGTCGCGACCGCGCGCTGCCACGCCGCGATCGACGGCTGGGCATCGTCGGGGTGGACCGCATCGGCCCAGCCATAGCCGTGATACTCGGCCTTCGTCTGCCCGGTCAGCATCGCCCAGCCCGGCTGCTCGCCGGTCATCCGCCCCGCCGCGTCATTGGTCCACAGCACGCCGTGCGTCGCCTCGATCGCGGAGCGGAAGCGCGCGTTCGCCTCGCCCAGCGCGACGACGTTCGCCTCCAGCTCCCGCTTCAGCAGCAGCCGGTCGGTATTGTCCAGCGCGGTGCACATCACCCCGCCCACCGCACCGTCCGCGTCGTAGACGGGGGTGTAGAACAGGTCGAGGAACACCTCCTGCGCGATACCGCCGCGCACCAGCGTCATCGCCTGGTCGCGATAGGAAAGGACCTCGCCCGCGAAACCGCGGCGCAGGATCTCGCGGTTCCAGTCCCACAGGTCGGGCCAGACGTCCCGCACCGTCCGGCCCAGCGCGCGCGGGTGGTTGGCCCCCGCGATCACGCTATAGCCCTCGTTATAGATCATGACGTGGTCCGGCCCCCACATCAGCACCTTCGCCACCGGCGAATTGACGATGTTCGACACCGTCGCGCGCAGTTCGCGCGACCAGTCGGCGATCGGTCCCAGCGACGTGGCGGCCCAGTCGAACGCGCGCACCAGCGCCCCCGTGTCGCCGCCCCCGATCGGCCAGGCGGAGGGGTTCGACGTCACATCGGGCGGATGCGATGAATCGGCGCGCGTCATCCCGTCCACGTGCGCGCCACCAACGGGGCTGTCAATCGGAAGCTGGGTACGTCGCCGTCCCGCTCGCGCACCTCGTCGCGTCGCCCGTCAGCGCCCCAGCCAGCGCTCGCGGAACGCGCGCTGCGCCGCGGTCGGCGTCTGCCCGGCCGTCTCCATCCGCACGATCGCGACGGCGGGATCGGTCGCCACCGTCAGCACCGCCTGCCGCTCGCGCCCGCGCTGGACGAAGCGGACGGGGACGCGCGCGCCGGGCGTCAGCCGCGCGAGCGCCGCCTCCCAATCCGCCGCGGTCGCGATGGCGGCGTCGCCCAGCAGCACCGGGCGGTCGCCCTTGTCCGCGCCCGCGGCATACAGCGGCGATCCGACCGCGGGCGCGGCAGCCAGCACCACCCCGCCGGCAATCGCGCTCGCCTTGGGCGCGCCGATCCACGCCCGGCCCGGGTTCGCGGGTCGCGCCACCAGCCCCGCCTGCGCCAGCAGCGGCGCGGCGTCGGGCAATTCATGCCCCGCGATCGACCGCGCGAAGAACGCGTCCGCGAACGCGGCGTCCCCGGTCACCTGCGCCAGCGCGCGGCGCAGGTCGTCGGGGCGGTACGGCGTCTCGGTCCGGCCGAAGGTGCGCCACAGGTGCCGCATGTAATCGTCGAGCGTCAGCGTCGGGAAGCGCTGTCGGATCGACAGGTCCAGCAGCATGCCGACGACCGCGCCGTACGGATAATAGGAAATCCGCGCCTGCGGCGCGACCGGATCGATCGAGGTCGCGGCATCGGCCAGCGGTGCGCGGATGCTCGCCTCCTGCGGTCCCGCGAACGCGCGCGCGGGGGAGCGCAGGATGCCGTCATACTGCTCCGACATTTCCGCCAGGAACGCGTCCACGTCGCTCAGCCCCGCCCGGCGCAGCATCAGCGGGCCGTAGTAACTGGTGAACCCCTCCGCCAGCCACAGCGACGGCGTGGCGTTCGCGCGCGAGAAATCGAACGGCTCCAGTTCCGCCGGGCGCATCCGCTCGACGTTCCAGGCGTGGATGAATTCGTGCGAGATCGTGCCCAGCTGCGCGGCATTGTCGCCGCCCAGCGGGGTCGGCGTGGTCACGATCGTCGAGTTGCGATGCTCCATCCCGTCACCGCTGATCTGGGGCACGTAATCGGCGATGAAGGTATAGCTGCCGCCGTCGAAGCGCGGCCATTCGCCGAACAGCGCGGCGTGCTGCGGCACCAGCTTCTGCACCTGCGTCGCCAGCTGGTCCATCTGCGCCGCGCTACCGGGATGATGCGCGGCGATGCGCATGGTCTGGTCGCCGATCTTCCACTCGCGCACCATATGGTCCGACAACTCGACCGGGCTGTCCATCAGATATTGCAGGTCGCGCGCGCGGTAGCGGTGGGGGGCGCCCGGCACCGCGATCAGCTGCGTCGCTATCTTCCATGACGGATCGGCGGGGGCGAAGCCGACCTCGACCGGCGCGGCGTCATAGCCGGTGGCCCACATCAGCGTCGCCGGCATGTTCAGGTGCGCGTGCGTCGCGTCGATCTGGGCATAGGTGCCGTCGCCGCGGTCGCCGTACAGCGAATAGGTGACGCGCACGGTCCCGTCATGCCCCGCGACGCTCCAGCCATAGGGGTCGCTGCGCGTCACCGCCAGCGCCCGTCCGGCGCCGTCGACCGCCTGCACGTCGAACACGTTCTTGGCGAATTCGTGCAGCGCGTAGCGCCCCGGCGACGAGCGCGACATCTGCACGCGCAGCGGCCCCGCCGGCACGCCGCGCCATGTCGCGGTCACGCGCGCCAGATGATGCGCCGGATCGGGGAAGGCGACCTCGTAGCGCACCGGCGGCGGCGGCGTCCCCTGCGCCTGTGCCGCCGTCCCCGCCGCCGGCGCCAGCCCCAGCCCCAGTCCCAGCAGCAGCCATGCCCCGATCGTCGCCCGCATCGTCATTCCCTGTCTTCGTCCCCGTCTTCGACCCCGTCTTCGGCCCTGTCTTCGACCCCGTCCTCGGCGGCAGGATAGCCGTCGCGATCCCCGCCACACAACATCGCGCCCGCCCGCGGGTTCTCAAGCCCGTACGGCGGAGGAAACCCGGACGCGCCCCCGCCTTCGCGGGCATGACCGACCGGGAGCGGCAAGCGCACCCTGCTTTCGCGAACGCAGGCCCTCCGGCCTTTGCGCTCGGCGCCTAATCCGCCGTCGTCCCCCCGCCCGGCAGTCCGCTCAGTTCCGACACGAAATCGTAGCGATCCCCGCGATAGACCGACCGCGTGAATTCCACCGCCTCGCCCGCCGCGGTGCGCGTCACGCGCTCGATCCGCAGCACCGCGGCGTTCGCGCGCGCGCTCAATATCCCCGCCTCGGTCGGGGTGGCGAGGCACGCGCGCAGCCGCTGCGTGCCCGTCGCGGGCCGCACCCCCGCCGCCGCCAGCGCGGCGTAGAGCGAGGTGTCGACCGCCTCCAGCCGCGGCAGGTGGTGCGCGGGCACCACCGCATGTTCGATCGCCAGCGGCTCGCCCCCCGACAACCGCACCCGCCCCAGTCGCGCCACGCGCGTGCCCGCGGCGACGCCCAGCGCCGCGGCCTCCTCCTCGGTCGGCTCGCCGTACGCCTTGCTGATCCAGACCGTCCCCGGATCCTCGCCGCGCGCGCGCGCATCGTCGCTGAAGCTCGACAGCACCGATCCCGCCGCATCGATCCGCCGCGCGACGAACGTGCCAGACCCCTGCTTGCGGACCAGCACGCCCTCCGCGATCAGCTGCTCGATCGCCTTGCGCACGGTCACGCGCGACATGCCCGTCACCGCGCTCAGGTCGCGCTCGGACGGCAGCGCGCTGCCGGCGTCGATCGCCCCGCTCGCCAGATGCTGGCGCAGGTTGCGCGCCAGTTGCAGGTAGAGCGGCGTCGCGTCCCCCTCGCGCGCGGCGAGCAGCTCACGCATCCCGGATGCCTTGCCCGTAGGCCGCCATCGCCTGACGCAGCGTATCGTGCCGCGCCACCAGCGCCGCGGCCTCGCCCGGCGCCGCGCCCAGTGCGATCAGCACGCCGTTCCTGATCTCCTCGCCCCCCGCCGCCAGCGCCGTCGCCGCCGCATCGGCCTCCACGCCCGCGATCTCCGCCACCATCCGCTGGGCGCGCGCGCGCAATTTGTCGTTCGACACGCGCATGTTGACCATCAGCCCGTCGTGGACCAGCCCGCGGCGCAGCATGATCGCGGTCGACAGCATGTTGAGCACCGCCTTCTGCGCGGTCCCCGCCTTCATCCGCGTCGATCCCGCGATCAACTCGGTCCCCGTGTCGACCGGCAGCGCATGCTCGGCATCCGCCAGCAGCGGCGCGCCGGCATTGTTCGCCAGCGCGATCGTCAGCGCCCCCGCCGCGCGCGCCGCCGTCACCGCCGCGCGCGTGAAGGGCGTGCGCCCGCTCGCCGCCACCGCGACCAGCACGTCCGCTGCGCCCAGCCCGGCCTCGGCCACCGCGCGCCGCGCCGCGTCGCCGTCGTCTTCCGCCCCCTCCGCCGCCTCGGTCAGCGCGGACAGCCCCCCCGCCATCAGGAAGACCAGCCGCTCCTGCGGCCAGTTGAACGTGGGGTACAGCTCCACCCCGTCCTGCACCGCGATCCGCCCCGACGTGCCGGCGCCGGCATAGGCCAGCCGCCCGCCACGCCCCAGCCGGGTGGCGGCGGCCTCCGCGGCGGCGGCGATCGCGGGGACCTGAGACTGGACGGCGGCGACCGCGGCCAGCTGCCCCTCCCACATCGCCTGCACCGCATCGGCCAGCGGCCATTGGTCGATATGCGCGAAGCGGGGATCGTTGGTCTCGGTACTCATGATGCCATTATCAGACCACGAACCCGGTCATCCTGTAAAGATGACCCGCGGTTATGCCCGTACCATTCGGATACCATTGAACCGTCATGCGTGCATGGTAGAGCGGGATCATGACAGGTTCGACCACGCTGATGCGCGCCGAGATGCTGGAGGCACCCCTGCGCGTTCGCGAGCAGCTGACCCGCAACGCCGACCTCGTGCGCGCGGCGGGCGAGCGGTTGCGCGCGCTCGGCCCGCCCTTCGCCGCGACTCTGGCGCGCGGCAGTTCGGATCAGGCCGCCGCCTTCGCGAAGGTGCTGCTGGAGACGCGCGCGGGCGTGCCGGTGCTCAGCCACTCGCCCTCGATCGGCTCGCTCTACCACGCCACCTCGCCGAGGTTCGCAGGCGTGCCGCTGATCGCGATCTCGCAATCGGGGAAGAGCCCCGACCTGATCGCCGCGGCGCAGGACGCGCAGGCGCAGGGCGCTGTCGTGGTCGCGATCGTCAACGACGCCGCCTCCCCGCTCGCCACGCTCGCCGACATCGCGATCCCCGTCCACGCCGGCGCGGAACGCAGCGTCGCCGCGACCAAGTCGCTGATCGCGACGCTGGTGGCGCTGGTCCATCTGGCCGCGGAATGGAGCGGCGACGCGGGCCTCCGGGCCGCGCTCGCCACCGTCGCCGACCGGCTCGACACCGCGGCGGCGCAGGACTGGGGCGCGGCGATCCCGCTGCTGACCGGGGCCGCCTCGCTGCTGGTGCTCGGGCGCGGGCCGACGCTGCCGATCGCGGGCGAGGCGGCGCTCAAGCTCAAGGAAACCTCCGGCCTCCATGCCGAGGCGTTCAGCGTGGCGGAGGTCGCGCACGGGCCGATGACGCTGATCGGCGCCGGCGATCCGGTGCTGGTCTTCGCCCCCGCCGATGCCGCGCGCGCCGGGGTGGCGGAGCGCATCGCCGACTTCGCCGCGCGCGGGGCTCGGGTGATCGCGACCGGCCCGGCGGATGCGGTCGGCGGCGCGACGCTCGTCCTCCCCGCGGCAGGTGAGGCGGACGACCCCGTCGTCGCGGCGATCGCGGAATTGCAGGCGTTCTACGGCCTTGCCGAACATCTCGCCCGCGCGCGGGGCCGCGACCCCGACCAGCCCCCGCATCTCGCCAAGGTCACGAGGACGCTGTGATGCGCAGCCCCACGCTTTTTGTGCTCCGGCGAACGCCGGAGCCCAGGGTTGCTGATCCCAGCCGCCGTGGCTCTGCTGAACCCTGGGCTCCTGCCTTCGCAGGCGCACGGCATCGCTCCGGGAGGAAAGGGCGATGAAGGCCCTAACCGGCGCGCGCATCGTCCTCCCCGATGGCGTCGCGGAAGGGCATGCGCTGCTGATCGACGGCGCGCGCATCCGCGACATCGTCCCCGACGCCGCGATCCGCACCGGCATCGGGCGCGTCGACCTCGGCGGCGGCTGGCTCCTCCCCGGGTTCATCGATACGCAGGTCAACGGCGGCGGCGACGTGCTGTTCAACGACGCGCCCACCGTCGAGGGCATCCGCGCCATCGCCGCCGCGCACCGCTGTTACGGCACCACCGGCCTGCTCCCCACGCTCATCAGCGACCGCCCCGCGGTGGTCGATGCCGCCATCGCCGCGGGCGAGGCCGCGCTCGCCGCGCAGGTGCCCGGCGTGCTGGGACTCCATATCGAGGGGCCGCACCTCAACCCCGCGAAGAAGGGCATCCACGACGCCGGCGTCTTCACGGCGATCGACGATGCCGTGATCGCCCGATTGACCGCCCCCACCGCGGGCGTCCGCCTCGTCACGATCGCGCCCGAGCTGACCGACGATGCCGCGATCCGCGCGCTGGCCGCCGCGCGCGTGATCGTCGCCGCCGCGCACAGCATGGCCGACTACGACCGCACTCGCGCCGCCATCCGCGCCGGGCTGGCGGGGTTCACCCACCTGTTCAACGCGATGACCGGCCTCGCCAGCCGCGCGCCGGGCATGGTCGGCGCCGCGCTGGAGGATCGCGGCACGCACTTCGGCCTGATCGTCGACGGCGTCCACGTCCACCCCGCCACCTGCCGCGTCGCGCTGGCGGCGCGGGGTGCGGACGGCGTGATGCTGGTCACCGATGCCATGCCCCCGGTCGGCGGCAGCGCGGGCGGGTTTACGCTCATGGGGCAGGCGATCCGCGTCGTCGACGGCACCTGCCGCGGCCCCGACGGCACGCTCGCCGGCTCCGCGCTCAGCATGGCGCAGGCGGTGCGCAATGCGATCGACCTGATGGACTGCTCGATCGTGGAGGCATCGCGGCTGGCCAGCGGCAACCCTGCCGCCTTCCTGCGCATGGCCGACGTACGCGGCGCGATCCGCCCCGGACTGATGGCGGACCTGGTCCACTGGAACGACGAGCGCCGCGTCACCGCCACCTGGATCGCGGGCGAGCGATCGGACGCGGGGGAGTAGCGCCGATCTCGTCATGACGGACGGTTCCGTTTCGTCGTCGCAGCCCCTAAGGCGCTGACATGCTGCGCAGGATCCTCGCCGTCTTCGAACCCTTCGTCCTGATGCTGCTCGCCACCGTGGCGATCGCGTCGGTGCTGCCGCCGGTCGGCGCGGCGGCGACGGGGTTCGGCTGGGCGGCGGATGCGGGGATCGTGCTGCTGTTCTTCCTCCACGGCGCGAAGCTGTCGCGCGCGGCGATCGTCGACGGCCTGCGCAACGTCCGCCTCCACGCCGCGGTGTTCGCCACCACCTTCGTGCTGTTTCCGCTGCTGGGGCTGGGCATGACGGCGCTGCCGCTGCTCGATCCGCTGCTGGCGGCAGGCGTGCTGTTCCTGACGCTGCTGCCGTCGACCGTCCAGTCGTCGATCGCCTTCACCTCGATCGCGCGCGGCAATGTCGCCGCGGCGGTGTGCAGCGCCAGCTTCTCCAACCTCGCCGGGATCGTCGTCACCCCGCTGCTGGTCACCTTGCTGATGAAGGGCGCCGGCCAGGCGCACGTCTCGCTCGCGCAGGCGGAGGGGATCGTGCTCCAGCTGCTCGCCCCGTTCGTCGTCGGCCATTTGTCGCGCCGCTGGACCGCGCCGTGGATCGCGCGGCGCAAGTCGCTGGTGACGACGGTCGACCGCGGGTCGATCCTGCTCGTCGTCTATACCGCGTTCGGCGCGGCGGTGGCGGACGGGCTGTGGCACCGCGTGTCGGGCGCCGATCTCGCGGTACTGCTCGCGATCGGCGGCGTGCTGCTCGCGGTCGTGCTGGCGGCGACCTGGTATGCGGCGAAGGCGCTGAAGCTGCCGCGCGCCGATGCGATCGTGCTGCTGTTCTGCGGGTCGAAGAAGAGCCTGGCCTCCGGCGTGCCGATCGCCGGGGTACTGTTCCCCGCGGCGCAGGTCGGCATGGTCATCCTGCCGGTGATGCTGTTCCACCAGATCCAGCTGATCGCCTGCGCGGTGATCGCGCGGCGGCTGGGGGAGGCCGCACCGTCACCCCGGCCTTGAGCGGGGCTTTTGCAAAAACAGGGCAACGGCATCGAATCCACGCCGTGCTCCTGCGCAGGCAGGAGTCCGGGGCCAGGCAGAACAACGCCTTATGGGACCTGTAACGCTGGGCTCCTGCCTGCGCAGGAGCACGGCGTAGCCTTTTGCAAAGGTCTTGCATCGAGCCGGGGCCCCGCTTCTGCAAACGGCGGGAAGGAGGAAAAGCGGGACCCCGGGTCAAGCCCGGGGTGACGGGAAGGCCGCCTTCTTCTGCGCACGGAAGCGGTGCAGCAGCGGCTCGGTATAGCCGCTCGGCTGCGTCTCTCCCTCGAACACCAGCGCGCGCGCCGCCTGGAACGCCAGGCTGTCCGCCTCGCGCCCCGCCATCGGCTCGTACAGCGCGTCGCCCGCATTCTGCGCGTCGACCTTCGCCGCCATCCGCCGGAGTGCCGCATCCGCCTCGTCCGCGGTGGCGACGCCGTGCCGCAGCCAGTTCGCCATGTGCTGGCTGGAGATGCGCAGCGTCGCGCGGTCCTCCATCAGCCCGACGTCGTGGATGTCGGGCACCTTGGAACAGCCCACCCCCTGATCGACCCAGCGCACGACATAGCCCAGGATACCCTGCGCATTGTTGTCCAGTTCCTCGCGCACCTCGTCCGGTTGCCAGTTGCGCCCGATCGCGACCGGCACGTCGAGCAGCGCGTCGAGCCCGGTGACGCCCTCCGCCCGCCGCGCCTCGCGCCGTGCGAAGACGTCGACGTCGTGATAATGCGTCGCGTGCAGCGTCGCCGCGGTGGGCGACGGCACCCAGGCGGTGTTCGCGCCGGTCATCGGATGCGCGACCTTCTGCTCCAGCATGTCGGCCATGCGGTCGGGTGCGGCCCACATCCCCTTGCCGATCTGCGCCTTGCCCGACAGCCCGCAAGCGAGCCCGATCTGGACGTTGCGATCCTCATACGCCTTGATCCAGCCGGCGTTCTTCATCTCGCCCTTGCGGATCATGGGGCCGGCGCGCATCGACGTGTGCATCTCGTCCCCGGTGCGATCCAGGAAGCCGGTGTTGATGAAGACGATACGGTCCCTCACCGCATGGATGCATGCCGCCAGATTGGCGGAGGTGCGCCGCTCCTCGTCCATCACCCCCACCTTGATCGTGTGCCGTGCGAGGCCCAGCAGATCCTCGACCGCATCGAACAGCCGGTCGGTGAACGCGACTTCCTCCGGCCCGTGCATCTTGGGCTTCACGATATAGATCGAGCCCGCGCGGCTGTTGGTGCCCTTATCATGCATCGCGATGAGGCTGGTGACGATCGCGTCCAATATCCCCTCGGGCGCCTCGCTGCCGTCCGCCAGCAGCACCGCGGGCGTCGTCATCAGATGGCCGACGTTGCGCACGAACATCAGGCTGCGCCCCGGCAGCGTAAAGTTGCTGCCGTCGGGCGCGACATAGTCGCGGTCCGCGTTCAGCCGCCGCGTCATCGTCGCGCCGTTCTTCTCGAACGTCTCGGTCAGGTCGCCCTTCATCAGCCCCAGCCAGTTGGCATAGGCCGCGACCTTGTCCGCCGCATCGACCGCGGCGATCGAATCCTCCAGGTCCGCGATCGTCGTCAGCGCGGATTCGAGCACCACGTCCGCCAGTCCGGCGGGATCGTCGCGCCCGATCGGATGGTGGCGGTCGATCACGAGCTCGATATGCAGCCCGTTGTGGCGCAGCAGCAGGTTGTCGCCCGCGCGCCCGACCAGCTGTGCGGGGTCGGCGAGCGTCGGCTCGCCCCCCTGCCAGTCGCGCCAGCTTCCCTGCGCCAGCGGCACGCTGCGATCCAGGAACGACTTGGCCCAGGCGATCACCTGCGCGCCGCGGGTCGCGTCATACCCCTTCCCCGCCGGCGCGCCCGGCAGGGCATCGGTGCCGTACAGCGCGTCGTACAGGCTGCCCCAGCGCGCGTTGGCGGCGTTGAGCAGGAAGCGCGCGTTGAGGATCGGCACCACCAGCTGCGGCCCGGCGGAGGTCGCGATCTCCGCATCCACGTTCTGCGATCCGATCGCGAACGGCGCGGGTTCCTCGACCAGATAGCCGATCTCGCGCAGGAACGCCTGATAGTCGCGCTGGTCGATCGGCTTGCCCGCACGATCGTCGTGCCAGACGTCGATCTTCGCCTGCAATGCGTCGCGCACCGCCAGCAGCCGCGCATTCTCCGGCGCGAAGGTCGAGAAGATATTCGCCGTGCCGTGCCAGAATGCCGCCGCGTCGATCCCGGTCCCCGGCAGCGCACGCTCCTCGACGAACGCCGCCAATGCCGCCGCGACCTTCAGCCCTGCGCGATCCTCGTACCGCTCCGCCACGTCATCTCTCCGTCGTCAGCCGTCATTGCTCCGCCACGCTTGCAATGACGAATCGGCGCAAACCTAGACGCCTCGAATTCACTTCGGTAGCAGCGAAGATCGCCAAACACCTTTTCCCCAGAGGAACGAATGAACCCCGATTACGCGCTGTTCGCGCAGGTGGTGGAGGCCGGCAGCCTCAGCGCGGCGGCGCGCGCGCTCGCCATCTCCCCCGCGATGGTGTCGAAGCGGCTGGCGCGGCTGGAGGCGCGGCTGGGCGTGCGGCTGGTCCACCGCACCACCCGCCGCCTGTCGCTGACGGACGCGGGCGAGGCGTTCCACGCCGACCTCGCCGTCATCCTGCAATCGCTGCGCGAGGCGGAACACCGCGTCATGGGCACCAGCGCGCATCCGGCCGGGCGGCTGCGCGTGTCCGCCCCGACCTCGTTCGGGCGGCTCCACCTCACCCCGCACCTCCACGCCTTCCTCGCGGCGCATCCCCGCATCACCGTCGAGCTCGACCTGAGCGACGCCTATGTCGATCTGATCGCGCAGCGGATCGACGTCGCGATCCGCATCGCCGCCGACGTCCCCACCAGCCTCGCCGCGCACCGGCTGGGGCGCAACCGCCGTATCCTGTGTGCCAGCCCCCGCTACCTGACGCAGTCGGGAACGCCGGCCACACCCGCCGCGCTGCCCGCCCACCGCCTGCTCGCCGCGGACGGGCAATGGCCGTGGCGACTGGTCGGCCCGGACGGTCAACGCCGCGCGGTCGACGGTATCAGCCACGTCCGCACCAATTCCAGCGAAGTCGTCCGCGAGCTGGCGCTGACCGGCGTCGGCATCGCGCTGCGCTCGCTGTGGGATGTCGGCGAGGCGCTGTCGAACGGCACGCTGGTGCGCGTGCTGCCGGACTGGGAGGGGCCGGACGACCTCGCCATCTGGGCCGTCCACCCGCGCGCCGCCGCGATCCCCCCGGCGGTGACCGCGTTCGTCGCCTTCCTGACCGAGACGATCGACCCGGAGGCGTGGGAACAGCCATAGCCCTGATCGCCGCCATGATAGTATCCATTGACACCACCTCCCTCCCGCGCCACATTCGTCTCATCTGTTACCATCTTCGACGAAGGCGCGCTTCATGGACCATATGGACGTCAACCCGATGGGCCTCGACGGATTCGAGTTCTGCGAATTCACCTCGCCCGATCCCGATCGCATGGCCGCACAGCTGGAGCAGTTCGGCTTCGTCGCCGCCTCGCGCCATCCGACCCGCGACGTCGTCCGCTACAAGCAGGGACGCATCAACCTCCTGCTGAACCGCATGACCGCGGGGCAGGCGGCGGAATTCCGCGCCGCGCACGGCCCGTCCGCCAACGGCATGGCCTTCCGCGTGCAGGACGCGCGCGCCGCCTACGAGGCGGCGCTCGCCCGTGGCGCCAAGGCGGCGGACCCGGCGCAGAGCGCGCTGGGCGACGGCGCCTATGTCCTCCAGGGGATCGGCGGCTCGCTGCTGTATCTGGTCGATCGCCATGGCGCCGCCGGCACGATCTACGACGATTGGGATCAGGTGGAGGGCGCGGCCGAGGCGGAGGCCGCGAACAACGTCGGGCTCGACCTGCTCGACCACCTGACCCACAACGTCAACCGCGGCCAGATGCGCGTCTGGGCGGAATTCTACGGCCAGATCTTCGGCTTCGAGGAGCAGAAGTATTTCGACATCAAGGGCAAGGCCACGGGTCTGTTCAGCCAGGCGATGATCGCCCCCGACCGCGCGATCCGCATCCCGCTCAACGAAAGCCAGGACGACAAGAGCCAGATCGAGGAATTCATCCGCGAGTATAACGGCGAGGGCATCCAGCACCTCGCGCTTACTACCGACGACATCTACGAGACGGTGGAGAAGCTGCGCGCGCGCGGCGTCCGGTTGCAGGATACGATCGAGACCTATTACGAGCTGGTCGACAAGCGCGTCCCGGGCCATGGCGAGGATCTGGAGCGGCTGCGCCGGAACCGCATCCTGATCGACGGCAACGTGGAGGAGGAGGGCATCCTGCTCCAGATCTTCACCGAGAACATGTTCGGGCCGATCTTCTTCGAGATCATCCAGCGCAAGGGCAACGAGGGCTTCGGCAACGGCAATTTCCAGGCGCTGTACGAAAGCATCGAGCTGGACCAGATCCGGCGCGGCGTGGTGACGGTCGACGCATAAGCGTCGACCTCACGCCGCGCGCAGGCGCGGCCCGCGCCCGGCCGGCACGGCAAGGCCGGCCCACAGGGCCCGGCTTCGCCGGGTCCGACGGGCCGGCGGGTGGATGAGCGGGACCGCGGCCCACACGTCACCCCGGGGCTTGACCCGGGGTCCCGCTTCTTTTCCACCGGCGCGAGAAGAAGCGGGACCCCGGATCAAGTCCGGGGTGACGCAGATGCCACCCACCCCGTCATTCCCGCGAAGGCGCGAATCCAGATACGTTGCCGCCACGAACCCATCGACGCCCAGCGCTTCTGGATCCCCGCCTCCGCGGGGATGACGTAAGATAGCGAGACGGAGAGGAGACACCGATGACCTACCACCCCGGCTTCGCCAACCACGTCGCGACCGAAGCCGTCGCGAACGCGCTCCCGATCGGTCGCAACTCTCCCCAGCGCGCGCCCTTCGGCCTCTATGCCGAACAGCTCTCCGGCACCGCCTTCACCGCGCCGCGGCACGAAAACCGGCGCAGCTGGCTCTACCGCCTGCGCCCCACCGCGCAGCATCCGCCGTTCGTCCGCTACGACGGGGCGCCGCACCTGAAATCCGCTCCGTTCGACGAGCTGCCCCCCAGCCCCAACCGGCTGCGCTGGGACCCGCTTGCGCTCCCCGCCACGCCGACCGACTGGGTCGACGGCCTGGTCAGCTACGGCGGGACCGGCAGCGTCGCGGAGCAGACCGGGGTCGGCATCCACCTCTACGCCGCGACCGCCGACATGGAGCGCGCCTTCTTCTCCGCCGATGGCGAGCTGCTGATCGTGCCGCAGCAGGGCCGGCTCGCGATCGATACGGAACTGGGACGGATGGACGTCGCCCCGCTCCAGATCGCGCTGATCCCGCGCGGGGTGCGCTTCCGCGTCCGGCTGCCCGACGGTGCGGCGCGCGGCTATGTCTGCGAGAATTACGGGAGCCTGTTCCGCCTCCCCGACCTCGGCCCGATCGGCGCCAACGGCCTCGCCAATCCGCGCGATTTCGAGACGCCGGCGGCCTGGTTCGAGGATGTCGACGCCCCCTTCACCGTCATCCAGAAGTTTCAGGGCGCGCTCTGGTCGACGCGGCTCGACCATTCGCCGTTCGACGTCGTCGCCTGGCACGGCAATCTCGCCCCGTGCCGCTACGATCTGACGCGGTTCAACACCGTCAACACCGTCAGTTTCGATCATCCCGACCCGTCGATCTTCACGGTGCTCACCTCGCCCAGCGACACGCCGGGCACCGCCAATTGCGATTTCGTGATCTTCCCGCCGCGCTGGATGGTGGCGGAGGACACGTTCCGCCCGCCCTGGTTCCACCGCAACGTGATGAGCGAGTTCATGGGGCTCATCACCGGCGCCTATGATGCCAAGGAAGGCGGCGGCTTCGCCCCCGGCGGCGCGTCGCTCCACAATCAGATGAACGGTCACGGCCCCGACCAGGCGACGCACGAAAAGGCCTCGACCGCCGAGCTTCGGCCGGTGAAGATCGCCGACACGATGGCCTTCATGTTCGAAACCCGCCACGTCGTCCGCCCGACCCGCTGGGCGATGGAGACGCCGGCCATGCAGCTCGACTATGACGACGTCTGGTCGGGCTTCGCCAAGGCGCAGTTGCCGTGATCCTGCACGGCTATTGGCGCTCCAGCGCGGCGTACCGCGTCCGCATCGCGCTCGCGCTGAAGGGCGTCGCCTACGACCAGGCCACCCACGACCTGCGCCGCGGCGAGCAGCGCGCGCTGGGCGGCCTCAACCCACAGCCGCTGGTACCCGCGCTGGAAACCCACGACGGCGTGCTGACGCAAAGCCCCGCGATCCTCGAATGGGTCGAGGAGACGTTTCCCGAGCCGCCGCTGCTGCCCTCCCGCGCTGCCGACCGCGCCGTCGTCCGCGCGATGGCGGCGATCGTCGCGTGCGACATCCACCCGGTCAACAACCTGCGCGTGCTGAACGCGCTGCGCACCGACCTGTCCGCGGACGAGGCGATCGTGCAGCGCTGGATCGCGCGCTGGATCGCGGACGGCTTCACCGCGCTGGAGGTGCTGATCGCGCGCCACGGGCGCGGCTTCGCGTTCGGCGACGCACCGACGCTGGCCGACTGCCATCTGGTGCCGCAGGTCTATGGCGCGGAGCGTTTCGCGGTCGACCTCACCCCCTATCCCGCCTTGCGGGCGGCGGCGGAAAACGCCCGCGCGCTCCCCGCCTTCGCCGCCGCGCACCCCGCGGTACAGCCCGATGCGGATGCGTGATCGCCAACTACCCCACCGTCACCCCGGACTTGTTCCGGGGTTCAGGGTTCCGCGCGCCTCACGCCCGCTGATGACGCGGAACCCTGGATGCCGGGACGAGCCCGGCATGACGGTGCGCACATGACCGACCGCCTCACCACCACCCCCGCCGGCGTCAAACTCGGCCCGCTCGACCTCATCCCCGACAACACCGCACGCAATTTCGTGCTCCAGATGCGCGCCGGGCGCTTCCACGGCTTCGTCGTGCGCCGCGGCGACGCGGTGTTCGGCTATGTCGACCGCTGCCCGCACATGGGGCTGCCGCTGGCGCAGAAGCTCGACGAATATCTCAGCCCCGATGCGTCCGTCATCGCGTGCAGCTGGCATTCCGCGCTGTTCCGTATCGAGGACGGCGCGTGCGTCGGCGGGCCCTGCGCGGGGCAGCGGCTGACGCCGTGGCCGGTCGCGGTGGTCGACGGGATGCTGACGACGGGCGTATAGCCGCGCGCATGGACCTCCTCGCCCAGCTGCGCGGCATCGTCGGGCGCCGTCATGTCCTGACCGGCGCGCGCACCCGGCGCTTCGCCACCGGCTATCGCTACGGCGCGGGCGAGGTGCTGGCGGTGGTGCGCCCCGGCACGCTGGTGGAGCAATGGCGCGCGCTCGCCGCCTGCGTCGCCGCCGACGTCATCGTCATCGCGCAGGCCGCCAACACCGGCCTGACCGGCGGCTCGACGCCGGACGGCGCCTACGACCGCCCGGTCGTGCTCATGAGCGTGACGCGGATCGCCGGCATCCATCCGATCGACGGCGGGCGGCAGGTGGTGTGCCTGCCCGGCGCCACGCTCGACCGGCTGGAGCAGCTGCTCGCGCCGCTGGGACGCGAGCCGCACTCCGTCATCGGATCGTCGTGCATCGGCGCGTCGGTCATCGGCGGCGTGTGCAACAATTCGGGCGGCGCGCTGGTCCGCCGCGGCCCCGCCTATACCGAACTGGCACTCTATGCGCAGGTGACCGCGGACGGCCGCCTGACGCTGGTCAACCACCTCGGCATCCCGCTCGGCGACGATCCGGAATCGATCCTGACCCGTGCCGAGCGCGGCGGGTTCGCCCCCGCCCCTACCGATGCGCGCGCCTCCGACGACCGTTACGCCGCGCACGTCCGCGCCACCGACGCCGACACGCCCGCGCGCTTCAACGCCGATCCCGCGCGCCTGTTCGAGGCATCGGGCAGCGCGGGCAAGGTCATGCTCTTCGCGGTCCGTCTCGATACCTTCCCACGCGATCGCGAGACCGCGACCTTCTACATCGGCACCAACGACCCTGCCGAGTTCACCGCGCTGCGCCGCGCGATGCTCGCCCCCGACATGCCGCTTCCGATCTCGGGCGAATATGTCCATCGCACCGCGTTCGACATCGCCGACAGCTACGGCAAGGACACGTTCCTCGCGATCCGCACGCTCGGCACCGCGCGCCTGCCCGCGCTGTTCGCGTTACGCGGCTGGTTCGACCGCGTCACGCGCCGCCCGCATCTCGGCGATCGCCTGCTCCAGCGCCTCGCCGATCGCCTGCCCGACCACCTCCCGCCGCGGATGCGCGCGTATCGCGACCGTTTCGCGCATCATCTGATCCTGAAGGTCGCCGACGACGGCATCGCCCCCACCCGCGCCTGGCTCGCGGCGCACATGCCGGACGCGCATGTCGAATGTACCGCGCATGAGGCGCAGGCCGCCTTCCTCCACCGCTTCGCCGTGGCCGGCGCCGCGGTCCGCTACCGCGCGGTCCATGGCGGCGAGGTCGTCGCGCTCGACTTCGCGCTGCGGCGCAACGACGCCGACTGGTCGCGCGACCTGACCGGCGACGCCGCGCCCGCGGTTCGCCACGCGCTGCGCTACGGCCATTTCTTCTGCCACGTCTTCCACCACGATTATGTCGTCCACGCCGATGCGGATGCCGCCGCGGTCGAACACACGATCCACGCCGCGCTCGACGCCTGCGGCGCGGAATATCCGGCCGAGCACAATGTCGGCCACCTCTATGCCGCCAAGCCCGCGCTGGCGGACCATTACCGCGCGCTCGACCCGTGCAACGCGTTCAACCCCGGCATCGGCCACACCCCACGCACGAAGGGTTGGCGCAGAGGGTGATCCATCAAAACTGAAGCACTTCCCCGGCGAAGGCCGGGGCCCAGTTGGGAAGGCTTCGGTGAGGAAGCGAGCGCTCGATCACCAGCGCTGGACAACTGGACCCCGGCCTTCGCCGGGGAGGCGGTTGTGGCCGGTTCAAGCCGCGTGGATCAGACTCTCGAGGTTCACCGCACCGGATACCCGCTCCAGCGCTTGATCGGCCGGATCGCGAAATACGTCCGCATCGCCGCCACCTCGGGCAGCTGCGACAGGCAGTTGCGGTGGATGTCGTCGAAATGCTTCAGGTCGCGCGCCGCGACGCGCAGCACATAGTCCGCGTGCCCCGCCATCAGGTCGCATTCCAGTATCTCGTCATAGCGCATTACCGCCGCCTCGAACCGCTCCAGCACGTCGCGGTTCTGGCTGGTCAGCGAAATCTCGACCAGCGCCTGGAGGTCCAGTCCGATCCGCACGGGATCGAGCCGCGCATGATAGCCCTCGATCACCCCCGCCGCCTCCAGCGCCTTGATCCGTCGCTGGCAGCTCGACGCGGACAGCCCCGCATCCGCCGCCAGCTCCGCGATCGACCGGCTGGAGTCGCGTTGCAGCAGCGCCAGCAGCGCAGCATCGGCCCGGTCGAACGAATTTCCCATCGATTGACCTGATAGCGGGTCGATCACCCACTTCAAGCCATGCGCCGCGCATCTTTGCGCACTTTCGCCACGCGGACGCGGCTATATCCGCGCCACCACAGGGGCAGGAGCAATTAGGCATGATCGTAGGCACGGTACGCGAGATCAAGACGCACGAATATCGCGTCGGCCTGACGCCGGAGAGCGCGCGCGAGCTGGTCGCGCACGGTCACGAGGTGCTGGTCGAAAGCGGCGCGGGCGTCGGCATCGGCTCCAGCGACGAGGATTATGCCGCGGCGGGCGCGACGCTCCTGCCCGACGCCAAGGCCGTCTTCGACGCCGCCGAGATGATCGTGAAGGTCAAGGAGCCGCAGCCGGTCGAGCGCGCGATGCTGCGCCCCGGGCAGATCCTGTTCACCTACCTGCACCTCGCGCCCGATCCCGAGCAGGCGAAGGACCTGATCGCGTCGGGCGCGACCTGCATCGCCTATGAGACGGTCACCGACCGTTCGGGCGCGCTGCCGCTGCTGAAGCCGATGAGCCAGGTCGCGGGCCGCATGTCGATCCAGGCGGGCGCCACCGCGCTGGAGAAGGCGAACGGCGGGCGCGGCGTGCTGCTGGGCGGCGTGCCCGGCGTGCGTCCGGGCAAGGTCGCGATCCTGGGCGGCGGCGTCGTCGGTTTCAACGCGGCGCAGATGGCGGCCGGGCTGGGCGCGGACGTCACCATCCTCGACCGCAGTCCCGAGGTGCTGGAGCGTCTGGCGATGCATTTCGAGGCGCGCGCCAAGACCCGCTTCGCCAATGCCGCCAATGTCGCGGAATGCGTCGCGGAGGCCGATCTGGTCATCGGTGCGGTGCTGGTGGCGGGCGCCGCCGCGCCGAAGCTGGTATCGGCGGCGATGCTCAAGACGATGCAGCGCGGCGCGGTGCTGGTCGATGTCGCGATCGACCAGGGCGGCTGTTTCGAGACGAGCCGCCCGACCACCCATGCCGAGCCGACCTATGTCGTCGACGACGTGGTCCATTATTGCGTCGCCAACATGCCGGGCGCGGTCGCGCGCACCAGCACCTATGCGCTCAACAACGTGACGCTGCCCCACGCGCTGCGCATCGCCGACCTGGGCTGGAGGGACGCGCTGCGCCGGGACCCGCACCTCGCCGCCGGGCTGAACGTGTGGGACGGCAAGATCACCTACCCCGCGGTCGCCGAGGAACTGGGCCTGCCCAGCGCCACACTGGACACCGCGCTGGCGTAAGCCGCGCCCTCGTCACCCCGGGCCTGACCCGGGGTCCCGCTTCTTCTTCCCACGTCGCGAAGAAAGCGGGACCCCGGCTCGGGCGAAACCTCTGTGAAGGTCGCGGATCGTTTGACAATTTCGCCGTTCCCCGGCGAAGGCCGGGGCCTTTGCAAAAGGCTACACCGTGCTCCTGCGCAGGCAGGAGCCCAGGGTTGCAAGTCCCATAAGGCGCTGATGGGCTGGGCCCTGGGCTCCTGCCTGCGCAGGAGCACGGCGTGCGCCCGGTGCTGTTGCGCCCGTTTCGCAGAGGTCTCGATCGGGTCCGGGGTGACGGATATTGCCGAAACGATTCGACCCGCATAGTCAGTCGCGATGACCGACACGCTCATCGCCTCCTCCCCCACCGACACCAGCGGCGCCGCGCGCCTGGCCCGCCGCATGGAGCGCGGCGCGCGCTTCCTGGGCGCCGACGTCGCGATCATGGCCGGCGCCATGTCCTGGGTGTCGGAGCGCAACCTGGTCGCCGCCATGTCCAACGCCGGCGGGTTCGGCGTGATCGCGTGCGGCGCGATGACGCCCGCGCTGCTGGATGCCGAGATCGCCGCGACCAGGGCGCTCACCGCGCGAGCCTTCGGCGTCAATCTCATCACCATGCATCCGCAGCTCGACGAGCTGATCGCGGTCTGCGCGCGCCATGAGGTCGGCCACGTCGTCCTCGCCGGCGGGCTGCCGCCCAAGGGCTCGCTGGAGGCGATCAAGGCGTCGGGCGCCAAGGTCGTCTGCTTCGCACCGACGCTGGCGCTGGCGAAGAAGCTGATCCGCTCCGGTGTCGACGCGCTGGTGATCGAGGGGATGGAGGCCGGCGGCCACATCGGCCCCGTCTCCACCAGCGTTCTGGCGCAGGAGATGCTGCCCGTCATCGCCGATGACGTGCCCGTCTTCGTCGCGGGCGGGATCGGCCGCGGCGAGGCGATCGCGGGCTATCTCGACATGGGCGCGGCCGGCGTCCAGCTCGGCACCCGCTTCGTCTGCGCGACCGAGTCGATCGCGCACCCCAATTTCAAGAAGGCGTTCATCCGCGCCAGCGCGCGCGACGCGGTAGCGAGCGTCCAGATCGACCCGCGCCTCCCCGTCATTCCCGTCCGCGCGCTCAAGAACGCCGGCGGCGAGCTCTTCACGGCCAAGCAGCGCGAGGTCGCGCAGTCGCTCGACGAGGGCAGCGTCGCGATGGCGGAGGCGCAGTTGCAGATCGAACATTACTGGGCCGGCGCGCTGCGCCGCGCGGTGATCGACGGCGATGTCGAGCATGGCAGCGTCATGGCGGGCCAGTCGGTCGGCATGGTGACGAAGGAAGAGCCGATCGCGGACATCATCGCCACGCTGATGGCGGAGGCCGCGCACGCGCTGGAGAAGAAGGCGGGGTAAGTCGGCCCTTAGAAAGCCCCTCCCCTTCAGGGGAGGGGTTGGGGTGGGGCTGTCACAGGCGCCGGTCTCGGCGAGGCTCGCCCCACCCCAAACCCCTCCCCTGAAGGGGAGGGGCTCTTCAGCTACCTACAACACCCACCGCCACACCCCCGCGGCCCATCCTGCCAGCGGCAGATGCGCCCAGGTCGCGACCAGCCACACCACCAATCCGCCCCCCAGCGCATGCCCGCCGAGGCCGCGCAGGCGCACCCCGCGCGCGAACGGCACGAAGCTCGTCCGCCGCTCCCACTCCGGCCAGAAACCGGGCTCCAGCCGCGCCTTCTTGCGGTCCTGCGCCGCCGCGCCCACCAGCGCCAGCACGACGATCGCACCCGCCAGCACCACGTTCGACGGCTCGGGATAGACCAGGATGTGGGCCGCGCCCCATAGCGCGAAGCCCCACATCATCGGGTGCCGCGTGATCGCGAACACGCCACGCGGCTCGGGCACCGGCCTCGCCCGCCCGGTCGGATCGGGCAACGCCGGGTTGCGCACCAGCGACCCCATGAACAGCACGCTCGCGACCAGCATCACGACGGTCGCCACCGCCCACAGCCCGTCGCCGACCGGCCACAGCGCGCGCCCCGGCGGCGCGGCGCGATAGGCGACGACCAGCCACCCCAGCGTCACCGCCGCGACCAGCGAATAGAGCCCCAGGAACCCGCGCTCCCCCACGCGCCTCACCAGCGCGCCTCGCAGGGGATGCGACAGGAGGAAGTGCGTCCCCACGAACGCGGTGGCCGCAAGCGCTACTTCCTCCATGGCATCCCCCTTTCCCGCTACGGGCGCCGCGTCTCCGTGGCGGTGTCGATGCCGGCGGCGGCCGGCTCGGCCAGTTCGCGCTCGCCCGCCATCGCATGGTCGGGGCTGTCGCGCAGCGTGTCGAGGTGCATCAGCCGCCGGATCAGCGGGCTGACCACCAGCACCGCCACCGCGATCCCCATCGCCCACCAGCCGACGGTGTTGTAGATCGCGAGCGTTCCCTCCTGCGTCATCGTGCCGCCCTCGCCGCCCCCGGTCGCCTCGCCGATCTTGCCGGCGACGAAATTGCCGACCGCGGTCATGTAGAACCATGCCCCCATGATGAGGCTGGCGAGATGCTGCGGCGCCAGCCGGTTCATCGCCGACAGCCCCACCGGCGACAGGCACAGCTCGCCGCTGGTCTGGAAGAAGTAGATCATGAAGACGAGGAAGACGGGCGTCGCCACGCCCGGCCCCATCATCCGCGCGCCCCAGACGAACAGCAGGAAGCTGAGCGCGATCTGCGCCAGCGCCAGCCCGAACTTGGCGGGCGCGGACGGCTCCCAGCCGCGCTTGCCCAGGAACACCCACAGCCCCGCGAACAGCGGCCCCAGCAGGACGATGTAGATCGGGTTGATCGACTGGAACAGCGACGCCGGCACCCCGCCGCGGTCGACGAAACGGTCGGTATAGAGGTTCAGCGATCCGCCCGCCTGCTCGAACAGTCCCCAGAACACCGGGTTCAGCGCGATCAGGAACAGGATCGCCAGCATCCGGTCGCGCGCGTGCGGCTCCAGCTTCAGGCTGGCGAACAGCACATAGCCCAGCAGCCCGACGCCGCACACGATCAGCAGCGTCTCCATCACGTCCTGATACTGGATCAGCGCCCAGATCACCGCGACCGACGCGACGCCGATACCGTAGATGCTCCACTCGCGCCCGCGCGCCAGCATCGCGGGCGGCTCGCCGCGGCCCATCAGCAGCGGACGCCCCAGGACGAAGACGATGAGGCCCAGCAGCATGCCGACCCCCGCCGCGCCGAAGCCGTACGCCCAGCCATAGGTTTCGCCCAGCCAGCCGGCCAGGATCGTCCCGATCGCCGCGCCCGTGTTGATGCCGATGTAGAAGATCGTATAGGCGCCGTCGCGGCGCACGTCGGTCAGCGGGTACAGCTGCCCCACGATCACCGACACGTTGGCCTTCAGAAAGCCGACGCCGACGATGATGAACGCCAGCGCCAGCCAGAACACGTTGATCGCGCCCGATGCCTGACCGCCGTCGCCCTCCACCGCCATCAGCGCATGGCCGATCGTCAGCAGCACCGCGCCGTACGTCACCGCCTTGCGCTGCCCCAGGTAGCGGTCCGCCAGATAGCCGCCCAGCAGCGGGGTGACATAGGTCAGCGCGGTATAGGCACCGTAGATCAGGTTGGATTTGCCGTCGTCGAACAGCCAGTGCTTGGTCAGGTAGAAAATGAGCAGCGCGCGCATGCCGTAATAGGAGAAGCGCTCCCACATCTCGACGAAGAACAGGACATACAGGCCTTTGGGATGACCCGCGAACTCGTCGCCCGGGCGCACCGCGGCGGCGATGCCGCCACCCAGCAGCAGCACCAGGAAGCCGAGCGCGATCGTCGGAATGATGGGCAAGGGAAGAACGCTCCTACATCGAGGCGAAAATGGTTGCGGCGGAGACTAGCGGCAAAGCCGGCGCTGTAAATACGCCGCGCGGGCCTCTATCTGAGACGCGATGTTCAACGATACCTCCTCCCCACTCTCGCTGCTCGCCTCGCGCCGCTCGGGCAAGCCGCGCGACCTGGTCGCCCCCGCCCCCGATCGGGCGCGATTGATCGAGATGATCCGGCTCGCCGGGCGCACTCCGGACCATGGCAAGCTCGCGCCGTGGCGCTTCGTGATCGTCCCCGACGATCGTCGCGATGCGCTCGCCGCGCTGCTGGTCGACGCCTATCGCGCCGAACGCCCCGAGGCCAAACGTGCCGAGCTGGACGCGATGGAGCAGTTCGCGCGCCAGGCGCCCGCACTGGTCGTGGCGCTGTTCTCCCCGCGCACCGGCAGCCATATTCCGATGTGGGAGCAGGAGCTGTCGGCGGGCGCGGCCTGCATGAACCTGCTCCACGCGGTCCATGCGCACGGTTTCGCCGGCGGCTGGCTCACCGGCTGGCCGGCGTTCTCCGATCGCGTCCGCGACGCCTTCGGTGCGGCCCCGGAGCGGATCGCGGGGTTCATGTTCATCGGCACGCCTGCGCGCGCGCTGGAAGAACGCCCGCGCCCCGACGAGGCGACGCTGTGGAGCGAGTGGGCGGGGTAGAAACGTCACCCCGGCCTTGAGCCGGGGCCCCGCTCTCCACCACCGTCGCGGAAGAAGCGGGACCCCGGGTCAAGCCCCGGGGTGACGGAAAACGGATTACTCCGCCGCCTCCAACGCTACGCTGTCGTCCAGCGGATGCGCCAGCCGCGACAGCATCTCGCGCGGCACCACCTGCCAGATACTGCCGATCGTCCGCTCCCAATCCTCCAGCAGCCCGCGCGACCAGCGGCTGTCGGTCGCCACCGCATGTTCCGCGATCAGCGCGCGCAGCACTTCCTCGTAATGCGCCGAGGCGATGCGCTGCCACACGATGTTCTCCGGATTGGCGCGCCGCGCGAAGGTGCCGCTGGCGTCGTAGACGAACGCCATTCCCCCGGTCATGCCCGCGCCGAAGTTCGCGCCCACCTCGCCCAGCAGCACCGCGACCCCGCCGGTCATATATTCGCAGCCGTTGGCGCCGCAGCCCTCTACCACCACGATCGCGCCGGAATTGCGCACCGCGAAGCGCTCGCCCGCCTGCCCCGCCGCGAACAGCTTGCCCGACGTCGCGCCGTAGAGGACGGTGTTGCCCAGGATCGTATTCTCCTGGCTGGTCAGCGGCGACGATACCGCCGGGCGCACCACGATCGTGCCCCCCGACAGCCCCTTGCCGACATAGTCGTTGGCGTCGCCGAACACCTCCAGCGTGACGCCGCGGCAAAGGAACGCGCCCAGCGACTGCCCTGCGGAGCCGCGCAGCCGGATCGTGACGTGCCCGTCGTTCAGCTTCGACATGCCGAACGTCCGCGTGATCTCGCTCGACAGCCGCGTGCCGACCGCGCGGTGCGTGTTGCGCACCGAATAGGTCAGCTGCATCTTCTCCCCGCGCGAGAAGACGGGTGCTGCATCCTTGATGATCTGCGCATCCAGGCTGTCGGGCACCTCGTTGCGGAAGGTGCTGAGCGAAAAGCGCCGCTCGGCATCGGTCGCATCGACCTTGGCGAGGATCGGGTTGAGATCCAGGTCGTCGAGATGCTCCGCACCGCGGCTCACCTGCCGCAAGAGCTCGGTGCGCCCGATCACCTCGTCGAGCGACCGCACGCCCAGCCGCGCCAGGATGTCGCGCACCTCCTCCGCGATGAAGGTCATGAGATTGATGACCTTCTCCGGCGTGCCGACGAACTTGTCGCGCAGCTTCTCGTCCTGCGTGCAGACGCCGACCGGGCAGGTGTTCGAATGGCACTGGCGCACCATGATGCACCCCATCGCCACCAGCGACAGCGTACCGATGCCGAACTCCTCCGCGCCCAGGATCGCGGCGATCACGATGTCGCGCCCGGTCTTCAGCCCGCCGTCGGCGCGCAGCTTGATCCGCCCGCGCAGGCCGTTGAGCGTCAGCACCTGGTTGACCTCGCTGAGGCCCATCTCCCACGGCGTACCCGCGTATTTGATCGAGGTCTGCGGGCTCGCGCCCGTGCCGCCGACATGGCCGGAGACGAGGATGACATCGGCATGCGCCTTCGCCACGCCCGCCGCGACCGTCCCGATCCCGGCGGAAGACACCAGCTTCACGCACACCCGCGCGCGCGGATTGATCTGCTTCAGGTCGTAGATCAGCTGCGCCAGATCCTCGATCGAATAGATGTCGTGGTGCGGCGGCGGGCTGATGAGCGTCACGCCCGGCGTCGCATGGCGCAGCCTGGCGATGAACTCGGTCACCTTGAAGCCGGGCAGCTGCCCGCCCTCGCCGGGCTTGGCACCCTGCGCGACCTTGATCTCGATCTCGTCGCACGCGTTCAGATATTCGGCGGTGACGCCGAACCGCCCCGACGCGATCTGCTTGATGACCGAATTGGCGTTGTCGCCATTCTCATACGGCTGATAGCGGACCCTGTCCTCGCCGCCCTCGCCCGACACCGCCTTCGCGCCGATGCGGTTCATCGCGATCGCCAGCGTTTCGTGCGCCTCCGGCGACAGCGCGCCCAGCGACATGCCCGGCGTGACGAAGCGCTTGCGGATCTCCGTGATCGCCTCGACCTGATCGACCGGCACGCCTTCGTTCGGGAAGTTGAACTGCAACAGGTCGCGCAGGTAGATCGGCGGCAGGTCGGACACCCCGCGCGAGAATTGCAGGTAGCTGGAATAGCTGTCGGTCGCGACCGCGGTCTGCAGCAGGTGCATCAGCTGCGCCGAATAGGCATGCGCCTCCCCGGTATGGCGCTGGCGATAGAAGCCGCCGATCGGCAGCGTCGCCACGCCCCCCGGTCCCATGCCGTCGAACGCCGCCCCGTGCCGGTCGGTCGCGTTGACGTGGAGCGAGGCATAGCCCTCGCCCGAAATCTTGGCGGGCATGCCGGGGAACAGGTCGTTGACCAGCGCACGGGACAGCCCGACCGCCTCGAAATTATAGCCGCCGCGATAGCTGGAGATCACCGCGATCCCCATCTTCGACAGGATCTTGAGCAGCCCCTCCTCGATCGCCTTCTTGTGGCGCTTCAGGCATTCCTCGATCCCCAGATCGCCGAACAGGCCGCGCGCCTGACGGTCGGCGATCGCGGCCTCCGCCAGATAGGCGTTCACCGTGGTCGCGCCGACGCCGATCAGCACCGCATAATAATGCGTGTCGAGGCATTCCGCCGCCCGCACGTTGACCGAGGCGTAGGAGCGCAGGCCCCGCCGCACGAGGTGCGTATGCACCGCCGCCGCCGCCAGCACGCCGGGGATCGCGACGCGGTCCTCGCTGATATGCTCGTCGGTCAGGAACAGCTCGCTCTTGCCCTCGCGCACCGCCTGTTCGGCCTGGTTGCGGATGCGCTGGATCGCCGCGCGCAGGCGGTCGGGGCCGCCCCCCGCCTCGAACGTGCAGTCGATGTCGGCGGCGGCATTGCCGAAATACGCCTTCAGCCGCGCCCAGTCGGTCGAGGTCAGCACCGGCGAATCGAGCACCAGCACGCGCTCGCGCCGGTCCTCGGTATCCAGGATGTTGGCCAGATTGCCGAAGCGCGTCTTCAGCGACATCACATAGCGTTCGCGCAGGGGGTCGATCGGCGGGTTCGTCACCTGCGCGAAATTCTGCCGGAAGAACTGGCTGATGAGCCGCGGCTTGTCGCTGATGACCGCCAGCGGCGTGTCGTCGCCCATCGATCCGATCGCTTCCTTGGCGGTCTCCACCATCGGCGACAGGATCAGCTCCATGTCCTCCAGCGTCTGCCCCGCCGCGACCTGCCGCCGCGTCAGGTCGGCACGGTCGTAGCGCGTGACGCTGTCCACCGGCGCCGGGGGCAGGTCGTCCATCGCCGAGAATTCGCCGATCATCGCGGCATAATCCTGCTCGGCGGCGATCTTGTCCTTGATCTCGCGGTCGCGCAGCACGCGGCCTTCATGCAGGTCGACCGCGATCATCTGCCCCGGCCCCAGCCGCCCCTTGGCGACCACGGTGCTCTCCGGCACCACGACCATCCCGGCCTCCGACCCGACGATCAGCAGCCCGTCGGCGGTCTGCGTATAGCGCAGCGGGCGCAGCGCGTTGCGGTCCACGCCGCCCACCGCCCAGCGGCCGTCGGTCATCGCCAGCGCGGCCGGGCCGTCCCACGGCTCCATCACGGAGGCGAGATACTGGTACATCGCAGCATGGCTCTCGGGCGTGTCGGTGTTCTCCTGCCATGCCTCGGGCACCAGCATCAGCTTCGCGGTCGGCGCGTCGCGGCCCGAGCGGCAGATCGCCTCGAACGTCGCGTCCAGCGCCGCGGTATCGGACGCGCCCGCCGGGATGACGGGCTTGATGTCCTCCGAATGTTCGCCGAACGCGATCGACGCCATCCGGATCTCGTGGCTCAGCATCCAGTTCTTGTTGCCGCGGATCGTGTTGATCTCGCCGTTGTGCGCCAGGCACCGGAACGGCTGCGCCAGCCACCATTGCGGGAAGGTGTTGGTCGAATAGCGCTGGTGGAAGATCGCGACCCGGCTCTCGAACCTCTTGTCGGTCAGATCGGGGTAGAAGACCGACAGGCTCTCCGCCAGGAACAGCCCCTTGTAGATGATCGAGCGGCAGCTGAGCGAACAGATGTAGAAGCCCTGGATCTGCGCCGCGATCACGCGCTTCTCGATCCGGCGGCGGACCAGGTACAGGTTCTTCTCGAACTCCTCCAGCGACGCTTCGTCGGGCAGCGGGCCCGCGATCATGATCTGCTCGATCTCGGGACGCGTCGACTGCGCCTTCATGCCGACGACGCTGACGTCGACCGGCACCTGCCGCCAGCCGTAGATCGTATAGCCCGCCTCGATGATCGCGCTTTCCACGATCGTGCGGCACGATTCCTGCGCGCCCAGATCGGTGCGCGGCAGGAAGATCATGCCGACCGCCAGCCGGTTGGGCAGCACCTTGTGCCCGCCCGCCGCGATCGCATCGTCGAAGAAGCGCGCGGGCAGGTCGACATGGATGCCCGCCCCGTCGCCGGTCTTGCCGTCCGCATCCACCGCGCCGCGATGCCACACCGCCTTCAGCGCATCGATCGCGGACTGCACCACGCGCCGCGACGGCTTCCCGTCGGTGGCGGCGACGAGACCGACGCCGCACGCATCGCCCTCATATTCGGGGCGGTACATGCCGTGAGTGGCGAGGTACTGGCGCTGGTCGGTCATGGGATAAGCCCCTCGGATTGAAGCAGCGAGATAATGCGGCGTGTGCCGGCGATCAGATCGGGCAGGTCTCGCCAGGCCAGATTGGCGCGGTCAGCCTGCATGGCGGGCCGGGTCGGATAATCATGCGCCAGCACGTTTCGGGTCGTGCCCAGTTCGATCCAGCGATCGGCGCTCGCGATGCCGCCCAGCGCCTCGATCCGCCGGAACTGGTTCTGCGCGGACAGACCCGCGATCGTCTCGCCGGAAAGAAAGAGGAAGCCACGGAAGAGCTTTCGGGCGACGAGGTCGTATAATTGATCGAATATCCGCAGCATCGCGTGGAGCCGCTCCCGATCTTCGTCCTGCCATGCCGCAAGCCTCGCACCGTCGAGCGGAAAGAGCATCGCCATCCGGCGGCTTAGCCGCTCGGCATGCGCCGCCAGTTGTTCAGCCGCGAACGCCGCCTCCCGGGTGGCCTCCCGCACCTCTTCGCGCGTCACAGGACGATACCTTCGCGACGCGCGGCGCGATCGATCCACCGGGGTTCGGCACCCCGCGCGGCGACGACGACATCGATCTGCTCCTCGTCCAGCGCCTTCCAGATCGACGCTCGAAACAGCACCTCGTGAGCGAGATCGGCCACGTCGGGATCGGCCTCGACATGAAGGTCGATGTCGCCTCCCGTGCGATCGTCATCCGCCCTGCTGCCGAACAGTCGGACGGTCGCCGACGGGCCGAACGCCTCCAGGGCCGCGGCCTTTATCGCGCTTACCTGATCGGCGGACAGCCTCACGCCGCCACCTTCTCCGCGCCGGCTGTCTTGGCCTTGGCCTTGGCCTTCAGATGGTTGTGCATCGTCGCGGCCACGTCGCGCCCGTCGCGGATCGCCCACACGACCAGCGACGCCCCGCGCACGATGTCGCCCGCCGCGAACACGCCGTCCAGCGAGGTCATCAGCGTCTTGCTGTCGACCAGCACCGTGCCCCAGCGCGTCACGCCCAGTTCCGGCGCGCCCCACAGGTGCGGCAGTTCCTCCGCGTCGAAGCCGAGCGCCTTGATGACCAGGTCCGCGGGCATGTCCTCGGCCCCGCCCGGATCGACCTCGGGCGCGCGGCGTCCGCTGGCATCCGGCGCGCCCAGCCGCATGCGGTTGGCGCGCACCGTCGCCACCTGTCCCTCTTCCCCCGCGAACGATGCCGGCGCGGAGAGCCAGACGAACTCGACGCCCTCCTCCTCCGCATTGGCGACCTCGCGCTGCGAGCCCGGCATGTTGGCGCGGTCGCGGCGATACAGGCACTTCACGCTGGCGGCACCCTGGCGGATCGCGGTGCGGACGCAATCCATCGCGGTATCGCCGCCGCCGATCACGACAACGTTCTTGCCGTTCGCGTTCAGGCGGCCGTCCTCATATTCCGGCACGTCGTCGCCGAAACCCTTGCGATTGGATGCGATCAGATAGTCCAGCGCCGGTACCACACCCGCCAGATCGTTGCCTCCGACCTCGATCGCGCGCGCCTTGTAGACGCCGGTCGCGATCAACAGCGCGTCGTGGCGCTCCCGCAACTCACCCAGCGACGCATCGCGCCCCACCTCGAACCCCTCGTGGAAGGTGATTCCCCCTTCCTTCAGCCGCTCGATCCGGCGCATCACCACCGGCTTTTCCAGCTTGAACCCCGGAATGCCGTAGGTCAGCAACCCGCCGGCGCGGTCGTGGCGGTCGTAGACGTGCACCTCATAGCCGTGTGCGCGCAGATATTCCGCCGCGGTCAGCCCCGCGGGACCTGCGCCGATCACCCCCACCGACTGCCCGCGCGCGGGCCCCGGCACCAGCGGCTCCACCCAGCCCTCGGCCCAGGCGGTGTCGGTGATGAACTTCTCGACCGATCCGATCGTCACCGCGCCATGCCCGGTGAATTCGATGACGCAATTGCCCTCGCACAGCCGGTCCTGCGGGCAGATCCGCCCGCAGATTTCAGGCATGGTGGAGGTCGCGTTGCTCAGCTCGTACGCCTCGCGCAGCCGCCCTTCCGCGGTCAGGCGCAGCCAGTCGGGGATATGGTTGTGTAGCGGGCAATGCACCGAGCAATACGGCACGCCGCATTGCGAACAGCGCCCCGCCTGATCCTCCGCGGCGACGACCGCATAGCGCTCCGCAATCTCGCGAAAGTCCTCGGCACGCTTCTGCGCCACCCGCTTGGCAGGGTAGGATTGCGCGCGATCAACGAACTTCAGCATGTCAGCCATGAGGGGTCCTCCACCCCCCACGTCTCACACGGCCCGGCCCTTGTCACGCCTTTTCGATCGTTAAGGTAAGTAAGTCTTACCTACTTTTTTCTCAACGCCCGCTGGTCGGATCAGCCCGATCACACGACATCGAATGTTAGTTCCGATCCGGCCTCAACGCATGGCGAGCAGCGCCAGCGCGACCGTGCCGGCAACGATCCGGTACCAGGCGAAGGGCGAGAAGCCATGGCGCGTGACGATCGTCATGAACCAGCGGATCACCGCCAGCGCGACCACGAACGACACGACGAAACCGATCGCGATGGCGGAGAAATGGGCATTGCCCAGCTCGTGCCGGCTCTTCCACAACGCCAGCGTGGTCGCGCCCATCATCGTCGGGATCGCCAGGAAGAAGCTGTATTCCGCGGCCGTCTCCTGATCGATCCGCATCGCGCGCGCGCCCATGATCGTCGCGCCCGAGCGGCTGACCCCCGGGATCATCGACAGGCATTGGACGACGCCGATGCCCAGCGCCACGCGCCAGCTCATCGCCTCGACCGAGGTCTTGGCGGCGGGCGGCACGGTGCGCTCGATGAACAGGATCGCGATCCCGCCCACGATCAGCGCCACCGCGACCACGAACGGCCCCGTCCCCGGCGCCTCCAGCAGCCCGCGGATCGCGGAATAGGCGATCATCCCCACCACCGCCGAGGGCAGGAACCCCAGCAGGATATTGCGCGTGAAGCGGATCGCGCCCGCGTCGCGGCGCAGCAGCCCCTGACCGACCGCCACGAAGCGCCGCCAGAACAGCACGATCACCGCCAGGATCGCGCCCAGCTGGATCACGATGTCGAAGGTCGCATCGGCCTCCTTCATCCCCAAAAGCGCGCCCGCCAGGACGAGGTGCCCGGTCGAGGACACGGGCAGGAATTCCGTCACCCCCTCGACGATGCCCAGGAGGATGATGGTCAGCAGGTCGTTCACGAATGCCCCTTTCGGGATGGAGGTCAGCGCGCGTGCTGGATCAGCCCGAAGCGGCCCGCGCGGCGATAGCGCACCAGCCAGCCCGGCGCGACCGCGTCGAGCGGGGTCTGCGCCACGCCGAGCGCCGACAACCCCTCGGCATGCGACGACACGACCGAATCATGCCCCAGCATCTTCCACTGATCCGTGGAAATCGGCGTCCCCGGCAGCGAGGCGAGCAGCCCGCCGACCGCATCCGGCAGCGCGAGCAGCCGCGGCGTGCGCCCGACATGCTGCGCGATCCGCTGGTGGAGCTCCAGCATCGTCAGCACCTCCGGCCCGCCCAGCTCGAACGTGCGGCCGCCGTACGTCTCTTCGTCGTCCAGCGCGGTGACCGCCGCCTGCGCGACATCGCCGACATAGACCGGCTGGAACCGCGCCGCACCGCGCAGGACCGGGACGACCGGCAGCGTCGCGATCATGCCGGCGAAGCGGTTGATGAACTGATCCTCCCGCCCGAAGACGGTGGAGGGGCGCAGGATCGTGGCGTGCGGTGCCGCGGCGCGCACCGCGCCCTCGCCCGCGCCCTTGGTCCGCGCGTAGAGCGAATCGCCGTTCACGTCCGCGCCGATCGCGGAGACATGGACCAGCGCCGCCCCCTCGTCGGTCGCCGCCTCGGCCACGGTGCGCGCGCCGTCGACGTGAATGCGCTGCGCGTCGTTGCCGAACACGCCGACCAGATTGACGACCGCCGCCGCGCCCTGGACCGCGCGCACGATCGTCTCGGGCCGGGTCACGTCCGCCGCGACGAACTGCGTCTGCCCCAGTCCGCCCAGCGGCTTCAGGAAGAACGCCTGACGCGGATCGCGCTGCGCCACGCGCACCCGCGCGCCGCGCTTCAGCAGCGCCTGGGCGACATACCGCCCCAGGAACCCACCGCCACCGATCAGCGTCACCAGCTTGCCGTCCATATCCTTCACCTCAAGCCCGAGCCCGCACGCGCCTTGCCCGCCCTGCCCCGCGAAGACAAGGCTTGGGGCGGCGACAGGGCCTGAACGCACCGCGGCGCGTCGATAACGCACGCCGTGAAAAAAGAGGTGTTGACAGGCCCGCCATCCGCCCCCTAGAGGCGCCGGCCTACCCCGTGCCCAGATGGCGGAATTGGTAGACGCACCAGCTTCAGGTGCTGGCGATCGCAAGGTCGTGGAGGTTCGAGTCCTCTTCTGGGCACCATTTTGCACTAGGGCTTAAAAACCCTAGGAATTAGCGGAAATCTTAGGCTTTTTACGAGCGTCTAGTACAAAGGTACGAGGACGACGGCCTATGTGTTCATACCTCCACCGCGCCCCGAACGGGGTCTATTATTTCCGCATGGGGATACCTGCGGACCTGCGCCCCTTCATGGCTGGCAAGCGGGAGATTAAGCGATCCTTGGGCCTAAAGGACCGGGAAGCGGCCAAGGCCCTCATCCCCGATATGACCAAGACGGCCCATGCTCTGCTCAAGCAAGCTGAGCGGGATAAGGCCGCTGCCAAGCCTGCCCCTGTCATTGCTCCTAAGCCTGCATCCCAGATCGAACGGGAGCGGAAGCGGTGGGAGGCTGACCAGCTACAGGCCGAGCTTGTGGCCGATGACCTGTTCGCCTCTGACAGCGAGGTAGAGCGGCTAGAGCCGGTCATGGACGCATTGGCAGCGGGGATAGAAACTGACGCCTCCCCGGCTGACGTGGCAAAGGCTGGCAAGCTGCTAGTCGGGCATGAGCGGGAGAATGCCGGGGCGCTGATCGCGTCCATGCAAGCTCGCTACGGCAAGACTGCCCGCGCATCGGAAAGCCAAAATCAGGCCGTTGAGTGCGAGCCGGATGCCAAAGCCAGCGAGGGCAAGGGCAAATACCTAGATACAGATATCCTCGACGGGTGGGCCGCTGAGCGTAAGCCGTCGCCCCGTGGCAAGGATGCCTATTGGCGGGATGCCAAGCTGTTCAATTCCATGATGGGCCGTAAGTCCGTCGAGCTAATTACCAAGGCCGATGTGATGGCCTACAAGCGCAAGCTGATAGCGGACCCTGCCCGATCACAGGTGAACGTGCGGGATCGGCTGGCCTACCTGCGGACCCTGCTAGAGTGGGCTGCACAAGAGGATATCGTACCCGTCAACGTAGCCCGTGACGTTAAGATGGCCGTTACTGAGCGGGGAGAGAAGCGTAAGGACTTCTCGACAGATGACCTCAATGCCCTGTTCGCTGGCCCGGTTCATGCCAAGGGCGAGCGGCCTAAGGGAGGATATGGTGAGGCTGTCTATTGGTTGCCCCTGCTAGCCCTGTTCATGGGAGCGAGGCGGGAAGAGATAGGCCAGCTACGGGTGCAGGACGTGAAGCCCGTTGCCTACATAGACGATGACGATAAGCGGCAAGAGGTATGGTGTATCGACATTACAGATACGCCGGATGACGATGCCCTACCTAATCAGATCAAGAATGAGGCAAGCAATAGGCTTGTCCCGCTTCATCCCAAGCTAATTGAGCTAGGGTTCATCGACTATGTGCAGAAGCTGCCAGATCAAACAGGCCGCGTATTTCCCGGCTTGAAGGCGGTAGGCATTGGCAAGAAACTAACCGACAAGGTGGGCCAGTGGTTCAGCCGCTATAAGCAAGATTGCGGGATTGAGGATAAGTCCAAGGTCTTTCACTCATTCCGCCACACATGGAAGACCCATGCTGTAGATGCTGGCATCCCTGAGCGGGTATGCCGACAGTTCCAAGGGCATGAAGGTAAAGACGCTGCGGATAAGTATGGGGCTGCTCCATCAATGCGCGTTATGGTAGCGGCTATTGCATCTTATCGGGTGCCCGGATTGATAATACCAAGTTGATGACCAGAAAGGAATAACGTGATCCTATATCGTTTCTTTAAGCCTCATGGCTGGCGCATGGCCCTTACGCCGGATCAAACCGGTGCCAATCTTCCGGCTGAGAAGACCCCTTGGATGGTAGGTGGGCAGGTTGATGTTAATAGGAACGAGCACCCTCCCCGGATCGGGGCATCAGCAGACCAGATACTTGATGCCATAGACAAGGACGGCATCTTTCTCATGGGTTGAGACCCGAACATACAGATACCCGAAATCGCCGCGCTCAGCCCCGTCAGGACTCGATTGGAAGCGGTCGGGTATCTGTAGGCCGGGATGAGCTACCGCTGACGTGACCCCCGTTTCTTCATCCACCTGGACCTAGAGACCGGCCCTTGAAGGGACGGACGGAATGAAGCGGAAGCAGTTTTCGGAAGAGCAGATCATCGGGATCCTGAAGGAGGCCGAGGCGGGTGCGGTGGTGACGGAGCTGTGCCGCAAGCACGGCATGTCGAGCGCGACCTACTACGCCTGGAAGGCGAAGTTCGGCGGTCTGGAGGTATCCGACGCGAAGCGGCTGAGGTCGCTCGAGGAAGAGAATGCCCGGCTCAAGCGGCTGCTTGCGGACACGATGCTCGACAATGCGGGGTTGAAAGACCTGCTGTCAAAAAAGTGGTGACGCCCGCCGCGAAGCGACAAGCGGTCGCGCATCTCCAGGCGACGTTGGGGATGAGCGAGCGGCGGGCGTGTACCGTTGTCGGAGCGGATCGCACGAGCATGCGGTATCGCTCGTGCCGGGCAGATGATGGCGACCTGCGGTCGCGGCTGCGCGAGCTGGCGCAGCAGCGCCGGCGGTTCGGCTATCGGCGGCTGCACATCCTGCTTCGCCGGGACGGCATCACGATCAACCGCAAGAAGACCCAGCGGCTCTACCGCGAGGATCGTGCCGGAACAGGCATCGATCCGGGGGATCGATGACCCGGCATGACTGACGGTGCGTCGCCGTAAAGGACGAAGGCGTGCTACAGGCAGCCGGGCACCCGCGCCGGTGCTGGCGCTCCCGAACCAGCGCTGGAGCCTGGACTTCGTGCACGACCAGCTCGTCACCGGCCGGCGGTTCCGCGTGCTCAACATCGTCGACGACGTGACGCGCGAATGCCTCCGGGCGGTGGTGGACACGTCGATCTCGGGCCGGCGCGTCGTGCGCGAGCTGGCCGATCTGATCGCCGAGCGTGGCAGGCCGAAGATGATCGTCAGCGACAATGGGACCGAACTGACCTCCAACGCGGTGCTCGCCTGGTCCGGCGATACCGGCATCGAGTGGCATTACATCGCGCCGGGCAAGCCGACGCAGAACGGGTTCGTCGAGAGCTTCAATGGTCGCATGCGCGATGAGCTGCTCAACGAGACGCTGTTCTTCACCATCGGTCAGGCCCGCTCGATCCTGACGCGCTGGGTCGACGACTACAACACCGAGCGGCCACACTCCTCGCTCGGCTACGATACCCCGGCTGCGTTCGCTGCCGGGCTCGAACAGCAACGGGCGGGGTTAACCCCGCCCGTTGCTTCACCTGCGCTCATGCGCGACAACACCGGTCGGTCTCTGGTTGCCGCTGGATGAAAGGCGGGGGTCACGTCACTGCGGACCGGGAGGTTGCCTTCCTTGAGAAATGCGGAAGGAGTCGAGCTCAAGTTCAATCCCTGGCATGATCCAGAAACCGGGCGTTTCACCTTCGTCGGTGCGGGACGGCATTATAGCCAGTGGGGCGGCGGTGGATTTTCTGGTAGCGGAGGCGGCAAGGGTGGCGGTGGCGGCGCGACCGGTTCAGGAGACTGGCCGGCCCGGTCATCCCGGCCAAGATCGCAAGAGTCGGCAAACCGTGCCATTCCCAAAGACCGGACGCGCGCCTCCCAAGGCAACCACGTCGCGGCTCACAAGCCGTACGCCCAACGCGCAGGGACTGGTGGCGGGTTTTCGGGAGGCGGCGGTAGCTTCGGTGGAGCGGGCGCGTCGGGAACGTGGGGATCACCTGATCCGCACCGTCGTCCGAAGAACTCACCAGGTTCGGCAACCGCCGTTGTGTCCTCGGATCGCGCTTCCGAGACGAACACAACCGCCACCCGACCCGCAAGCGCGTGAAGCGAAAAGTTCCGCACGGTCGTGCGCAACGGCTATACTTACCAAATCGATGCGCGCGAGCGGACGCGGCGCGTTTCTGGTGCGCTGACGGTTACCGATGTTCCGATCCGTTCTTGCGTTTCGCAAGCACAGGCGGGCGGCGCAGAACGTCGGGCGAGCGACGATGGCGGCCACTACATCGCGGCGCGCTTCAATGGACCGACCGAGGCGTTCAATCACATCGCGCAAAATGCCAACTTCAATCGGGGCGGCTATCGCGTGCTCGAGGATGAGTGGGCGAGAGAGAAGCGAGGCGGAAAGACTGTCACGGTCAGGATCGTGCCGCGGTTCGAGGGGGAGTCCGGGCGACCATCGGCGATCGACGTGTGGTGGACGGTCGATGGCGACGAGAAGAGTCTGAAATTCCCCAACGAACGATCGGAGAAAAGCCGTGGCGGACGCTGAAGCCGAGAAGCTGCTGAACGAGATCGGGCAATTGCTGATGGAGGATCGTGAGTATCCGGTCGAACCGACGCTGCTCTACGCCCAGCTCGATCGGAACATGGTCGGCGAATCGATCTTCAAGGAACTCGGCAACCAGATCTTGTATCGGCGGCCGGTGATCGAGGGGCTGCCGTATGCGCTGCTCGACCTGTGGGAAACGCAAGACGGCGGCGATCGGTGGTCAGAGATGGAATATGTGCTTCGCGACGGTAAGTTCGAAGTCGCCTATATTTACCCCGATGAGATCGATGCCGAAGAGGATGTTGTGGAGCGGCGCGCACGGGCGGTTCGGCGACACTTCGGCGAGAAGCCGATCGTGTATCCGCCCTGGCCCCCCGAGGACGACGCGCCGGACTACGACCTTTAGGTCGCGACCTGGCCGATCGTTCAGCGAAGCATGGAAATTTCCCAGTGATCTGAGTGCCCATCTTTGTCCTCTTCTGGGCACCATTTCCGGTCATGGCCGGGCACTTGTGGTCATAGTGGCGTCGCCGCTGTGCACGACCGCGCGATTGACCGCTGCCTTGCCGCCCCCATGGCCCCGCGGGACGATCGTCGCCAGCGGGGCGAGAGCCCGACTGGCCGACCCAACTTCTCGTTGAGATCGAAGACCGCCACCTTCGCGCCCCTCGCGGCGACTCGCGGAGGCGGTCCCCTCCCTCTTCGTCTCAGGCCGCGACCGGCACCGCGCGCTCGTTCCGCCAGCCGTCGAGCAGCGCCGGCAGCGCGGCCTCGTACGCGCGCAGGGACGCCTCCTTGACGGGGCCGTAGCCGCGGACCTGCTCCGCCGCCGACAGCAGCGCCACCGCGCGTGCGTGGTTCGCCGCGGAGAGTCCCGCCTGCACCTCGTCGAGGAGCGCCTCGTAGGAGGCGATCAGCGCCCGCTCATCCCTCCGCTCGGCGGTCCGGCCGAAGGGGTCGAACGCGGTGCCCCTGAGACGTCGGCCGCGCGCGACGACGGCGAGGAGCGGCCGCATCCACTTCGTGGCGAAGGCGCGCTTGGGCGGCCTGCCGTTCACCGGCGTCCCGCCCATCACGGGCGGCGCCAGATTGTATTCGAGGCGGGCGCCGTCACCGAAGGTGCGCCGGATCTCCTCCATCAGCGTGTCGCCGGACAGGAGTCGCGCCACCTCATACTCGTCCTTGTAGGCGAGCACGCGCGAATAGGTCCGGGCCACCGCGCGGGCCAGGTCGTCGCTTCCCGGGGCGACCGCCCGCTCGGCGTCGGCGATCGCCGCCACCCGGCGGCGGAAGCGGTCGGCCAGAGCCTGGTCCTGGTAGGCGATCAGATGCTCGGCGCGACGCTCGACGATCGACGGGAGATCCTGCGCGAGCGGCGCGGGCCGGGCGGGCAGCAGCCGCTCGACCGCCGCCGGATCGGCGACGAGGAGGCGGCCGAGCCGGAACGCGTTGAGGTTGAAGCCGACCGCCGTGCCGTTCAGCTCCACGGCCCGCTCGATCGCCTCGACCCCGACGGGCAGGAGGCCGCGCTGGGCCGCTACGCCGACCATGAAGAGATTGGCCGCGATCGTGTCGCCGAGCAGCGCGGTTGCCAGGGCGGTCGCGTCGATCGTCTCCACCGCCTCGACGCCCACGCGCCGCCGCAGGCGGCCGAGGAGCAGACGCGTGTCGACGGACGCGTCACGGTCGAACTGGAAGGCGACGGTCGGCGACACGTCGCTGTTGACCAGCGCGCGGGTGCGCTCCGGGGCGTAGGTCGCCGTCGCATCGTCCGCCATCGCCGCGACGAGGTCGAAGGCCAGCAGGAGGTCGGTCTCGCCGCGTCCCAGCTTCTGGGAATGCAGTCCGCCCGGCTCGGCCGCGATCCTCACATGGCTGAAGACGGCGCCGTTCTTCTGCGCGAGGCCGGTCATGTCGAAGAGCGAGGCAGCCCGCCCCTCGAGGTGCGCGGCCATCCCCACGATCGCCGCCACGGTGATGACGCCGGTGCCGCCGATACCCGCCACCAGCATGTTGATCGAGCCGCCCTCCAGGCCGAGGACCGGGGGGGCGGGCAGTGCGGCGAACAGCGACTCGTCGACCCTGGCGGCCTGGGGCTTGCGCGGCTCGGCGTCGAGCACCGTCACGAAGCTCGGGCAGAAGCCGTTGAGGCAGCTGTAGTCCTTGTTGCAACTCGACTGATCGATGTGCCGCTTCGTGCCGAGGTCGGTGTCGACCGGCACCAGGCTGACGCAGGTCGACTGTACCGAGCAGTCGCCGCAGCCCTCGCAGACGGCCTGCGAGATGAACAGCCGCTTGGCCGGATCGGGGAAGGTGCCGCGCTTGCGCCGCCGCCGCTTCTCGGCTGCGCAGGTCTGTTCGTAGAGGAGCACGCTACAGCCCGCGACCTCGCGCAGGTCGCGCTGCACCTCGTCCAGCCGGTCGCGATGCTCGATCCGGACGTCGCCGGGCAGCTCGGGATTGCCGCGATGGGCCTCCGGGTTGTCGCTCACGAGGACGATGGTCCGCACCCCCTCGTGCCGCACCTGCTGCGCGATCTCGGCGACGGAGATCGGACCGTCGACGGGCTGGCCGCCCGTCATCGCGACCGCGTCGTTGTAGAGGATCTTGTACGTGATGTTGACGCCGCTCGCGATGGCGGCGCGGATCGCCAGCAGCCCGGAGTGGTAATAGGTGCCGTCGCCCATGTTCTGGAAGACGTGCTTCGTCCCGGTGAACGGGGCCAGCCCCATCCAGTTGCCGCCCTCGCCACCCATGTGCGTCGGCAGCAGCGTCTCGGCAGGCCGGACGAACGCCACCATCGTATGGCAGCCGATGCCGCTCATGGCGACGCTGCCGTCCGGGATGCGCGTCGACCTGCTGTGCGGGCAGCCCGAGCAGAAATAGGGGCTGCGGCGCGGCAGGGCGAGGACCGGAGCGTCGGGCGTCAGCAGCGCCTCCAGCCGCGCCGCCGCCGCGTCCAGCGCGTCGTCGCGCACGTCCAGACGGCGCAGCCGCTCGACGATGGCGAGTGCGATCCGGATCGGCTCCAACTGGGTCGCGAGCGGCATGAGCGGATGGCCCGCCTCGTCCCGCTTGCCGATGATGAGGGGACGCTCGGCCTGGTTGAAGAGGACCGCGGCCGCCTGTTGCTCGACGAAGCTCTTCTTCTCCTCGACGAAGAACAGGACCTCGTGGCCATGCGCGAAGCGGGCGATGCCGGTCGGCTCGAGCGGCCAGATGCATCCGACCTTGTGGAGCGAGACGCCCAGCGCCGCGGCGCGGTCGTCGTCGAGCCCGAGCAGGTCGAGCGCCTGGCGCGTGTCGACGTAACTCTTGCCCGCCGTAACCAGGCCCAGACGCGGCGTCCCGGCCCTGAACTCGGTCCGGTCGATCCGGTTCTCGCGCACGAAGCGCTCGACCAGCGGCAGCCGGTAGTCGCTGACGATCTGCTCCTCGCGAAGCGGGCCGAACGCGCCGGAGCGGGCGTGGACGCCCTCCGGCGGCAGCTCGCCGACCTCGGGGATGACCGGCGCCACCGCCTCGATATCGATGTCCGTCGTCATCGTCTGCTCGACGATCTCGTTGACGAGCTTCAGACCGACCCAGGACCCCGAATAGCGCGACATGGCGTAGGCTATCAGCCCGTATTCGAGGATTTCCGCCGGGTCGGCCGGATAGAGCGAGGGGATGAGCGCGGCGGCCATCGCCTGCTCGCTGTGGTGGGCGATCGACGACGATTTGCCGCCGTGGTCGTCGCCGTAAAATACGACGACGCCGCCGTTCGGGTGCGTGCCCGCGAAATTGCCGTGCTTGAGCGCGTCGCCGGAGCGATCGACGCCCGGGCCCTTGCCGTACCAGGCGCCGAATACGCCGTCGAAGAGCGGATCGGGGACGGCGTCGAGCTGTTGGGTGCCACGCACCGCCGTCGCGGCCATGTCCTCGTTGACGCCCGGCACGAAGGTGATGTCCGCCGCGGCCAGCCGCTTCCCGATCGACCACAGGGTCGTGTCCACGTTCCCGAGCGGCGATCCGCGGTAGCCGGTGATATAGCCCGCCGTATTGAGCCCCGCGGCGGCGTCGCGCGCCTTCTGCGCCAGGAGGACGCGCGCGATCGCCTGCGTGCCGTTCATCAGGACGCGGCCGCGCTGCACCGTCCACTTGTCGTCAAGCGTGGTGTCGGGCCGCAGGATCGTGGTCTGGACGTTCATGATGCTCTCCGCTTTCCGGCGACGCATGGACCGGCGTTCGCCGCCGCGTCTGTCAACTTCGCGACATGTTCAGTCATCCGCCGCCTCCCGCCGGACGGCGGCTAGATCCAGCACGCCGACCGAGCCGTGCTCGATTTCGAGGATCCCTTCCCGCTGCATCGTGCCCAGGACCTTGTTCACGCTCTGCCGGGACGCCCCCACCATCGCGGCCATTTCCGTCTGCGAGAGCCGCACGTCGCCGCCGCCCCCGCGAAGGAGCGGCGCGAGCTCCAGGATGCGGCGCGCCACCCGCGCGCGCAGGCTGCTGAGGCTGGCCTCGGCGAACCGCTCGGAGACGACGCGCATCTGCGTCGACAGCAGTTTCAGGAGCGCGAGGTCGTAGGCGCGATCGGCGCGATGCAGCTCGTCGAACGCGGCGCGCGAGAGCACGTCGAGCTCGACCGCGGTCAGCGCCTCCGCGCTCTGCGGACGAGGGCCGCCGTCCACCATGCTGCTGTCGCCGAAGAAGTCCCCCGCGCGGAGCAGGAGGAAGACGATTTCGCGGCCGTCGTGCCGGCGGACGGAGAGCCGGACCGAACCGGACACCACCCTGAACATCTCGTCGCCCGCGTCGCCCTGCGTGTAGACGATCGCGCCGGCGGCGAACGACCGGCGACGCATCGCCCGCGACAGCGCGTCTGACGCGTCGGGCGTCAGCCATGCCGTCAGGTCGAAAGCGGGTCCGGTCGACACGGTCATGTCAGGGCGCGGGCCGCGCCTCGCCCACGGCGAAGCGCGACGGGGCGCCCTGCGTCACGGACGGCATCGGTCGGTTTACGAACGGCGCAGGACGATGACGGCGTCCTCGTCCGCGACGACTGTGAGCCCGGGTTCGAAGGTGACGCCGCCCAGGTTCACCGACACGTCCCGCGTGGCCCCACCGTCACGCCCGAACGGACGCCTCGCGGTGGTACCCAGCGCCCGCACCCCGAGCGGCAGCGCGGCGAGCGCCGCGGAGTCCCGCACGAGCCCGGCGACGACCACGCCAGCCCAGCCGTTGTCGACCGCGCGGCGGCCCAGCATATCGCCCAGGCAGGCGCAGTCCGCCACCGCCAGCCCGTCGATCACCAGCACGCGGCCTTCGCCGGGCTCCGACACCGCCTGCGCGATGGCGGACGGATCGTCGCTCGCGACCAGGGTGGAGCAGGGGCCACGAAAACGCGCGCGGCCACCGTAGTCGATGAACGGCAGGGCGCAGACGGCGACGCCGGACGGGTCGGCATCGAAGAGGTCCGCGGTCGAGGTCGCGATGCTCTCGGGGACGCTCATGCGACGCACGCGGTCGTTCGGGTCATCGGGTCCGTCCCTCCTGGATTTCGCCTCCGGTTCATTGCCGCCGGGGTCGTCGGGACCGTAAGAGCACCACCAAGGGACGGATAACAGCCTCGATTCGCGAAGGCTGGTTTCGCCTATCGCGAACGGAGAAACCACGGATGAACCTGCGCTTCGACCTCCGGTCGCTCCAGATCTTCGTCTCCGTCGCGGAGGCGCGCAGCATCACCAAGGCGGCGGACCGGGAAAACATCGCGGCATCCGCGGTGAGCAAGCGGATCGTCGATCTCGAGGAGGCCGTCGGGGCACCGCTCCTTTCCCGGCAGCCGCGCGGCGTCGAGGTCACCCCGGCGGGACAGGCCATGCTGCTGCACGCCCGCGGCATCCTGCGCGCGATCGACCGGATGAGCGGCGACCTCAGCTTCTACGCGGACGGCGTGCGCGGAACCGTCCGATTGCTCGTCAACAAGTCGGCGATCGTGCAATTCCTGCCGGAGGACCTCAGCAGCTTCGTCGATCGCTACCCGGAGATCCGCGTCGAGGTGCGCGAGGCGAACAGCCCCGCGATCCTCCGAGGCGTGTACGACGGCGGCGCCGACCTCGGCGTCTATACCTTCGGCGGGCCGCACGAGGACGAACTCGAGGTCGAGACGTACCGGCGCGACCGGCTGGTGGCGATCGTCCGCGAAGGTCACGCGCTCGCGGAGGCGAAGAGCGTCCGGTTTACCGAGATGCTGGACTACAGCCTCGTCGGCCTCGCGCCGGGAAGCGCCTGGCACGCGATGATGACGGAGATGGCGGTGGCCGCGGGTCGCGGCATCGACCTCGCCTACGAGGTCAACTCCTTCGACGCGGTCTGCCGGATGGTGTCCGCGGGCCTGGGAGTGGCGATCGGCCCCGACGGGATGCTTCACGCCATGGCCCCCAACAACCTGGTGGAGCTGCCGCTCGACGAGCCATGGGCCATGCGCCGCATCAAGATCTGCGTGCGCGACCGGGCCGCCCTCAGCGCGCCCGCACGGTTGATGTTCGAGCACCTGACCGCCCGCAGCGCGACCGAACCCGACCCCGAGGCGCCCGCCGATCCTTCTTGATCGGAGAAGCGAGGCCTCGCGCATCGGAAATTGTCGCCGATCGCAGGCGTCCGTAGTCCGAAGCCAGGAACGGCGGTCCGAAGAAGGCCGCCGAGAGGAGAGGCTTCGTGCTCCAGCGGAGAGAAGACGACGGCGCGCGAGCGGTCGCCGACCTGACCGCGCGGCTCGACCGCCTGCCGGCCACCCGGTCGGTCTGGTCGCTCATCGCGCTCCTCAGCCTGGCCTATTTCTTCGAGGTCTACGAATTGCTGCTCAGCGGCTATATCGCGCCCGGCCTCGTCTCGTCCGGTGTCCTGACCGCGACGACCCAGGCCATCTTCGGCATGACGGGTCTCGCCTCCTTCATCGCGGCGCTGTTCGCCGGCCTCGTGATCGGCACGCTCTCCTCGGGCTTTCTGATCGACCGCTTCGGGCGGCGCGCCGCCTTCACGACCGCGCTGCTCGGCTACACCGCCTGCGGTTTCGTCATGGGCTTCCAGACCGGCCCGTTCGGACTGAATCTCTGCCGTTTTCTCGCGGGCATCGCGCTCGGCTGGGAGATGGTCACGATCAACACCTACATCACCGAGCTCATGCCCCGGCAGATGCGGGGCCGCGCGTTCGCCTTCTGCCAGATGATCGGCTTCTCGGCGGTGCCCGTCGTCGCCTTCCTCTCCTGGGCCCTGGTGCCGCATCGTCCGCTCGGCGTCGACGGATGGCGCTGGGTGGTCTTCATCGGCGCCGGCGGCGCGCTCTTCGTCTGGTATGCGCGGCTGCGCCTGCCGGAGAGCCCGCGCTGGCTCATCCGAAAGGGACGCGTCGCCGAGGCCGTGGCGATCGTCGACGATCTCGAACGGCGCGTCGCGGCCGAGCACGGCCGTCCCCTGCCCGATCCGACGCCGGTCCGCGAAGACCCGGCCGAAGGTCGCTTCTCGGAGATGTTCGGACCCGCCTATCGTGGTCGCACGGCCATGCTGGTCGCCTTCAACATCTTCCAGACGATCGGCTATTACGGCTTCACCAACTGGGTGCCGACGCTGCTCGTCTCCCACGGCATCGCGGTCACCGAGGGGCTGCTCTACACCGTACTGATCGCGCTGGCGGCTCCGGTCGGCCCGATGGTCGGCTTCCTGCTGGGCGAAGGGGTCGAGCGGAAGTTCATCATCGTCGGCGGGGCGGCCACCATCGCCATCGCGGGGCTGCTGTTCGGCGCGACCACCAACGCCGTCGCCCTGGTCGCCCTCGGCCTCGTCATGACGCTCGCGGGGAACATGATCTCGTTCGCGTACCATGCCTATCAGACCGAGCTGTTTCCCACGCGGTTCCGGGCCAAGGCGGTCGGCTTCGTCTACTCGTTCAGCCGCATCTCGGCGATGCTGAACGCCTTTCTGATCGCCTTCTTCCTGCGGGAGTTCGGGGTCGGCGGCGTCTTCGCCTTCATCGCGGTGGCGTATGTCATCGTCGTCGCGGTCATCGGCCTCTTCGGACCCCGCACCGCCGGACGCTCCCTCGAGGAGATCGCCAGTTGATCCAATATTCTGAACAAGGAGCCCTCACATGGGGATGACCGCAGCGGAGAAGATCTTCGCGGCGCACGCCGGTCTCGCCGCCGTCTCGGCGGGCGAGATCGTCGTCGCCAAGCCAGACCGCATGATGCTCCACGACATCACCGGGGAGCTCGCCTTCGCCATCTTCCGGTCGATGGGCGCGACCGAGGTGTGCGATCCCGACAAGGTCGTCCTGGTCGGCGACCATTATTCGCCGCCCCCGCACCCGGAGGCGGCCGCCCTGCTCGCCAAGATGGAACGGTTCGCCCGGGACATGGAGGTGCAGCACGTCTTCACGACCGGCCAGGGTATCGAGCACACCCTGCTGCCGGAACGGGGCCTGCTGAAGCCGGGCAACCTCGTCATCGGGACGGACTCGCACACCTGCACCGCCGGCGCGTTCTCGGCGCTGGGCACCGGCATGGGCTCCTCCGACGTCGCCGCCGCCATGGCGCTGGGCGAGATGTGGTTCATGGTGCCCGAGACGATCCGCGCGACCTACGTCGGCCGACGCCCCGCCTGGATCACCGGCAAGGACCTGATCCTCGCGCTCCTGGCCCGCATCACCGTGGACGGCGCCACCTACAAGTGCGTCGAGTTCGACGGCGAGGCGATCGCCTCCCTCAACATGGATGAGCGCATGGCGCTGTGCAACATGACCGTGGAGGGCGGCGCCAAGACCTGCTTCGTCGCGCCCGACGACACGCTGCGCGCCTGGGCCGTCGGGAAGCACGGCGAGGGTGCGCTCGACCATCTGGTCGAAAGCGACGCCGACGCGATCTATTCCCAGCACCAGGTCATCGACGTGAGCGAGTTGGAGCCGCAATGCGCGGTGCCCTTCTCCCCGGACAATGTGGTGCCGGTAGGCGAGCTGCGCGGCACTCGCGTCAATCAGGTCTATATCGGCAATTGCTCGAACGGCACCATGACCGACCTGCGGCAGGCCGCCTCCGTCCTGCGCGGTCGCAAGGTGGCGCCCGGCGTGCGGTGCATCGTGGTGCCCGCGACGCAGCGCATCGCGGCGCAGGCGGCACGCGAGGGCATCATGGAAACGCTTCTGGAGGCGGGCGCGATCGTGGGTCCGTCGACCTGCGGCGCCTGCGCCGGCCTGCACATGGGCGTCATGAGCGACGACGAGGTCGCCGTGGCGACCACCAACCGGAACTACCGGGGCCGGATGGGCGCGTTCAGCTCGCGAATCCACCTGGCCAATGCCTGGGTGGCGGCCGCCAGCGCGGTCGCCGGCGAGATCGTGCATCCGGGCGAGGTCGTCACTGGGGAGGCGATGGCGGCATGAACGGGGACACCACCTTCGAGCCCGAGTTCCGCACGGTGCGGGCCCACACGTTCGGCGACGACATCGACACCGACATCATCATCCCGGCCCGGGTCCTGTCGCAACGCACGCCCGAGGTGCTGCGTGCCCATTGCATGGAGCCGCTCGCGCCCGACTTCGCCGATCGGGTGACCCCCGGCGACGTGCTCGTCGCCGGACGCAACTTCGGATGCGGCTCGTCCCGCGAGCACGCCGTGCTCGCGCTCCAGGCCTGCGAGCTGTCGTGCGTCGTCGCGCGGAGCTTCGCGCGCATCTTCTTCCGCAATTCCATCAATCGCGCCTTTCCGCTGCTCATCTGCCCGGAGGCGGTCGACGCCATCGCGGACGGGCAGGAGATCGGCATCGATCTCGACCGCGGCAGGATCGAGGTCGACGGCACCATCTATCAGGCCCGCCCCCTGCCGGAGTTCCTGCAGGGCATCATCAGGGCGGGCGGGCTCGTCGAATACGTCCGCCGGACGCTGGCCGAGCGAGCGGCCGCCTAGCCATCAACGAAACGCGCCGATCGGAAAAAGTCCGACGGTGAATCCAGGAGAGGATCATCATGACGAGCTTCATCGAAAAGGGTCCGGCCGCGCGAAAGTGGATCGCGGTCAGCGCGCTCGCCATGAGCGTCGCCCTCGCCACGCCGGCCGTCGCGCAGACGCAGCAGCCGCCGATCGGCGCGGCGACCCCCGATCCCGCCGCCGAGCCCGCCGGCGTGCCGCAGCCGGCCGCGCCCGTCGCGGAGACCGCGCAGGAGCAGGCGCCGGCCAACGCCGCCGACATCATCGTGACCGGATCGCGCGTGAAGCGGAACGGCTACAAGGCGCCGACGCCGGAGACGGTCGTCAGCGCGCAGGACCTCGCCTCCAACGCGCCCGCCAACGTGGCCGACTTCGTCAACGACCTCCCGCAACTCGCGGGCTCCGCCACGCCGCGCGCGGCGACGACGACGGTGTCGAGTGGCACCGCCGGATCCAACTTCCTCAACCTGCGCGGCCTGGGCGCGAGCCGCACGCTCGTGCTCCTCGACGGTCGCCGGGTGGTGGGATCGAGCGTCGAGGGACTGGTCGACGCCAACACGCTCCCTTCCGCCCTGATCTCGCGCGTCGACATCGTCACCGGCGGCGCGTCGGCCGCCTACGGCTCGGACGCGGTCGCGGGCGTCGTGAACTTCGTCCTGGACACCAGGTTCACCGGCGTGAAGCTGGAGGTGCAGAGCGGCATCAGCACCTACGGGGACGATCGCAAGAGCAAGGTCGAGGCGGCGGTGGGCAAGTCGTTCGCCGGCGGCCGCGGCCACATCATCGTGAGCGGCTCCTACACCGACACGGCCGGCGTCTCGCGCGCCGATTCCCGCCCGTGGTTCAACGGCGCCAAGATCATCGCCAATCCCGCCTTCGTGGCCGGCGGAACGCAGCCCCGCCTCATCCTCGCCGACAACGTCAACACCGCCAACGCCTCGTTCGGGGGCCTCATCACCTCCGGCGTGCTGGCGGGCACGCAGTTCGGCGAGGGCGGGTCCATCGGACGCCGCGTGTTCGGCACTCCCGCCGGGGCGATGTACACGATCGGCGGCGAACGACAGGACCTCGCCGCCTTCTACTCGCTCGAGGCCCCCGTCGAGCAGATCACCGCCTTCGGCCGCGTCAGCTTCGAGATCGCGACCGGCTTCGAGCTGTTCGGCGAGTTCAATTACGGCCGGGGTCTCGCCAAGCCGCAGTCCGCCTACAATTGGGCGTTCGGCAACGTGCGCATCCAGCAGGACAACGCCTTCCTCGATCCCACCCTTCGCACCCGGCTCCTCGCGGCCGGTCAGACGTCGTTCCTGCTGGGCACGTTCAATCCCGATCTCGGCCGGTTCACGTCGCGCAACGAGCGCGAGCTCACCCGCTACGTCGGCGGACTCAAGGGCGATCTCGGCGGCGGATGGACCGTCGATGCCTATGGACAGTACGGCAAGACCGCTTTCGACACCTCCGTCTCCAACCTCCAGATCCGTTCGCGCTACGCGCTGGCCGTCGACGCGGTGCGCAACGCAGCGGGGCAGATCGTCTGCCGTTCGACGCTCACGAACCCCACCGACGGCTGCGTACCCTACAACGTCTTCGGCAGCGGGGTGAACACGCCCGAGGCGATCGCCTACTCGGCCGGGACCGCCCGGCTGAAGCTGGATCTGGAGCAGACCGTCGGCGCGGTGACCGTGCAGGGCGAGCCGTTCTCGACCTGGGCGGGCCCCGTGTCGGTCGCCTTCGGCGGCGAATACCGCAAGGAGAAGGTGTCCGGCACGTCCGACGCCATCTCCCAGGCCAACGACTTCTTCGCCGGCAACTACAAGCCCACGAACGGCTCCTACGATCTCGGGGAGGGGTTCGGCGAGGTGGTCGTGCCGATCGCGCGCGACCTGCCGTTCGCGCAGTCGGCCGACCTGAACGGCGCGGTGCGCTACACGCACTACAGCACGAGCGGCGGGGTCACGACCTGGAAGGTCGGCGCCACCTACAATCCGGTCCGCGACATCCGGCTGCGCTTCACGCGGTCGCGCGACATCCGGGCGCCCAACCTGAACGACCTCTACCTGGGCGGCGTCCAGTCGATCGGACAGACCGTGATCGACCGGGGCGTATCCACGGGCAACATCGTCGCGACCACGATCGGCAACCAGGCGCTCGATCCGGAGCGCGCCGACACGCTCACCGCCGGCGTGGTCCTCGCCCCGACCTTCCTGCCCGGCTTCACCGTGTCGTTCGACTATTACGACATCAAGATCGCGGATGCGATCCTCACCCCCTCCACGCAGGCGGTCGTCAACTACTGCAACGCCGGCAACACCGCGGTATGCAACCTGATTACCAGGAACGCCGCCGGGGTCATCACCGCGATCACCCGCAGCCCGATCAACCTGGCCCGGGAGCGGTCGAAGGGGTTCGACATCGAGGCGAGCTACAACGGCGAGATCGCGCCCGACGCCCGCATCACGGTGCGGGCACTGGCCACGCACGTGATCGAACGCTCGCTGAACGACGGCATTTCGGTCGACCAGCTCGGTGGCGAGAACAGCGTCAACCCGCCCGGCGGCAGCATCGCCGACTGGCGCGTGAACGGCTCCGTCGGCCTGGCGGTCGGACCCTATACCGCGGTGTTCACCGGGCGCTACACTTCGTCCGGGGTGTACGACAGGGCGTTCACCGCCGCCGACCTCGCCGACAACCGGATCGGCGATGCGGTCTATTTCGATCTGGCGACGTCCATCAAGTTCAAGGGCGTCGGCGGAGGAGGCGAGTTCTTCTTCAACGTGGACAATCTGTTCAACCGCGATCCCGTGATCGTCGCGCCCATCAACCAGCCGTTCTTCAACGCGCCGGTGAACGCGCTCCTCTACGACACGATCGGTCGGGAATTCCGCGCGGGCGTTCGGGTGAAGTTCTGAAGCGCGCGGCGCCCTCCGCGCCGCCTCACCGGGTCGGTCCCCTTGACCGACCGCCCGCTTACCGCGGGGTCGTGACGGACGGCGCCGGGTTGCCGGTGATGCGCCATCCTGGGCCCAGCTGCGGCCGGATCGCGGCGGCATCGCCGATGACGATCCAGGTCAGCCACGTCGGGTCGATCGCGCGGCGCAGCGCCGCGACCACGTCGTCGCGGCGGAGCGCGGCGTAGCGCGCGGGCAGGGCGGCCTGGAAGTCGTCCGGCCGCCCGAGCGCGACGTTCGACCGCATCGCCGCGAGCACGCTGTCGCCGGTCGCGAAGGCGCCTGGCAGCCGCGCCTCGGCGGTGTGGATACGGCTGTCGAGTTCCTCCTGCGTCAGCGGGCGCTCGCCGACGAAGTCGGTCACCTCGCGCCGGATCGCGTCCATCGCCGCGCCGGTGCGATCGGTCTGGACCGCGGTGCGCAGCTGCCACGTCATCCCGGCGTCGCGCCGGACGAAGGCGCCGCCCGCACCATAGGTCCAGCCATGGCGTTCGCGCAGGTCGAGGTTGATACGCCCGCGCGCGCCGCCGAGCGCATCGGCGCCGAGCTGGAGCGCGAACAGGTCGTCCTGCGCCTTCGCCGGTGCGGGAAACGCCGCCGCGATCAGCGTCTGGACGCTGCCGGGCGCGTCGATCAGCACCACCTGCGGCGCGGCCGGTGCGGGCGCGAGGGTCGCCTCGGGCTTGCGCCCCGCAGCGCCGGTCGCGCGCCAGTCGCCGAACGCCGCCTCCAGCGCAGCGCGCGCCTGTTCCAGCGACAGGTCGGAGACGACGAAGAGCATCGCCTTGTCGGGGCGGAACCAGGCGCGGTGAAGCGCCGCGAGTTCGTCCCCGGTCGTGCGCGCCAGCCGGTCGGGATCGATCGCTGCGGCATTGGCATAGGGCGAGCCCTCGCCCCACAAACGTCGCTCCAGCACGCGTCCCGCGACCGCATCGACCTCGTCGCGCTGCTGGCGGAAGCGCCCGGCGAGAAGCTGCCGCTGGCGCGCCACCGCCTCCGCGGCGAAGGCGGGGCGGCGGATCACGTCGGCGAACAGCGCCAGCGCCGGGGTCAGCGTCGCGGTGGGCACGTGCAGCGTCGCGCTCGTGCGGTCGTCGCCGGCATCGAACAGCCAGTTGATCCCGAGCATCTCGGTCTCGCGCGCGATGGCGTCGGCGCTGCGCGTCGCGGTGCCCTGTCGCAGCGTGGCGAGCAGCAGGTCCTGCGTCCCGCCCGCCCCCGGCGGGTCGATCGCCGCCCCCGCGTCCAGCACCAGCGCGACCCGGGTGATCGGCGTGTCGGGGCGCTGCGCATGGACCACCATGATCCCGTTCGACAGCGTCGTGCGGCGCACCGCCGGAAAGCGGAACGGCGCGGGCGGGCCGATCGGCGGCAGCGCGAGGTGCGGGGTCGGCGCCACCGGCGCGGCCGGTGCGGGCGATGGCGCAGCGGTCGCGCCCGGGGCCTCGCGGTGCGCGGCGGCGGGGCCGGGCACGACCGTCACGGTCAGCGCGGGCCGCGTCAGCCAGCGTCGCGCAGCCTCGCGGATCGCGGCGGGGGTCAGCGCCGCGGCGGCGTCGAGCATCCGGCCGCCGTACAGCGGGTCGTCCGCGATCAGCACGCCCGCGGCGATGTCGCCGCCCAGCGCCGTGCTCGATTCGTGCGACAGGGTGCGCAGCCCACGCTCGCGCATCGTCACCCGCCGGATCTCCTCGCGGGTCGGCCCCTCCTTCAGGAACCGGGCCAGCACCGCGTCGAGCCGGGCGGCGACGCGCGCGGGCTCGACGCCGGGTGCGACCGTATAGGCGATGCGGAAGATGCCGGTCCGGTTCGATCCGCCCGAGGCGACGAAGACCGAACTCGCCAGCCGCTCGCGCCGCACCAGCGCCCCGTCGAGCCACGCGCCCGACAGCGTCCCCAGCGTCTTCGCCGCCATGTCGAGCGCGAGCCCGTCGGGCCGCCCGGCCCCCGGCACCGCCCAGTATCGCGTCACCTCGGTCGCGGTGACGGCATCGGCCAGCGTCATCGCGACCGGCGCGGGCAGCGTCGGCACGGGAGCGGGCGGCGCGACCACCGGCGGGCCGGGGGAAAGCGCGCCGAAATGCCGCGAGACCAGCCGCTTCGCGGTCGCCAGGTCGATGTCCCCGACCAGCACCACCACCGCGTTGCGCGGGGTGTAGAAGCGGCGGTGCCAGTCGCGCACGTCGGCGACGGTCGCGGCGTTCAGCGTCGCCATCGACCCCAGCACGGTATGGCCGCTCGGGTGACCGGGCGGGAAGAGCGTCGCGAGCACGCGCTCGTGGATCGCGCTGCCGGCCTGCGCATCGGTCAGGCGGCGCTCGTTCTGGACGATGGCGCGATTGACGTCGAGCGCGGCGCGGTCGATCGCGCCCTCCAGATGCCCCATCCGGTCGGCCTCGAGGAACAGCACCCTCTCCAGCGCAGCGGTCGGCACCGTTTCGTAGAAGGTGGTATAGTCGGTGCCGGTCGTCGCATTGACGCCCGGATCGCCCAATTCGGTCAGTCGGGTCAGGTAATTGCCCGGCGCATTCTGCGACCCGTTGAACATCAGATGCTCGAACAGATGCGCGAACCCGGCGCGATCGGCGGGCTCGTGGGTCGATCCGACGCCGTAAGCGACCGTCACGCTGACGACCGGCGCCGCCCGGTCCGTCACCACCACGACGCGCAACCCGTTGGAAAGCGTGAAGCGCTGCGCATCCTCCGGCGTCGCGGCATGGAGCGCGACCGGGAGCAGCAGCAGCGCCAGCACCAGCGCGGCGGCGCGGCGCAGGGTCGCGCCCCGGCCGCTCACTGGTTCGCCAGCAGGGCGATGCAGCGCTGCGCCAGCGCCTTCACCCGCACCTGACCGTGGCGGTTGACCCACCTGAGGTTGCGCTCGAAGCCGTCGAACAGCGCCGGGTCGCGGTCGCGGAACAGCGCCGGATAATCGGGATGCTCGCCGCGAGCGCGCCGCTCCTCCTGCGCCTGCCAGATCGTCTCCAGCGTGGCCTGCGCCCGCGCTTCCTGCTCGCGCGACCAGTGATCGGCGTACAGCTCCAGCCCGCGCCAGGCGCGGAAGGTGGAGGAGAGGACCGACCGCCCCTCGTCCGCGGGCCAGGCGGCTGCCTCCCACAGGGCGGCCACGGCGTCCTGCTGCGGATCGACGGCGGTGTCGGCGGCGGACAGGACGGCGTCACGCGCGGCTTTCCATTCGGCATCCGAACCGCCGCGACGGTGGAGGTCGATCAGCATCGCCGCGACGTCGCCGCGCCAGTATCGGGCCTCGGGCGCATCGAGCATATCGATCATCAGCGAATTGGCGACGTCGCGCGCGCGTGGTCCCGACGGGCGCGCCGCGACACAGCCGCGGACGAAGATGCGCGCCGCGTCCGGCGTGCGCATCGCCGCCGCGATGGCATCGATCATGTCGATCACGGTCCGGGTGAGATCGAGAAAGCGGCGCAGGTCCGCCGCATCGTCGCCGGCGAGCGCGGTGGCGAGCGGGGCGGCCGGACGCTCGTCCTCCACCGACATGATGCGATCGATGCGCGCCAGCAACCGCGACCTCCTCGTCGCGGCGACCTCCGCCGTCGTCGTCGACGCCGTCACAGCGCCTCCTCCACCATGCGCGCCAGGCGCAGGCGGGACGCCATGCCCGCGACGCGCGCGACCTCGCGCCCGTCGCGGAACAGGATCAGCTGCGGGAGCGCGCGGACACCGTGCGCCTCGGCCAATGCGGGATGCGCCTCGGCATCGACCTTGGCGATGGTCGCGCGTCCGGCGACATCCTCCGCGAGGTCCTCCAGCACCGGCGCCAGCGCGCGGCACGGCGCGCACCATGGGGCCCAGAAATCGACCAGAACGACCCCCGCGTCCGGCGCCAGCACGCGGGCGGCAAAGGCCGCGTCGTCCAGCGCGATCGTTCCCATCGTCATCACTCCCTTTACGCGCGCCCGCCGACCATCATCCGGTCGATCCTGACGGTCGGCTGGCCGACGCCGACGTCGAGCCATTGTCCTTCCTTGCCGCACGACGCCTCGCCGCTGTCGAGCGCGAGGTCGGACCCGATCATCCCGATGTGCCGCAGCGCCTCGTCGCCCGCGCCGATCAGCGTCGCGCCGTCGATCGGCGCGGTGACGCGACCGTTCTCGATCAGGAACGCCTGCGTCGTGCTGAAATTGAACCGCCCGCTGACGATATCGACCTGCCCGCCGCCGAACTCGACCGCGTAGATGCCGTGATCGACCGACGCGAGGATGTCCGCGGGATCGTCGCGGCCCGCCGCCAGGAAGGTATTGGTCATCCGCGGCATCGGCAGATGGGCGTAGGACTGGCGCCGCCCGTTGCCGGTCGGCCGCGCGTTCATCAGCCCCGCGTTCAGCCGGTCCTGCATCAGCCCGACCAGCACGCCGTCCTCGATCAGGACGGTGCGGTCGGCGGGCGTGCCTTCGTCGTCGATGCCGACCGATCCGGCACGGCCGGAAAGGCCGCCGTCGTCGATCACCGTCACGCCGGGCGCGGCGATCCGTTCCCCCATGCGCCCGGTGAAGACCGAAATGCCCTTGCGGTGGTGGTCGCCCTCCAGCCCGTGGCCGACCGCCTCGTGGAACAGCACGCCGGGATAGCCGGGGGCAAGGACGACGGGCATCGTGCCGGTGGGCGCCGGGTACGCGTCGAGGTTAACCGTCGCGATCTCGACCGCGCGGCGCACGGTGCGGCGCAGCGCTTCCTCGTCCAGCGCGGCGAGGTCGTGCCGGCCGCCGAGGCTCGCGCTGCCGCGCCCGCGCCGGTCGCCCGCCTGCGCTACCACGGTCAGCCCGACGCGCAGCAACGGGCGCACGTCGGCGTGCATCCGGCCGTCGAGCCCGATGACGAGAACGACCTGATCGGCGGCGGTCATGCCGGCATCGACCCGCTCGACCCGCGGATCGGCATCGCGCGCGAGCGCGTCGATACGTTCCAGTAGCGCGATCCACGCCGCCGCGTCGGGGGCGGAGACCGGGTCGACCACGGGGTACAGACCGTGGTGGCCGCCGACGCGCGCCACCGGCACCGCCGCGACCGGCGGTGCCGCATCGCCGTGGCGCATCATCGCGCGTACCGCCCGCGCGGTGTCGAGCAGCGCGGGTTCGCGCAGGTCGGCGCTGTGCGCGAAGGCGACCTCGCCGTGGCGCGCGGCGCGGATGCCGACGCCCTGCCGCATTTCGAACCCGCCGCCGACGACCCGCCCGTTCTCCAGCCGCCAGCGCCGCGTCTTCACCGCCTCGAAATAAATATCGGCCAGGTCCGCGCCGGTCGGCACCAGCGCGGCCATGGCGCGCCCGATCGCCGCCTCGTCGAGCCCGGCGGGGGAGAGGATCGCGGCTCCGGCGATCTCCATCGGGATGTCGATCATGCCGTGCCTCCCACGGTCATGCCGTCGATCAGGATCGATCCGCTGCGGATCGCGCCGTGGCGCTCGACGTCGTCGCCGACCGCGACGATCGCGTGCAGCATCCGCGCCAGGTCGCCGCCGACCGTGACATCGATCACCGGATGGTCGATCCGCCCGCCGACGACCCGGAACCCCGCCACCGCGCGGGTCCAGTTGCCCGTGACGGGGTCGGTCGCGCCGCCCAGCAGGTGCGTGACGAACAGCCCGTCGCCGAGCCGCGCCAGCATCGCGTCGAGGTCCCCGCCCGGCAGGCGGCTGCGCAGCGACAGGTTCCACGGCCCGTTGGCGTTGCCGGTCGAGCGCATCCCCAGCCGCCGCGCGGAGCGGGTGGCGAGGAAATAGCCGGTGGCGACCCCGCCCTCGACCACCGGCCGGCGCGATCCCGCGACTCCTTCCGCGTCGAAGCCGCCGCTCGCCATGCCATAGGGTTCGGACGGATCCTCGATCAGGTCGAGATGATCGGCCGCCACCGCCCGTCCGATCGCGTCGCGCAGGAAAGTGGTGCCGCGCTCCTGCGACCCGCCGCTCAGCGCGCCGACCAGATCGCCGACGATCGCGGGCGCCACGCGCGGGTCGAACAGCACCGGCATCGTCCCCCCCGGCATCGCGCGCGCGCCCAGCCGCCCGGTCGCGCGCGTCACCGCCTGCGCGGCGAGCGCGCCCGCCGAGGGCAGGTCGGCGAGGCGGCGCTCGTAGCCGTCGGCGTGATCCTGCATCGCGCCGCCCGCGCCCTGCGCCATCACGACCAGCCAGCGGCCGTGGAGCGAGGAGGCGGCGCTGCGGCAGAAGCCGTCCGAGGTCGCCAGCGCCATCAGCGCCTCCTGCGACGTGGTGCCCGCCTCGACGACGCGCACGCCCGCGTCGTGCCGCGCTGCCCCGGCCTCGATCTCGGTGGTGGTCGCGATCAACTCGTCCGCCTCCGGCTGGTCGCCGGCGTCGAGCGCGGGCATCGCGCCGTCCCACGCCAGCCAGTCGCGATCGGCAAGCCCGGTGCCGGCGTCCGGCTCCACGCGCCGGGCGATGGCGACCGCCTCCTCCGCAACGCGCGCGATCGAGGCGGAATCGAGCGCGGTCGCCGAGGCGCTGCCGTTGCGTCCGTCGCGGAAGACGGTGACGCCGAGCGACTGGTAGCCGTCGCGCAGCCGCGTCTCTATCGTGCCGCCGCGCGCGACGAAGCGCACGCCCCCGCCCGCCCGCACGTTCGCGCTCGCGGCATCGGCGCCGAGCGCCACCGCGCGCTCGACCGCCGCCGCCGCGGCATCGCGGAGCGCGGCCTCGCTCCACTGGGTATAGTGCCGCGCCGTCGTCATCGATCGTCCCGTTCGACCGCCGCGCCCGTGGCGATGGCGCCCTCGATCGTCAGCTTGTGGGTGTAGAAGCCGCGCAGCCGGTCGTCGTGGACGACGCTGACCAGCGTCACGCCGGGCAGCGCGGCGAGCAATTCGCGGTGGAAGAAGCGCGCGTTGTCGCCGTCGAGCGCACTGGTCGCCTCGTCCAGCACCAGCAGCGTCGGGCGGTGGAGCAGGATGCGCGCCAACGCGATCCGCTGCTGCTCGCCCGGCGACAGCTCGTCCTGCCAGATGCGCAGCGCGTGGAGCTGGTCGGCATGGTCGGCCAGCCGCACGCGCGCCAGCAGCGCCGCGATCGCGGCATCGTCGTGCGCCTCGGGCGCGTCGGGGAAGCAGATCGCGGCCTTGAGCGTGCCGAGCGGCAGGTACAGCCGCTGCGGCACGAACATGACGACGCCCTCGCCGGTCATCGCGACCGCGCCCGCGCCGTCCGGCCACAGCCCCGCCATCGCGCGCAGCAGCGTGCTCTTGCCCGCGCCCGAGGGACCCTCGACCAACCAGCGTTCGCCCTCGCGCACCGTCCAGTCGCCGACGTCGAGCAGCGACGCGCCGTGCGGGCGGTGCAGCCGCAACCCGGCCGCCGACAGCGCGACGCCGGCGGCGGTCCCGGTCGCGAAGTCGATGCCGCGCGGGCGCTTCAGGTCCATCGCGTCGTCCAGCGCCTTCAATCGGTTCAGGCTGGCGATCTGGAACGCGATCATGCCGTAGCTCTGCACGACATAGGACAATTGCATGACAAGCTGTTGGAAGGCGTCGCGCGCGCCCATCATCTGGCCGAAGCTGAATGCGCCCGCGAAGTAGCGCGGCACGAGCAGGAACAGCGGCAACATGCTGCTCAGCCGCTCGTAGATGCCCTGTCCGGTCTGGATGCCGAGCAGGCCGTACATGAGGCTGCGATAGTTGCGGCGGATCGCGGCGAAGGCGGTGCCAAGCGCCTCGCGCTCGGTCGCGGTCGCACCGACGAAGCCGATCTGCGCGGCGTTGCGGCGGACGTGGATCAGCCCGGCGCGGAAATCCGCCTCGTAATGCTGGTCGCGCATCCGCGCACGGACATAGGGGCGCCCGATCAGGGAGATGACCCAGCTGCCTGCGAAGGCGAAGGCGACCGCATACCAGATCGTGCTGCCCGGGATCGACAGCGTGCGGCCGAACAGCGACAGGCGGATCGGCGCCGCCGTCTCCATCAGGATGATCGCGAAGCTGACCGACCCGACGATCATGCCGACGAAGCCCAGCGCCAGCGTGACGAGCGAGGTGTCGCCGTTGCGGCTGGTGCCGGTCACGTCGGCGATGTCGACCGCGATGCGCTGGTCGGGGTTGTCGATCACCTGCAACCGCTCGATCTCGGCGAAGCGGTTGTTCGTCATCCAGCGGTCGAGGTAGCGCCGCGTCATATAGGTGCGCCAGCGGATCGCCAGCACCATGCGCGCATAGGTGTCGATCAGCGTGCGGACGATCTGCATCGCCATGATGATGGCGAAGCTGAACAGCAGCGGCACGAACTGCGACGCCTGCCGCTGCTCCAGGCTGTCGAAGAACGCCTGCTGCCAGCGGTTGCCGGCGATGAAGACCCAGGCGCTGCCGAACTGGAGCGCGAGGAGGACGATCAGCAGCGCCCAGGCCGCCTTCCAGTCGGGCGAGGTCCAATAGGACGTCAGCAGCCTCCAGCCGTGGCGCCAGCGCTCGCCCGCGGGCTGCGGCGCGTCGAGGCCCGTCTCGCGACGGGCCTCCTTGCCGTGGGGTTGGGGTAGCATGGGGCTGGCTCCGGCGATCGACTCAGAAGAAGCGGTAGCCGACCGTAAGCCGCCAGTTGCGCGGTTCCAGTACCGGCACCGCACTGTTCGAGAAGGTCGGGCCGTAATTGACCCGGTCGAACACGTTGCGCACGCCCAGGTTCAGGTCGAAGCGGCCGACCTTGGCGAAGAGGTTGAGGTCCACCTGCCGCGTCCCGGGCACGAACAGCGTTCCACGGGTGTCCACCGCCGAGCTGGAGCTGCCGTACAACCCGCCGGCGAAGCCCAGGCTGTTCTCGCCGCCGATCTTCTTGGTGTAGTTCAGGAAGACGCTGTACTGGTCGCGCGGCTGCGCCGCTATGACGTTGCCGAACTCCAGCGGCTCGATGTTGCTGAAGTCGGTCCGAACGAAGCTCGCCTGCGCGGTCAGCCCGGGCAGGATGGTGCCGGTGATGTTGAAGTCGACGCCCTTGCTCTCCTGCCCCGGCTGCGCGATCAGGAAGTCGGGGTTCCTTGGATTGGTGACGAGGACGTTGCTCTGGCGGATCACGAAATAGGACAGGTTCACGACCGCGCGGTCGTTGAACAGGTCCCATTTCAGGCCCCCTTCCAGATTGCGCGACCTGATGTCCGGCAGCGCGTTGCCCTCCGCGTCGAGCAGGATCGTCGGGACGTAGCCGTAGACCAGATTGCCGAAGAGCGAGAGGTTCTTGGTGACGTCCAGCACCGCGCCGAAGTCCGGCGTCGTCCCGTCCCCCGCCTCGGAGGTGTTGAACCGGCTGGTCGCGCCGCGGAACACGGTCGTCTTCGTCTCGTTGCGGCGCACGCCCGCCAGCAGCGTCAGCTTCCAGAATTCGGCGACGTACTGGCCGTACTGGCCGAACTGGGTGTTGGTGACGGTGTTCCTGAAGTCGAAATTGCCGGTCGGGATCGGGATCACCCTCGGCGTCAGGAGGTTGACGACGTCGGTGAACCCGCCGTCGACGTTGAACTGTGTCGTCTTGTTCCAGGTCTTCGTCAGGCCGGCGATGATCGAGTGCTTGACCGGACCCGTCGTGAAGGTGGCGCGGGCGTAGCCGTCGACCGCGTCGCCGGTGCCGCGCTGGCGGTTGCGAAGGGCGGAGACGAACGCGTCGCCGGGCTCCGCCGGGATCAGGCCGAACGGCGCCACCGACGCATTGTCGAATTGCTGCACCTCGTGCTGGCCGCGAAGGACCAGCGTCAGCCAGCTCGCCACCTGCTGCGTCGCATCGCCGAACAGGCGGGTGCTCGATACCTGGAAATACTGGTCGCGGCCCAGGATCGGCTGGTCGACCGGGCGGTCGATGATTCGGCCGGTGGCGAAGTTGAAGACGGTATAGGCGGGCCGTCCGAAAATCTGGTTTGCCGCGGAGGCGCCGAGCAGCACGTCGGTATTGCCGTTCTTGAAGCGGATCGACGGCGCGAACAGATAATCCTCGTCGCCGCGATAGCCGCCGTAGTTGCGGTCCGCGGTCGCCGCGACCGCGATGACGCGCGCGCTCAGCGTCTTGGCGTCGTTGATCGCGTTGTTGGCGTCGATCGTCAGCCGCGCCTGCCCGAACGATCCGGTCTGCGCCGTCGCGGTCAGCAGCGGCTGCGCGAACGGCCTCTTGGTCACGATGTTGACCGTACCGCCCAGGTTGCCGCGCCCGGCGAGCAGCGCGTCGGGGCCCTTGAGCACCTCGATCCGCTCGATATTGGCGACCGGCTGCGTGATGCCGGCGGCGGTGCCCAGGTTGCTCGCCGCGGGCAGGCCGTTGAGGATGCCGCCGGCCGCGAAGCCGCGTACCGAATAGCTGACGCCGCCCTGCACCGCCGATCCGTTGACGCGGACGCCGCCCGCGTTGCGCAGCGCGTCGAACACGGTCAGCGCCTGCTGGTCCTCGATCGTCTTGCTGGTGATGACCTGCGTGTTGCGCGACTGTTCGCGCAGCGACCGGCCGGTACGGGTGGAGGTGGTCGCGCGGTTGGCCAGCGCGTCGACCTCCGCCTCGTCACGCCGTGCGATCACCTGGATATCGCCCGATACCAGCAGGACGCCGTCGCGCTCCTCGATCGCCAGTCCGGAGCCGGCGATCGCGGCGGCCACCGCGGCGCGCGCGCTGCGGGCCCCCTCGACCGGGTTCGACGTCCGGTCCGCGACCGCGTCGGGATCGAATTCGATCCGGCGTCCGCTCTGCTCGGCGATTCGTTGCAGCGCCTGCGCCAGCGGCTGCGCGGGGACGGTGATGCGGCGCGATTGCGCGCTGGCGGTCGGCGGCAGGAGAACGGCCGTGCCGATGGTGCCGCCCAGCAGAAGCGACGAGAGGACGATGGATCGTTTCGTGCGCATTGTCTTTCCCCCCTGTTGACCAGCCACGCGCCGCCGGCGGTGCCGACCGCACGCGGCCGGGCACCCATGCGTCGTGGCATGGTTTGAAGACCGGCCCCTTCGACTGCCGGATGACTGCATCGGCCTGATGCCCGGATGCCCCCTGCTGCGGCAAAGAGGCATGCATCACGTCCTTCGACGCCCGTGACCTTCTTTTGCTGCGATGCCGAGTTTCGCCCAATCACCCGGCAACACAAATCAATAATGGTGATGGGCCATCAACGCGATTGATGCCAGCGGTTGTCGGTCGGCCCCTTGCGGGCCAGCACGTCGAGGATCCGCGCCATGAGCCACCGGATCATCGGGTCGGTGCCGCGATGCTCCTGCCACTGCGCCACGACCGGGGGCAGCGTGAATTCGCCGGGCAGCTTGAGCAGCTGGAGCGGCCACATCGCGGCATGGAACTGCGCCAGCCAGCTCGCGGCGGTGACGATCAGGTCGGTGCCGACCGCCAGCCGCGGCAGCGCCGAGTGCAGCCCGGTGCGGACCACGATCCGCCGCGCGCTGAAGATCGATTCGTCGAGGATCGCGCCGAACTCGTTGCGCTCGATGCGCTCGAACAGCGCGGCGTGACGACCGCCCAGGAACTGCTCGCGGTCGAGCGAACCGACCGCCGCGAGCGGATGCCGGTTCCAGACCATCGCCACCACGCCCTGATCGAACAGCGGCCGCGACGCCAGCGCGCGGCTCGCGAATTGTCCGGGGACCAGCGCCATGTCGGCACCGCGCTCGAACATCCGTTCGGTGCCGCCGTGATCGAACGGCATCAGGTCCACCTTCAGACCGGGGGCCTGCTGCAACAACGACGGCACCACATGGCTCAGCAGCAGCAGCTGCACCGACTCCGGCGCCGCGATCGTCACGGTCCGCTCGGTGGTGGCCGGGTCGAACTGCATCGTCAGGTGGAAGGCATCGTCCGCCTCGCGCAGCAGGCGGCGGGTCCGCCCGCGCAGCGCCTCGGCCAGCGGGGTCAGCTGGCGCTGTCCCCCCGCATAGCTCACCAGCCGGTCAGCGAACTGGATGCGCAGCTTGCGCAGCGCCATGCTCATCGCCGGCTGGCTGAGGGACACCATTCGTCCCGCCGCGGTCAGCGTGGGAGCGTGCAGGATGGCGTCGAGCGCGTAGAGATCGTTCAGATTGACGCGGCGCAGGGGACGATCATCGGCAAAACGTTCGTCGGCGTCCATGCGGCACGTATTTCCGGGAATCGAAAGCTTTGGTCAATCCGGAGGTCGCGGCGGCCGACCGTCCGATCTGACGCGCTGCGCGGCGCTCCGGCGTCGTCGTGCCACCAACCCCCCGCCCGTTCGTTATCCCGCCGCGACAGCATGGAGGCGCGCGGCGATGACGGGGCGGACGGTGGTGGTGACGGGGGCGGAATCGGGTATCGGGGCCGCGTGCGCCGCCGCCTTCGGCGGGCTGGGCGACCGCGTCGCCGTCCTCTACTTCGCCGACGCCGCCGCTGCCGAGCGAACCGCCGGTGCCGTCCGCGACCGCGGCGGCAAGGCGATGACCGTCCAGGCGCATGTCGATGACGAGGGGTCGGTCGATGCCGCCTTCGCCGCGGTCGAACGCGCGTGGGGACCACCCGACGTGCTCGTCAATTCCGCCGGGCTGAACATGAGCGGGGTGACCGTCCGGACGATGCAGCTCGCCCAGTGGCGGCGGCTGATCGACACCGACCTGACCGGCGCGTTCCTCACCTCGCGCCGTTTCCTGACCGGACGCGGCGAGACGAAGCGCGACGCGGCGATCATCCACATCTCCTCGATCCACGCCTATGCCGTGCGCGCGGGCGGGGCGGATTATTGCGCGGCCAAGGGCGGGCTGTCGAACCTGGTCGAGACGCTGGCGATCGAGGAGGCGCCGCGCGGCATCCGCGTCAACGCGATCGAACCGGGCATGATCCTGACCCCGATGAACGCGCGCGCGCAAAGCGACGCCGCCTATCGCGCAAGCCTGGAGCGCAACATCCCCATGGGCCGCGCCGGCGATCCGGCGGAGGTGGCCGATCTGGCGGTATTCCTCGCCTCCGACCGGGCGCGCTACATCACCGGCGCGCGGATCGTCATCGACGGCGGGCTGTCGCTGATGCAGGCGGTGGGCGCATGATGCACGGCACCGCCGCCACCGCCGATCCGCACCGCAAGGACGATGTGGCGCCCAGCGACATCGAGCTCGATTTCAACGTCAGGCGGATCGACACCGTCGCGCTGGACGGCCCGCCGGCGCTGATGGCGCGCGACCTGATGAGCCCGTTCGTCTGGCGCGAGGACGACGGGCGATGGGGCATCATGGTGCGCGCGGTCACGCGCCCCGGCGAGCCGATGGTCGATACCGGGCAGATCTGGGCCGGGTGGAGCGACGACGGGCGCCGCTTCGCGATGCTCGACGCGCCATCGATCGTCCCCGGACCCGACGCGCATGATGCGGGCGGGGTGGAGGATCCCACCGTCGTTCGCACCGCGGACGGCTATGTCGTCTATTATTCGGGCGTCCTCGCCGATCATGCGCATGGCGAATTGTCCTACGCGACGGGCCCCGCGCTCGACCGGCTGGTCAAGAGCGGCGTCGCGCTCGCCTCGTCCAAGTCGGAGGGCAATACGAAGGAGGCGACGGTCGATCGCAGCGACGACGGGCGCTGGCGGCTGTTCTACGAATATGCCGCGGACGACGCGTCGCGCATCGGGCTGGCCATCGGCGCGGGCGTGGCGGGGCCGTGGACCGAGCAGCCGACGCCCTTCATGCCGCGCGAGGACAGCTGGGACGACTGGCATCTGTCGACCGGGCCGCTGCTGCGCGACGATCCGGCGATGCCGGTGATGTTCTACAACGGCGCGACGCGCGACGCGCGCTGGCGGATCGGCTGGGTCGCGTTCGACGCCGATTACACCCGCGTCGTCGCGCGCGGCATCCAGCCGCTCGTCACCCCGCCCCCGGTCGACGACCGCAGCGCGACGGACATCGCCTTCGCCGCCTCGGTCGTGGTCGCGGACGGCGCGATCTGGCTCTATTATTCGCTGGAGGACCGCCGGCTGGCGCGCGCGCTCATCCGGCGGAGTTGACGCCTATTCCCCCGACGGACAACCGCCCTCGGGGTTCGGCCCCGCCCCCTGCGGGTACCAGCGCGCCTCCTGCGCATCCTGATCGTAATAGCATACCGCCGCGGTCCGCGCATCCGGCGTCACCGCGATCGCCCAATTGTGCGGCCCGCAATTGTGCGGCTCGCAGGCGTAGGACAGCACCCGCCCCTCGACCAGCGCGATCGGGGTCGCGGTCGCCTCCGCATCCAGCACGCGCTCGCGGATACCCGGATCGGGGACCGCGGACGCGACCGCCGCGCGCACCGCCGGGTCCGACAGGAAGCTGCTCGTGCCCACCGTGTCGCTGGGATAGCTGCCGACGTAGCGGGTCAGCGCACCTGCCGCCGCGCTCGCCGTCGCGCCGGGCGATGCGGAGGGGGACGGCGTGGGCGTCGCGGCCGGCGGGGGTGCTGGCTGCTGCTGGCAGGCGGCGAGCAGCAGCGCACCGCCCGCGGCGATCGAAAGCGAACGACGTGTCATCCGCGCGACCATAACGTCACGCGGGACGGCGTTCCAGCAGGTCCGCCGCATCCAGCCCGAGCAGCTCGATCCGCTCGCGGATGCGCGGCCATTGCTGCGCCACGAAATCGGCGCGCTCCGCATCGCGCAGCCGCTCCGCCGCGCCCGCCAGCACGAACATGCCGACGCCGCGTCGCACCTCGACATAGCCATCGTCCTGAAAGCTCTGATACGCCTTGGCCACGGTCAGCGGGTTCGCGCCATGCTCGGCCGCCAGCGCGCGGACCGAGGGCAGCTGGTCGCCCGCGCCATATTCCCCGCGCAGGATCGCCGCCGCGATCGTGCCGCGCAGGCGGAGGTATACGGGGGAGTCGTCGCTGCTGAGCGCTGCCATGGTGCCTTAATACAGCAACTGGCCAAGGAGTCGACCCGCCCGATGCGTCGCACGGCGCGCCTGCGTCGATCAATTCCCATGTAAGCGCTTCCCCCGCCCCGCCCTTTGCGCCTAACAGCACGGGCTATGTGGCAGCTCTATCAGTTCCCGCTGTGTCCCTTCACGCGCAAGCTGCGCACGCTCCTGAACGAAAAGGACGTGGGCTATCAGCTGGTGCGCGAGAATCCGTGGGAACGCCGCGACGCCTTCGTCGACATGAACCCCGCCGGGCAGACCCCGGTGATGACCGATCACGAGCGCGGCATCGTGCTGGTCGATTCGATGGCGATCTGCGAATATTTCGAGGAAACGGTGGAGCGCGCCGCGATGATCAACGGCACCGCCGCCGATCGCGCGGAGATTCGCCGGCTGGTCGCGTGGTTCGACACGCATTTCCACCGCGACGTGACGCAGCCGCTGCTCGACGAGCGGATGATGAAGCGCATCGTCCACCGCATGACCCCCGATGCGTCGCGCCTGCGCGAGGCGATGAAGAGCGCGGTCGGGCACCTCGATTACATTGATTTCCTCCTCGATCACCGCAAATGGATCGCCGGGTCGACGATCAGCCTCGCCGATCTCGCCGCGGCGGCACAGATTTCGGTCGCCGACTATCTCGGCGGGATCGACTGGACCGGGCATGCGCATACCAAGGCGTGGTATTCCGCATTCAAGAGCCGGCGCAGCTTCCGCCCGCTGCTGGCCGAGCGGATCAGCGGGATCGAGCCGCCCAATTACTACGAGAACCCGGATTTCTGATGCACGTCACGCATGACGCCGATGCGGGGGCCGCGCCGCCGATCACCTTCGACGATTTCCTGAGGGTCGACATCCGCGTCGGCACGATCGTCGCGGCCGAGCCGTTTCCGGAGACGCGCAAGCCCGCCTTCAAGCTGACGATCGACTTCGGCCCGACGCTGGGGACGAAGCGGTCCTCGGCGCAGATCACCGAACATTACACCTGCGAGGCGCTGATCGGGCGGCAGGTCGCCGCGGTGGTCAACTTCCCCCCGCGCCAGATCGGCAAGTTCATGTCGCAGGTCTTCACGCTCGGCTTCCCCGATGCCGACGGCAAGGTCGTGCTGGTGTCGCCAGACGTCACCGTGCCCGACGGCGGGCGGCTGTTCTGATGCGGCAGGCGCAGTCCGTGCTGACGATCGCGACGCGCGGTCAGGGACTGGTCGAGATCACCGCCGAGGTCGCGCGCTGGGTCGCCGCGCAGGGGATGGAAACGGGGCTGTTGACGGTCTTCTGCCGCCACACCTCCGCCTCGCTGCTCATCAACGAGAATGCGGCGCCTGCGGTACGCCGCGACCTGGAGCGCTATTTCGCGAAGCTGGCACCCGAGTCGCGCGAATACGAACACGACGACGAGGGGCCCGACGACATGCCCGCCCATCTGAAGACCGCGCTGACCGACGTATCGCTATCGATCCCGGTCGCGAACGGGCGGATGACGCTCGGCACGTGGCAGGGCCTGTACCTCTTCGAACACCGCACCGCCCCGCACCGGCGGCAGGTGGTGTTGCATATGATGGGGGAGTGATCGAACCGAGCCCCTCCCCTTCAGGGGAGGGGTAGGGGGTGGGGGTAGCCTCGCAGAGACCTCCGCCCGTGACTGCCCCAACCCAACCCCTCCCCTGAAGGGGAGGGGCTCTCGCCTCACCCCCGCTCCGCCAGCGTCAGGATCGACACCCCGATCGGCATCGGCACCCGCCCGACCAGAAACCGTTCGGCGCGGAAAATCCGCTCGAACAGCGCGTTGAGCGGCGCGGCCGGGGGCGAATCGTCGCTGTCGTCGCGCCCCGTGACCCGCCCCGCGACGCGCGCCGCCGCCGCCAGCGGGAACAGCAGCGAGTTGAAATAGGTCAGCCCGCGCTCCTTCAGCCCCGCCGCCCGGATCGCCTTGACCAGCGTGTCCTTCGAATAGCGGCGGTGGTGGTGGTTCACGACGTCGTGCGCGCTCCACATCCACTGGTGCGCCGGCACCGCGATCAGCACCTTGCCGCCGGGCGCCAGGCAGTCGCGCATCGCGGCCAGCGCGGCGACATCGTCCGCGATATGCTCGACCACGTCCAGCACCGCGATCAGGTCGTAGCTGCCGCGCGGCACGCCCGGCAGCTCGGGCAGCGGCGCCTCGCCCACCGGGCGGCCCAGCCGCTGGCTGGCGACCGCGCGCGCGGCGGGATCGATCTCGATCGCGTCGACGGTGCCGAACTGCGCCAGCATCGCCAGGTTGTGCCCGGTGCCGCACCCGATCTCCAGGATCGACGCGTCCCGGGGCAGCGCGGCGTACCGCGTCAGATAGTCGGACAGGATGTCGCGCCGCGCGCGGTACCACCAATGGGTGGAATCATGCTCGGCCATGCGGTCGTAGACGCGGCGGTCCATGGTCTATCGAAAAACCCAGTTGCGTTGCAGCCAGAAGGTGAGCAGCGGCACCACCGAGACGGCGGGAACCAGCGGCCACCACGTCGGGCCGTGGAAGAAGGGGCCGGTGACCAGCACCCAGGTGAAGCCCTGCTGAAGCACGAACCCGAACAGCTGGACAAGGAAGAATCGACGCGCCGTCGCGGCATTGCGCGTGCCATAGCCGCGGAAGCTGACCGCGCCGTGCGCGAACCGCCCCAGCGTCGTCGCCGCCAGGAAGGCGATGACCACCGCCAGATTGGGGTTCATGACATAGGTGGCGAGCGGCCAGTAGATCGCGGCGTAGAAAGCGGTCATCGCCCCCCCGGTCACGCCGAAGCGGACCAGCTGCCAGAACGTCTCGCGGCGCGCCGGACTGACGAAGGAGGGGAAACGTAGCGCTGCCAAGAACCTTGCCCTTTGCGCGGGCAGGCGTAAGCACGCCGCCGCGAGGCGCCACTAATACCATGGCGCCGGTGAAGGAAGCCTTTTGACCCATCCGATGCTGAGACGCGCGGCGCAGCTGCTCGACCGCCGCTGGATCCGCCTGACGCTCTATGCCTGGGCGGTCATCATGGCGTGGTATCTGTGGAAGCGCTGGAATGCGATCCAGTGGCTGTCGCTGGGCGATACCGACGACAACATGCGGCTGATGCAGGTGCGCGGCCTCCTGAACGGGCAGGGCTGGTTCGACCTGCGCAACTACCGCCTGAACCCGCCCGCGGGGTTCGACATCCACTGGTCGCGGCTGGTCGACCTGCCGATCGCAGGCCTGATCGTGCTGCTCCGCCCGATCGTGGGCGTGGCGCAGGCGGAGCGGCTGGCGTGCGGCATCGCGCCGATGCTGCCGATGGGCGTCGCGCTGGTGGCGCTGGGCGCGACGGTCCGCCGGCTGGTGGCGCCGCTCGCCTGGCCGCTGGGCATCGCGCTGTTCCTCGCCACCACGGTGTGTCTGGGGATGTTCATGCCCGACCGCATCGATCACCACGGCTGGCAGCTGGCGATGCTGGCGGTCACGGTGGCGGGCCTGTGCGACCCGGCGCGCGCGCGTGGCGGTGCGCTGGTCGGCATCGCCACCGCGGTGTCGTTCACGATCGGGCTGGAGATGCTGCCCTATGCCGCGATGGCCGGCGCGATCATCGCGCTGTCGTGGGTATGGGACGCCGCGGAGCGCCCGCGGCTGATGGCCTATGCGCTGGCGCTCGGCGGCGGCACCGCGGCGGGCTATGCGGGCTTCACCTCCTATGCCAACCGCGTGCTGAGGTGCGACGCGCTGACCCCGGTGTGGCTCTCGACGATGGTGCTGGCGGGGGCGCTGCTGCTGGCGCTCGCGCTCTGGTCGCCGCGCCACGCCGGCGTGCGGCTCGCGCTGACCGTCGCGGCGGGCGCGGCGCTGGCGGGGTTCTTCGCGCTCGCCTTCCCGCAATGCCTGGGGCGGCCGGAGCAGGTGTCGCCCGAACTCTATGCCACCTGGCTCGCCAACGTGCGCGAGGCGAAGCCGATCTACAAGCATCCGTTGCGCGTCGCGCTGCCGATCGTCACGCTGCCGCTGATCGGGCTGATCGGCGCGATGCTGGCGACGTGGCGTGCGCGCTTCGACCGCCGCGTGCTCGGCTGGGCCTGCGTCGCGCTGTTCGGCGCGTTCGCCGCGCTGATGCTGCTGTGGCAGGCGCGCGCCGGGCCCGCGGCGCAGCTGCTCGCGATCCCCGGCGCGGCGGCGCTGGCGTGGATGCTGGTGCCGTGGCTGCTCGCCCCGCGCCACCGCTTCGTAAAGGGCTTCGCCGCGGTCGCCGCGTTCGTCGTGCTGTCGGGCTCGTTCGCGCAGCTGGCGATCGACTGGTTCCGGATCGATGCGCCCAAACCCTATGTCCAGCGCGTCAACCGCGCGACCGGGCGCTGCCTGACGATCCCCGCGATGGCGCCGCTCAACCGCATCCCGGCGCAGACGATGTTCACCTTCGTCGACCTCGGCCCGCGGCTCGTCACGCTGACGCACCACGACGCGATCGCGGGGCCGTACCACCGCAACGGCGACGCGATCCTGGACGTCCACCACGCCTTCGAACGCTCGCCGGACGAGGCGCGCGCGATCATGAAGCGCCACGGCGCGACGATCCTGCTGCTGTGCCCCGACATGGCCGAATCGACCAACTATCGCGCCAGGGCGCCCGCGGGCTTCTACAGCCGGCTGGCGAAGGGCGAGACGTTTGCGTGGCTGACGCCGGTCCCGCTGGCGAAGGGATCGCCGTTCCGCGCGTTCCGGATCGAATAGATGGCCGTCACCCCGGCCTTGAGCCGGGGTCCCGCTACCTTCGACACGCCGCTGAAGAAGCGGGACCCCGGATCAAGTCCGGGGTGACGGACGTGAGTAGGCTACTTCAACTGCTCCATCACCCCGTCGATCACGAACTGCACCGCCAGCGCCGCCAGCAGCACGCCCAGCAGCCGCGTGATGACCGCCTCGATCTTCGCCCCCAGCACGCGCATCAGCGGCCCCGCCGCCAGCAGCGACACCAGCATCAGCGCCAGGTTCGCCGCCAGCGCCGCCATCACCACCGCCGAATTGGTGGCGCCGTGCGCGCGCGCCATCAGCAGCATGACGGTCGCGATCGATCCCGGCCCCGCGATCATCGGCATCGCCATCGGAAAGATCGAGACGTCGTCGGCTTCCTCCGGAGAGATCTTCGACGCGCGATCCTCGCGCCGCTGGGTGCGCTTCTCGAAGACCATCTCCAGCGCGATCAGGAACAGCATGATCCCGCCCGCGATGCGAAAGCTGGCGAGCTCGATCCCCAGCCCGTGGAGCAGCGGCTCGCCGATGAAGGCGAAGGTCAGCAGGATGCCCGCCGCGACCATCACCGCGCGGATCGCCATCGCGCGACGATGCGCCGCGCTCGCGCCCGCGGTCAGCCCGGCGAAGATCGGCGCGCAGCCGGGCGGGTCGATCACCACGAAGAAAGTGACGAAGGCGGAGACGAACAGCTCGATCATGGCGTCACCCCTGTCGTCTCATACAGCACGATACGCCAGCCCCTCGCGCGCCCCTGCCACTGGCTGACGATCAGGTCGTGCGCGCCCGCCGCGCCCTTCAGCGGCGCACTGCGCCAGTGCAGCGTCCCGTCCTGGCTCTCGCCCGAGACTACCATGCCGGGAAGCGCCATTTCGGGCAGGTCGCGCGGCGCGCCGGTCGTCGGCATCGCATCGTCGCGCTGCACCGCCACGTCGTCGGCGAAGCCGTCGAGCGCGACGCGCGCCCGGTACCATTCCGCCTCGCTGCGCTCTGCCCCGCCGAACAGCGACATCAGCCGCCGGTTGCGGTCATCCACATCGGCATCGGTCGGCAGCGCGTCGCACACCGGACGGACATGGCGCACCGCCTGCGCCGCGGCGACCGGCTGCGGCGTGTCGCGGCCATGATCCATGATCCACCGCCAGCCGTCCTCGCGCCGAACCCACAATGTCGTGAAGGTGCCGTGCGCACCGCCTTCCGCGGTCCACGGGCCCGTCGTCACCGCGCGCTCGCCGTCGCACGAATCGAACACCGTCGCGGGCTGCCACTGCACCGACACCGGGGGGTCCTTGCGCCCCTTCAGCCAGTCCTGCGCCCGAACCGCCTGCGGCACGAACATCACCGCATCGTCCGCGGCATAGCGGCGGAATGCGGTCCACTGCCCCTTCACATGCGCGGTCGCGGCGAAGGCGCGCTCCGCGTCCACCGCGCTCGCCTGCGCGGCGAGCGCGAGCAGGATCACAGCCCCTCCGGCGCGGGCAGCCCGGCACGGCGATGCGCCGCGACCAGCGTGTTGCGCATCAACACCGCGATCGTCATCGGCCCCACCCCGCCGGGCACCGGCGTCATCGCGCCGGCGACCTCCGCCGCCGCCGGGTCGACGTCGCCGACCAGCCCGGCGTCGGTGCGGTTGATGCCGACGTCGATCACGGTCGCACCCGGCTTCACCCAGTCCGCCCTGACGAACGCCGGGATGCCCACCGCCGCCACGACGATATCGGCGCGGCGGACGTGACCGGCGACGTCGCGCGTGCGGCTGTGCACCGTGGTGACGGTGCAGCTTTCCTTCAGCAGCAGCTGCGCCATCGGCTTGCCGACGATGTTGGAGCGGCCGATCACGACCGCCTCCATCCCCGACAGCGACGCATGGCGGTCCTTGAGCAGCAGGATGCAGCCCAGCGGCGTGCACGGCACCAGCCCGTCCATCCCGGTCGCCAGCCGCCCGGCATTGACCGGGTGGAAGCCGTCGACATCCTTGTCCGGATCGATGCGGATCAGCACCGCCTGCTCGTCGATGTGGCGCGGCAGCGGCAGCTGGACCAGGATGCCGTCGACCGCATCGTCCGCGTTCAGCGCATCGACCAGCGCGATCAGCGCGTCCTGCGTGGTGTCGGCGGGCAGGCGATGCTCGATGCTCTCCATCCCCGAGGCGACCGTCGCCTTGCCCTTGGAGCGGACGTACACCGCGCTCGCGGCGTCCTCCCCCACCAGCACCACCGCCAGCCCCGGCCTGCGCCCGGCCCGTGCCGTGAACGTCGCCGCCGCCGCCCCCACGCGCTCGCGCAGCCCGGCCGCAAAGGCCTTCCCATCGATCATCGTCGCCGTCATGGGGCCGCCGCATAGAGCGCTGCGGCGATTTCCGCCAGCGCTGCGGCGTCGCCGGCGACCGTCACGCGCTTGATGCGCGCGCGATGCCCCGCCACCAGCGTCACGTCGCGCCGCGGCACCCCGAAATGATGCGCGACCAGCGCCACCAGCGCGTCGTTCGCCGCCCCGTCGACGGGCGCGGCGGCGAGCCGTGCGAGGAAATGCTCGCCGGTCCCCGCCAGCAGCGCGTCACGCCCGCCGCGCGGCGTCGCGCGGACCGCGATCGTCAGCCCCCGGGCGGTGGCCGCCCACGCACTCAGAGCGCGCCGCCCGCCATGATGCTGGTCGCGATGTTGTTCAGGATGATGTTGAAGATCACCAGCAGCAGCAGGACCACCATCGGCGCGAAATCGATCCCGCTGGTGTTCGGCAGGAAGCGGCGGATCGGCCGGTAGAGCGGCTCGGTCAGCCGATCGAGCCCGTCGTGCAGCGAGCGGATGAACGGGCTGGACGTATTGATGATGTTGAAGACGATCAGCAGCGACAGCACGAACTGGATCAGGATGACCCAGCGGACGACCTGGAAGATCACCTGAAGGATCTGGATAAGGGTCAACATCAGCACGCGGCGCGTCTCCGAAAGGGTGTGTGGCGGATATAGGGCACCGCGTTGGAGAAAGGAACATGTCCCCTCCTCATCACCCCGGACTTGATCCGGGGTCCCGCTTTCTCGCCACCGCCACAGCAGAAGCGGGACCCCGGCTCGTGTGGGACGTTTGCAAAAGGCGACGCCGTGCTCCTGCGTAGGCAGGAGCACGGCGTGGACTCGATGCCGTTGCACCCGTTTTGCAGAGGCCCGGCCCGTGTCCGGGATGACGGCGGACCTTTATGCCCCCCGCCGGATCAGCGTCCCCGCGCCGCGCTTCGTGAAGATCTCCAGCAGCATCGCATGCGGCACGCGCCCGTCCAGCACCACCGCGGCATCGACCCCCGCCTCGACCGCGGCGACGCACGTCTCCAGCTTGGGGATCATGCCGCCGCTGATCGTCCCGTCCTCGCGCAGCGCGCGCACCGCGGCGGGGTCGAGGTCGCTCATCAGCTGCCCCTGCTTGTCCAGCACGCCCGCGACGTCGGTCAGCAGGAAGAAGCGCTTGGCCCCCAGTGCCGCGGCGATCGCGCCCGCCATCGTGTCGGCGTTGATGTTATAGGTGTGCCCGTCCGCACCGATCCCGATCGGCGCGATCACCGGGATGATCCCGTCCGCGCTCAGCGTATCGATGAGGCGGCGGTCAACCGCGACCGGCTCGCCGACGAAGCCCAGGTCGACCTTGCGCTCGATCCCCTGCAACGGATCGGGGTCGGAGCGACCGACCTTTTCCGCCTGCACCAGCCCGCCGTCCTTGCCCGAAATGCCGACCGCACGTCCGCCCGCACGCCCGATCCAGCTGACGATCTCCTTGTTGATCGATCCCGCCAGGACCATCTCCGCGATCTGCGCCGTCTCCGCATCGGTCACGCGCAGCCCGTCGACGAACCGCGACTCGACCCCCAGCCGCTTGAGCATCCGCCCGATCTGCGGCCCCCCGCCGTGGACCACGACCGGGTTGATCCCGACCGCCTTCAGCAGCACGACGTCCTCGGCGAAATCCGCCTGCGCCTCGGGATCGCCCATCGCATGGCCGCCGTATTTCACGACGAAGGTCGCACCGGCATAGCGCTGGAGGTACGGCAGCGCCTCGACCAGCGTCTCGGCCTTCAGCGCGGGGGACAAGGAGGGAGAGGGGGTGGGATCGGTCATGCGCCGCGCCATAGCGACCGCAAGGGTCAGGCGTCCAGTCGCCGCCCCAGCCGCACGAAGAAGGTGATGAGCAGCGGCACCAGCACGATCGACAGCACGACCTTGGTCAGCATCTGCCCCGCCATCAGCGCCAGGATCGGCCGCTCGCCCAGGAACGAGATGCTGATGAACAGGACCGTGTCGACGATCTGGCTGACGATGCTGGCGATCATCCCGCGCCACCACGCGCCGCGCCCTTGGCCCGCCGACAGTTTCGAGAAGATCGCGACGTTCAGCGACTGCGAGATGCCGTAGGAGATCAGCCCCGCGATCATCATCCGCGCACTCTGCCCCACCACCACCGGGAACGCGTCGACGGCGGGCGGGTACATGCCGGGATCGTGCGGCAGGACCAGCACCAGCTGGATCAGCGCGGCGGACACCAGCAGCGGCACGAAGCCCAGCCGCACCAGCAACGTGGCGGTCCGCTGCCCGTGGAGTTCCGCGACCGCGCTCGACATCGCCACCAGCAGCAGGAACGCGAAGATCCCCGCCTCCACCGCCAGCGGCCCCAGCGCGACCTGCTTCACCCCCAGCACGCCCGCCATGCAGACCATCCCGCCGTACAGGATCGACAGCACGAACATCGAGCGCGCGATGGGCGGGGCGGTGGCGGCGGGTTCCATGCCGCTCGATAGCGGAGGGTATGCGGCACGGGCAACACGTTACGTCGCCTCCCTATTGTGCCCCTCCCGCGCCCCTTAGCGTCATCCCCGCGGAGGCGGGGATCCAGACGCGCAGGTCCGCGCAAGGGCCGCAACGTCAGCGTGTCTGGTATCCCGCCTCCGCGGGAATGACGGAGGTGGGGATCGGTTGGGGACACCGCCTCAACCTCCTTTCCTGTCGAGCAACGCCGCTCTCACCGGCCGTCACCCCGGGCTTGACCCGGGGTCCCGCTTTCTCCCGAGGTGGCAGAGAAGCGGGACCCCGGCTCAAGGCCGGGGTGACGTGTCGCGGGTAATGGCCCCACGGGTCACAAGGGCTGGCCACCCACGCGCACGCGTGTAAAGGTGCGCGACCGCGCGGGGGGCCGCGTGACCGGCAACCTCGCGGAATTTGCGGAAGAATGCAGAGAATCCTCATCGGCCTCGCGGGCATCGTCGTCATCCTGCTGCTCGCGGTGCTGCTGTCCGCCGACCGGCGCGCGATCCGCGTGCGCGTCGTGGGCAGCGCCTTCGCGCTTCAGGTGCTGATCGCGGTCGTCGTCCTCTACTGGGGGCCCGGCCGTGCCGCGTTGCAGGGCGCGTCGAGCGGTGTCGCCGCGCTGCTCGGCTATTCGCAAAAGGGCACCGAGTTCCTCTTCGGCCGCCTCGCCGCACCCGACGTCGGCGGGCAGAGCTTCGCGATCGCCGCGCTTCCGGTCATCATCTTCTTCGCCAGCCTCGTCTCGATCCTCTATTATCTGGGCGTGATGCAGCGCGTCGTGCGCTGGGTCGGCGGCGCGATCGAGAAGGTCATCGGCGTATCGAAGGTCGAGAGCCTGTGCGCGGCCGCCAACATCTTCGTCGGGCAGAGCGAATCGCCGCTCGTCATCCGCCCCTACCTCGCCGGGCTCACGCCCGCGCAGCTGTTCACCGTCATGACCAGCGGGATGGCGGGCGTCGCTGGCACGATCCTGGCGGCCTATGCCTCGATGGGGATCAGCATCGACTATCTGCTCGCGGCCAGCTTCATGGCGGCGCCCGGCGGCATCCTGATGGCGAAGATCGTCATGCCCGACCGCGTGCTGCCGCCCGAGGGCGAGCTGCCGCTGGGCGACCTGCCCGACGAGGATCGCCAGATCGCGCTCGCCGAGTCGCGCATCAGCGGGATGGGCCCCGCCGCGCTGCTGCCGGAGGGGACGCCGGGCGAGCCCCTGCCCGAGGCGACGCACGACGAGGAGAAGCCCGCCAACCTCATCATGGCCGCCGCGCAGGGCGCGCAGACGGGGGTGAAGCTGGCGGTCGCGGTCGGTGCGATGGTGCTGGCGTTCGTCGCGCTGGTCGCGCTCGCCAACGGGCTGCTCGCCAGCCTGGGCGGGCTCGTCGGCATGCCGGGGCTCAGCTTCCAGGGGCTGCTCGGGCTCGTCTTCCAGCCGATCATGTTCCTGCTCAACGTGCCGTGGAGCGAGGCGGGGATCGCCGGCGGGCTGTTCGGCGAGAAGATCGTCCTCAACGAGTTCGTCGCCTATATCGACCTCGGCAAGCAGGCCGCGCAGCTGTCGCCGCGCACGATCGCGGTGGTGACGTTCGCGCTGTGCGGCTTCGCCAATTTCTCCTCGATCGCGATCCAGATGGCGGTCACGGGCAGCCTGGCGTCCAACCAGCGCCCGACGATCGCGCGGCTGGGCCTGCGCGCGCTGGCGGCGGGCAGCCTCGCCAACCTGATGTCCGCGGCGCTGGCGGGGTTGCTGATCGGATGATGCGCCTCCTCCCGCTCGCCGCCCTGCTGCTCCCCGCCGCCGCGCACGCCGACGAGATCAACCACGGCGGGCAATTGTGGGGCAGCATCCAGGTCACCGCGCCGCTGGGCGACAATGTCTTCGCGACGATGGACATCCAGCCGCGCGTGTCGACCCCCAATGCCGCGACCGCGCCGATCACGATCATCCCGCCGGTCATTTCCTATCGCGTCAACGACAACCTCATCGCGTCGGGCGGCTATCTCTACGCCTATATCGACGGCGCGCGCATCTTCGGGCTGCACGAGGACCGCTTCTTCCAGCAGTTCGGCTACCGCATCGGCAACATCGGGCGCGTCGGCGTGCGGATGCAGACCCGGCTGGAGGAGCGCAAGCGCTCGACCGGGCAGGACTGGAACGTCCGCGTCGCGCAGCAGCTGCTCTTCGCGCTGCCGCTGGGGAAGGAGTCCGGCGCGGGCCCCACCGCGGTCGCCTCGACCGAGCTCTACTGGAACCTGAGCAAGGCCGACTGGGGCGCGCGCAAGGGCTATGACGATCTGTGGACCTTCGCCGGGCTCCAGGTGCCGCTGCGCGAGGACGTGGCGATGGAATTCGGCTACCTCAACCAGCGCCAGCGCGCGGTGAACGGACGCGCGAACATGAACCACGCCGCGGTGATCGGCGTGTCGTTCCAGCTCGCGCGCCGCGTCCGCCCGCCGCTGGTGGTGCCGACCCTGCCGGGGCGGGCGTTCTAGGCCCGCCCTCGCCATGACGGGAGGCCTTCCCCCCACGCGCGCGCGCGCCTATCTGCGCGCGCATGACCCAGATCACCGTCGCCGCGCTCCAGCTCGCCTTCTCCGCCGACATCGACGCGAATATCGCGAAGGTGTCCGACGCCGTGCGCGAGGCGCATGCGCGCGGCGCGCAGGTCATCCTCCCGCCCGAATTGTTCGAGGGCGAGTATTTCTGCCGGGTGGAGGACGAATCGCTGTTCGCCAACGCCGCGCCGGCGGGCGAGCACAAGGCGGTGCTGGCGATGCAGGCGCTGGCCGAGGCGCTGAAGGTGTGGATCCCCACCAGCTTCTTCGAGCTGGACGGCCCGCACCATTACAATTCGCTGGCGATGATCGGCCCCGACGGCGAGATCCAGGGCCTCTATCGCAAGAGCCACATCCCCGACGGCCCGGGGTATGAGGAGAAGTTCTACTTCCGCCCCGGCAATACCGGGTTCAAGGTGTGGAAGGGGCCGGAGCGGACGACGCTGGGCGTCGGGGTGTGCTGGGACCAATGGTATCCCGAAACCGCGCGCGCGATGATGCTGATGGGGGCGGAAATGCTTTTCTACCCCACCGCGATCGGCAGCGAGCCGCACGACACCTCGCTCGACACCGCGCGGCTGTGGCGGCGCGCGATGGTGGGCCATGCGGTGTCGAACGTCGTGCCGGTGATCGCCGCCAACCGCGTCGGCACCGAGCACGGCCAGACCTTCTACGGCACCAGCTTCATTACCGACGAGCGCGGCGACATCCTGGCCGAGCTCGACCGCGAGGAGGAAGGCGTCATCACCGCGACGCTCGACCTCGACCGGGTGAAGCGCCACCGCGCGGCGTTCGGGTTCTTCCGCGACCGTCGCCCGGACCTCTACGGCCGGCTGGTGCAGGACATTTGAGGAAACCTCCCCGTCCCCCCGGACTTGAGCGAGACCTCTGCAAAAGGCTACACCGTGCTCCTGCGCAGGCAGGAGCACGGCGTGGGCTGGGTGCCGTTGCACCTGTTTTGCAAAGTTCCCGCCTTGAGCCGGGGTCCCACTTCTCACCCCACGGTCGCGGGAAAGCGGGATCCCGGGTCGAGCCCGGGGTGACGAATTGTCGGATCGGTCAGGCAGCCGCCCCCATCTCCTCCCGCACCGCCAGCGCCCGCGCGAAGACCGCCGCGAACATCTCCGGCGTCAGCCGCCCGGTGTTCTGGTTGTAGCGGCTGCAGTGATAGCTATCGATCAGCACCCGCCCGTCCGGCATCCGGTGCTCCGCCAGATGCGCGAACCGCGCCTTGGGCAGCCGCCCGCCCATCACCTTCACCGTCGACTGATGCGCGATCTGCCCCAGCGCGACGAACACGCGAACGTTGGGCAGCGCCGCCGCCTGCCCCGCCAGGAACGGGCGGCAGTGGCGGATCTCCTCCGTCGTCGGCTTGTTCTCCGGCGGCAGGCATTTGACGGCGTTGATGATGACCGCGCCCGTCAGCCGCAGCGTATCCTCCGGGCGGCCCTCATATCCTCCCTCCGCCAGCCCGTATCGGGCGAGCGTGCCGAACAGCAGGTCGCCCGAATAGTCGCCGGTGAAGGGGCGCCCGGTGCGGTTCGCCCCCTGCTTGCCGGGCGCCAGACCCACGATCGCCAGCCAGGCGTCGGGGTCGCCGAACGCGTTGACCGGCGCGTTCCACCAGTCGGGATGCGCCGCGCGCAGCGCATGGCGCACCGCGACCAGCCGCGGGCAGAGGGGACAATCGCGCGGCGGCTCGCTGGCGGGGATGGGAGAGGGTGCGAAATCCATGGGCGTGCGATATTCGGGCGCGCGATGGCCATTTCAACCTATGCGGTCGCGGTCGGCGGCAACCGGCGGGGACGTCACGGCACGCCGCGTGCGGAGGTACGCGCCGCGCTGGCACTGCTCGGCGGTACCCCCTCGCCGATCATCGACACGCCCCCGCTCGGCCCCTCGATCCGCCGCTTCGCCAATGCCGTGACCGTGATCGCGTCCGCCGAGCCGCCCGCCGCGCTGCTCGCCCGACTGAAGGCGGTGGAGCGCGCCGCGGGGCGCCGCGCCGGGCGCCGCTGGGGCGCGCGCGTCCTCGATCTCGATATCGTGCTGTGGAGCGGCGGACGCCTCGCGACGCGCCCGCTCACCCTCCCGCACCCCGCCTTTCGCACGCGCGCCTTCGTTCTGCGCCCGTTGCTCGCGGTCGCGCCGGGCTGGCGCGATCCCGTGACGGGGTTGCGCGTCCGCCATCTTCATGCCCGGTTGACCCGCGCCCGCCCGATCAATAGGCCCCGCGGAACATGGTGAGGGTCCGTAGCTCAGTCGGTAGAGCAAGCGACTTTTAATCGAGAGGTCCCGGGTTCGAGCCCCGGCGGACCCACCATGGCGCCCCGCCCACCACCACACCACGTGCGGCGACATTCCCGCCATCGCCGTGCAAGTGCCGCAATCCGGCGGACATTGTCGGCGTCTCGCGCATTCCTGTCTCGACGATGACGCTGCCCCAGATCCTCTCCATCGCGACGCTCATCGGCATGATGGCGCTCTTCATCTGGGGGCGGTTCCGCTACGACGTGACCGCGATCGTCGCGCTGCTGGCCGCGCTGCTGCTCGGCATCGTGTCGCCCGCGGAGGCGTTCAAGGGCTTCTCCGACGACATCGTCGTCATCGTCGGCTCCGCGCTGGTCATTTCGGCCGCGGTGCAGCGCTCGGGCGTTGTCGAGCGCGCGCTGCGGCGCGTCGGGCGGCGCGTCACCCGCGTGCGCTCGCAATTGCTGGTCCTGACCGCGTCGGTCGGCTTCGCCAGCGCGCTGGTGAAGAACATCGGCGCGCTCGCCATGCTCATGCCCGCCTCGTTCCAGATGGCGAAGAAGAACGACGCCAGCCCCTCGGTCTTCCTGATGCCGATGTCGTTCGCCGCCTTGCTCGGCGGATTGATGACGCTGGTCGGCACGTCCCCCAACATCATCGTCAGCCGCGCGCGCGAGCAGATGACCGGCCAGCCGTTCGGCATGTTCGACTATACGCCGGTCGGGCTCGGGCTGTTCGTCATCGGGCTGATCTACCTGCGCTTCGCCTATCGCCTGATCCCGCGGGACCGCCGTGCCGCCCCGACCATGGGCGAGGCGCTCGACATCACCGCCTATGTGACCGAGGTGGTGCTCACCGCCGGTTCGCCCGCCGTCGGGGAGACGGTGCAGGCGTTCCTCGACCGGCACGAGGGCGAGGTGACGGTGACGCAGCTGCTGCGCGCCGGAATGCGCAGCGCCCCCCTGCCCGACACCGAATTGCGGGAGGACGACACGCTGATCCTGGGCGGCGAGCCCGACGCGCTGGAGCGCGTGATCGCGGGCGACCGCCTCGCCTATGAGGGCGAGGCGCGCGAGAAGGCGCAGGAGCGGCGCGACAGGGAGGCCGGCACCGACGCGGGCGAAGTCGGCGTGATCGAGGCGGTCGTCAACGCCGGATCGCGACTGGAGGGGCAGACCGCCGGCCAGCTGAACCTGCAACGCCAGCACGGCGTCAACCTGATCGCGATCTCGCGCCGGGGCGAGCGGCTGTCGCGGCGGCTCGCCAACATCCGCCTGCGCACGGGCGACGTCGTCGTGCTTCAGGGCGGGCTGGATACGATGCCCGGGAAACTGCGCGATCTCGGCTGCCTGCCGCTGGCGGAGCGCGACCTGCGGCTCGGCTCGCGGCGCGCGACATGGCTGCCGATCTCGATCCTGGGCGTGGCGATGTTCCTGACCGCGATGGGCTGGGTGCCGGTCGCGGTCGCCTTCTTCGCCGCGGCGGGGCTGGTGATGGCGACCGGCGCCATCAGCCCGCGCGACGCCTATGAGCATGTCGAATGGCCGATCCTCATCATGCTGGGCGCGCTGATCCCGGTGTCCGATTCGCTGCGCACCACCGGCGCGTCGGACGTGATCGCGACGTGGCTGGCGCAGTTCGCGACCACGCTGCCGCCATGGGGCGCGGTCGCGCTGATCCTGGCCGCGGCGATGGCGGTGACGCCGTTCCTGAACAATGCCGCGACCGTGCTGGTGATGGCACCGATCGCCGCGCAGTTCGCCGGCGATCTGGGCTATCGGCCGGAGGCGTTCCTGATGGCGACCGCGGTGGGCGCGGGGTGCGACTTCCTCACCCCGATCGGGCACCAGTGCAACACGCTGGTGCTCGGCCCCGGCGGCTATCGCTTCGGCGACTATGCGCGGCTGGGCGCGCCGCTGTCGCTGCTGGTCCTGCTCCTGGGCACGCCGCTGATCCTGTTCGTCTGGCCGCTGGGGTGAGGCAGGGCTTGGCGCGCGCGCCGATCGGCGCCACACCCGCGCCATGATCGCCGCGCTTCTCCTGCTGCTGGCTCAGGCAGCCGCTCCCGCCACCCCGCCGCCCGCCACGCCACCGATCGCCGCCGCCGCGGTCCCCCGCACCCCGGCCGCGACGCGCTGGCCCACGCGCGAGGCGGATTATATCATTCCGGGCTTCCGCTTCCGCTCGGGCGAGACGCTGCCCGCGCTGCGCGTGCATTACACCACGCTCGGCCAACCGCATCGCGATGCGAAGGGTGAGATCGACAATGCCGTCATGGTCCTCCACGGCACCGGCGGGACGGGCAGGCAGTTCCTCAATCCCGCCTTCGCGGACGAATTGTACGGGCCCGGCCAGCCGCTCGACATCACGCGCTATTGGATCATCCTGCCCGACGGCATCGGGCACGGCGGCTCGTCGAAGCCTTCCGACGGGCTGCACATGCGCTTCCCGGCCTATGATTACGACGACATGGTCGAGGCGCAGTACCGGCTGCTGCGCGACGGGCTGGGCATCCGCCGGATGCGGCTGGTGATGGGCACGTCGATGGGGTGCATGCACAGCCTGATGTGGGGCGAGGCGCATGCCGACTTTCTGCGCGCGCTGATGCCGCTGGCGTGCGAGCCGGTGGAGATCGCGGGGCTGAACCGCATGTGGCGGCAGCTGGCGATCGACGGCATCCAGACCGATCCGGCGTGGCAGAACGGCGAATATCGCACGCCCCCGGTGCAGGGACTGCGCACCGCCGCCAGCCTGCTGTTCGTCGCGGGCGCGGCGCCGCTCTACTTCCAGGCGCAATATCCCACCCGCGCCGCGGCGGAGGCGTTCGCGCGCCAGCGGGTCGCCGCCTCGATCGCCGCGACCGACGCCAACGACCTGATCTACCAGGTCGACGCCTCGCGCAGCTATGCCCCCTGGTCGCGGCTGGAGGCGATCACCGTGCCGACGACGTGGATCAACTCCGCCGACGACTTCATCAACCCGCGCAACCTCGACTACCCGACCCGCGCGGTGGCGCGGATGAAGGATGCGCGCTTCCGGCTGGTCCCGGAGACCGCCGACACGCGCGGCCACGGCACCCACACGGTCGCACGCTTCTGGAAGCGGGATCTCGCCGATCTGCTCGACCGTACGAAATAGCTAGAGTCAGTTTCGATCATGTTTGCACGTAGCCTGAGTGTCGGAGGTAGTTTGCGCATTCGGCGGGTCTGAAGCGTTTGAGGATGTGCTTGAGGGCTGTGACGATGGCGTCGAAGGAGCGCGGGGCGGCCTTTCGGAGCAGCGCCTTGATCTTGGCGAAGGCCTGCTCGATCGGGTTGAAGTCGGGGCTGTAGGCTGGAAGGTAGAGCAGGCCCATGCCTGCATCCTCGAGACACTGCCGGACGCCGTCGACCTTGTGGGCCGCCAGGTTGTCGCAGACCACGATGCTGCCGGGCGGCAGTTCGGGGATGAGGTGATCGGTCAGCCATTGCTGGAAGATGCGGCCGGTCATCGGCGTGTCGATCAGCATCGGCGCGGCGATGCCGTCGTGGCGCAGGCCGGCGACGAAGGTCGAGGTCATCCAGTGCCCGTGGGGTGCCTTGCCGAGCAGCGGCTTGCCCTTCCGGCCCCAGCCGCGCAGCCGGGTCATGCTGGTGGTCGTCCCTGTCTCGTCGACGAAGACCAGCGACGTGAAGTCCAGTCCGGCCTGTGCGGCACGCCAGACCTCGCGCGCGACCGCGACGTCCGGCCGGTCCTGCTCAGCCGCGAAGATGGTCCTTTTTTTTGTGCCGCAGCCCCAGCCTGCGCACCGTCCGCCAGACGCTCGCATAACTGACCTCGATCCCGCGCCCGGCCAGCTCGCTCCTGACTTCGCCCAGCGTCAACTCCGGCACCTCGGCCAGCCGCTCGCCGATCCAGCCCGCCTGATCCAGCAGCTTCGAGCGCCGATCGCCGCCCATCGGCCGCGCCGCGTGGCTGCTCTCGCGCCGGTAGCGCCGCCACCAGTTCCCCGCCGTGCTCGGCGCCACGTCGAACGCCGCACCCACCTCCCGACAGCTCCGCCCCGTCGCCATCGCCGCTACCACCCGCTTGCGAAGGTCATCCGAATACGCCTTGCCCATCCACGCCAGCCTCCCATCCGGCCAGCACCTTGAATCACCAAATCACCCCTACGTGAATCCCCCTTGATTCAACTCGGTCGCAGACGACTCTAGGCGCGCACGCTGTCGAGCAGCAGCGCGATGACGTGGCGTGCGTAGTCGCGGCGCAGCGCATCGTCGATGTCGGGGACGCCGAACGCCCATTTCAACGCGTAGCGAGCCTGGAACAGGTGATCGCACGCGCCGATCAGCGAGAAATAGAACAGCATCGGGTCGATGTGGCGGAAGACCCCTTCCGCCTCGCCCTGCGCCAGGATCGCGGCCTGCGCGCGCGCCAGCGGCTGCACCACGCGCTCGGAGATGAAGCGCGCGCCCTCCCCGTCCACCTCCTGCGACAGCGCCGCGATCAGGCGGTTGAGATAGGGGTGCTCGAAATAGGTCTTGATGATCGCCTGGATGTGGCGCGTCAGCTTCTCCTCCGCCGGCAGGTCGGCCGCGACCAGATCCTCCAGCATCGGGAAGGTGCCGCCGACGTCGCGGCTGATGAGCGCCCGGAACAGCCCCGACTTGCCGCCGAAGCGGTAATGGATCAGCGCGGAATTGAGGCCGGCGCGCGCCGCGATCTCGTTGAAGGTGACGGTGATCGAATTGCGCTCGATCATCAGCCCGCTGGCCGCGTCCAGCAGCACGTCGCCCGAGTGGCGACCATCGCGCTTGCGCGGCCTCACCGGCGCGCGCGCGCCCACGCCGCGCACAGGGGTTCCCGCTGACAGGCTGGGCATCCGCGTCTCATCCCTTTTCGCGGGCCCGCTATGACGATGCCCTCTCCTGACGGGGAGGATAAGGCCGCTTCGGAACGGATGGCAAGGAGAAACCCCGTCCTTCCCGCTCAGGCGGGGATGACGATCATCCGCGGTCCAGCATCCGGATGATCCCGGAGAAATCCAGCCCGCCCTGCCCCGCGTCAGCGAACGCCTGGTACAGCTCGCGCGCGCGCTCGCCCATCGGCACCTGCGCCTGGACGCCCTCCGCCGCCGCCATGGCGAGGTTTAGGTCCTTGAGCATCAGCGCGCCCGCGAACCCGCCCCGATAGTCGCGATCGGCGGGCGATACCGGGCCGACGCCGGGCACCGGGCAATAGCTCGTCATCGACCAGCTCTGCCCGGTCGCCTGCCCGGAGATGTCGAAGAAGGTCTGCGGGTCGAGCCCCAGCCGCTGCGCCAGCACGAACGCCTCGCACGTCGCGATCATCGTCGAGCCCAGGATCAGGTTGTTGCACAGCTTCGCCGCCTGTCCCGCACCGTTGCCGCCGGCGTGGATCACCGCCTTGCCCATGTCCTCCAGGAACGGCCGGGCGAGCTCGAACGCCTCCGCGCTGCCGCCGACCATGAAGGTCAGCGTGCCCCCCTCCGCCGCCGCGATCCCGCCGCTGACCGGCGCGTCCACCGCGGGGACGCCGCGCGCCGCCGCGCCCTGCGCCAGTTCGCGCGCGGTGGCGACGTCGATCGTCGAACAGTCGATCAGGATGGTGGAGGCGGCCGCGCCGCCCAGGCTCTCGGCATAGACCTGCGCGACATGCCGCCCGGCCGGCAGCATGGTGACGACCGCCTCGGCGCCCTCCGCCGCCTCGGTCGCGGAGGCGACCGGCAGGCACCCCGCCGCCTTCGCGCGCTCCATCGCCTCGGCCGACAGGTCGAACGCGCGGACGTCGTGCCCCTTCTTCGCCAGATTGGCGGCCATCCCGCCGCCCATGTTGCCCAGCCCGATGAACCCGACGCGTGCCATATCGCTCTCCAGTAAACTCGTATCGTCACCCCGGCCCTGAGCCGGGGTCCCGCTGTGTCGTCGCCGCCGCGGAAGAAGCGGGAGCCCGGATCACGTCCGGGGTGACGGCGTGGCTATTTCCCCCTCCACTGCCCCGCGCGCTTCTCGACGAAGGCGGCCATGCCCTCCTTCTGGTCGGCGGTGCCGAACAGGCCGTTGAACAGCCGCCGCTCGAACTGCACGCCCTGCGCGAGGCCCGTCTCGAACGCGACGTTCACCATTTCCTTGTTCGCGATCACCGCCAGCGGCGCCATGCCGGCGATCGTGGCCGCGGTCTTGACCGCCTCCTCGACCAGATCGCCCGCCGGGATCACGCGGCTGACGAGGCCGGCGCGCTCCGCCTCGGCGGCGTCCATCATGCGGCCCGTCAGGCACATCTCCATCGCCTTGGCCTTGCCCACCGCACGCGCGAGGCGCTGCGATCCGCCCATGCCCGGCGACACCGCCAGCTTGATCTCCGGCTGGCCGAACTTCGCGGTGTCGGCGGCCAGGATGAAGTCGCACATCATCGCCAGCTCGCACCCGCCGCCCAGCGCATAGCCCGCGACCGCGGCGATGATCGGCTTGCGCGTGCGCGTCAGCGTCTCGTACCCGCCGAAGAAGTTCGCGCCGTACATATCGGCGAAGCCCTGCGCCGACATCTCCTTGATATCCGCGCCCGCGGCGAACGCCTTCTCGCTGCCGGTCAGCACCGCGCACCCCTGCGACGGGTCCGCATCGAACGCGGCGAACGCGGCGAGCAGGTCCGCGAGCACCTGCGAGTTGAGCGCATTGAGCGCCTGCGGACGGTTCAGCGTCACCAGCGTGACGGCCCCGCGCTGCTCGACGAGGATCGTTTCATAATCGGCCATGTGCACAGTCTCCTGATCGTCAGTACGGGTTCCACGCCTCGCCATCGGGCAGCGGCGCGAAGATCTGGTCGATGACGTGATCGCTCACGCCGTCCGGCGTGGCGGGGTTCCAGCGCGGTGCGTTGTCCTTGTCCACGATCACCGCGCGCACCCCCTCCAGGAAGTCGTGGCGCTGCACCACGCGAGCGCCGACCGCATATTCCTGCCGCATCTCGTCCTCGAACGTCGCCATCGTGCGCCCGTCGAGCAGCAGCTTCAGGCTGACCTTCATCGTCTGCGGCGACTTGGTCTTCAGCGTCGCCAGCGTCCCTTTCGCGAAGTCGGACGGGTCCGCCTCCAGCGCCTCGAACACCTCCTCCAGCCGGTCGGACGCGAACAGCCGGTCGATCGCCTCGCGGTGGGCGAGCAGCCTCGCCTCGCCCGGCTCCACGGACAGCGCATCCAGCACGCCCGCGACGTCGTCCGGCGTTGTCGCCAGCCGCGTTTTCGCGTCCTCGACGCGCTCGGCGGGCAGGTAATGCGTCGCCAGCCCCAGCGCCCGCGTCTCCGCCCCGTCCAGCCGGTGCCCGGTCAGCGCCAGGAACTGTCCGATGCGCCCCGGCAGCCGCGACAGATACCAGCCGCCACCGACATCGGGGAACAGCCCGATTCCCGTCTCCGGCATCGCCAGCTTCGTATTTTCCGTCGCGACGCGGTAGCGGCACGGCTGGCTGATGCCGACGCCGCCGCCCATCGTGACGCCGTCCATGAACGCGACCGTGTCCTTGGCATAGGTGAACAGCCGGTGGTTCATGCGATATTCGGTGGCGAAGAAGGCGCGCGCCTCCGCGCCGTCCTTCGCACCCGATTCCGCTAGCATCCGGATGTCGCCCCCGGCGCAGAAGCCCCTGCCCTCGGCATGGTCGATCACGACGCAGCGGATGGCGGCATCCTCGCGCCATGCCTCCAGCGCGTCGAGCACGCCGGCGCACATCGCGGTGTTCAGCGCGTGGATCGCCTTGGGCCGGTTCAGCCGGATGCGCCCGACCGGGCCGTCGGTGGTGATGATGAGGTCGTTCATACCCTCTTCCTCTCGATCGTCCCTTCAATCGTCCCTTCAATCGTCACTGCCGCGTCAGCTCGCGCCCGACGATCATCCGCATCACCTGGTTGGTCCCCTCCAGGATCGAATGGACGCGCAGGTCGCGCCAGAACCGCTCGATCGGATAATCCATCAGATAGCCGTAGCCGCCATGCAGCTGGAGCGCGCGATCGACCACGCTGCTGCCGGTGTCGGTCGACAGCCGCTTCGCCATCGCCGCGAAGCGCGTCTTGTCGGGCGCGTTCGCGCTCACTTTCGCCGCGGCGACGTACAGCAGGTAGCGCGCCGCCTGCAGCTCGGTATCCATGTCCGCCAGCATGAACTGCGTGTTCTGGAACTCGGCGACCGGCTTGCCGAACTGCTGCCGGTCCTTCGTATAGGCGATCGCCTCGTCCAGGCAGCGCTGCGCGCCCCCCAGCGAACAGGCGCCGATGTTCAGCCGCCCGCCGTCCAGCCCCATCATCGCGAAGCGGAAGCCCTCGCCCTCCTGGCCGACGCGATTGTCGACCGGCACGCGGACGTTGTCGAAGATCACCTGCCGCGTCGGCTGCGCATGCCAGCCCAGCTTGCGCTCGTTCGCGCCGAAGCTGACGCCGGGCATGTCCTTCTCGATCACCAGGCAGGAAATGCCCTTGGGCCCTTCCGCGCCGGTGCGCACCATCGTGACATAGACCTCGTTCTCGCCCGCGCCGGAGATGAACTGCTTGGTGCCGTTGACGACATAATGGTCGCCGTCGAGCCGCGCGCTGGTCTTCAGCGCCGCCGCGTCCGATCCCGACCCCGGCTCGGTCAGGCAATAGCTGGCGATCCGCTCCATCGTGACCAGGTCGGGCAGGTAGCGCGCCTTCAGCTCGGCGTTGCCGAAGCGGTCGATCATCCAGCTGGCCATGTTGTGGATCGAGATGAACGCGCTGGTGGCGGGGCAGCCATAGGCCATCGCCTCCATGATGAGCGCCGCCTCCAGCCGGCCCAGGTTGATCCCGCCGCTCTCCTCGCTGACGTAGATCGCGGCGAAGCCGAGCTCCGCCGCCGCCTTGATCGTATCGCGCGGGAAGATGTGCTTCTCGTCCCATTCCGCGGCGAAGGGCGTGATGCGGTCCGCGGTGAAGCGGCGCGCCAGCTCCTGGATCTCGCGCTGGTCGTCGGTCAGGTCGAACTGGTCGGTCATGTCACGTCCCGTCTGGCGCTCAGCAGCGCTTGTAGCGGATGGAGAGGGCAGGCTGTCCGGCGGCGGCGGCGCGGGTGCGCGACAGCGTCGTGTCGCCATTCTCCAGCCGATAGGTTTCGGTGGCGATGGTCGCCTGCCCCTCCCCGTCGAAACGCAGGTCCGCGCTCAGCGCGATCGGCGACAGCGGCCGCATCGCCTGCACGCGCGCCTTGGATTCGTAGAAGCGGATCGTGTCGCCATCGACGTCGATCCGCCCCGTTGCGGCGGTGTTCGCCAGCTCGCAATCGTCGTCGCTCGCGCCCCAGAAGCCGCGGAACGCCGCGGGAAAGGCACGGTCGCGCGCGGCATTGGGCGTCGGCGTCGCCACCGGCACGCCCAGCCGTGCGGTCGATTTCGCGCCGCTGCGCGCCACCTCGGCATCGATCGCGGCCTGCGCACGCGCTTCCTTCTCCGGCACCTCGACGCGATTGTAGTCCGCCGACGTGCCGCCCGAGCACGCCGCCAGCATCGCCGCCAGCGCCATTGCCGTGATCGCCCGCGTCATGGCGCCTCCTTCTCGTGCAGCACCCGCGTCGCGAACAGCCGGTTGGCCAGCCGCGAGTCGTTGCGCTCGTAGGAACGCGGCGCCGGCACGCCTTGCTCCAGCGCGATCATCTCGATCCGCGTGCCCTGCGCGACGGGGGTGTCCGGCGCCGGGGCGGCGGCGAGCGGGTCGGCATAGGCCGCATCCGCGGTCACGATCGTCCAGCCGTCGCGGCGCAGCGCCCTGGCCAGGTCCGCGACATATAGCGCCGCCAGATCGGTTTCGTGCAACAGCAGGACATGCGCGGGCGACCGCCCCAGCACGCGCCGCGCCAGCGCATCGCCGAAGTCCGCCGAGCGGACCATCGTCTCGACGTACAGCGTCCTCAGCGCGGGATAGTCGACCCGCTTGCCCGCCCGCACCGCCTGTTCCAGCTGATATTCGATGTTCCAGTCGGAGCCGTCGACGGTGACATAGGCGTTCGACAGCCCGCGCGCCGCCAGCCCGGCGCGCGCCGCATCGCGCAGCGCGCGGTCGCTGCCGCCTTCGTCCAGGAAGGGGAAGCGGAACCACGGCCGATAGCCGGTCCGCCCCTTCAGCCAGGCCTCGCTGCGGTCGATGTCGGCCAGAAAGGCGGTCGCGCCGATCCTGCTGAGCGCGGGATGCGAGAAACTGTGGTCGCCGATGACGTGACCCGCGGCGACATAGGCGGCGATGCGCTGCTCGCCGCCCGCGCCGTCCGCCGTGGCGAGCGATCCCGGATTCACGAACATCGCCGCCTGCGCCACCTTCGCCCGGCGCAGCTGCGCGATCAGCCGCCGCGTCCGCTCCTCCGGCGTGAACAGCGCACCGCGCGTGCGCGGCACGTCGTCGAACGTCAGCGCGATGCGCTTCTCCTGCGCCGCCGCGGGCACGGCGGCGAGCAGGGCCAGAAGGATCAGGATCAGGCGCCGCAGGGTCATCGTCATCGCCTCCTCGTCACCCCGGACTTGTTCCGGCATCCACCGTTCCGCGGGAGCAGCATCCGCGACCCTTGCGGCACGGTGGATGCCGGAACAAGTCCGGCATGACGGCTCCCCTCACCCCATCGTCGGGATGACGAAGGCATTGGCCGCATCCACCCCCGCCGCGCCGTCGGGCCAGCGCTGCGTCACGGTCTTCACCCGGGTCCAGAACTTCACCCCCTCCATGCCGTGCTGGTTGGTATCGCCGAACGCGCTGCGCTTCCACCCGCCGAAGGTGTGATAGGCGACCGGCACCGGGATCGGCACGTTGATGCCGACCATGCCGACGTTGACGCGCGCCGCAAACTCGCGCGCGGCGTGGCCGTTGCGCGTGAAGATCGCGACGCCGTTGCCATATTGATGCTCGCTGGGCAGCCGCAGCGCGGTCTCGAAATCGGGCGCGCGCACGATCTGGAGGACGGGGCCGAAGATCTCCTCCTTGTACGCCTGCATGTCCGGGGTGACGCGGTCGAACAGGCTGGGCCCGATGAAGAAGCCCTGCTCATGCCCCTGCAACGTGAAGTTCCGGCCGTCGACGACCAGTTCGGCACCCTCGTCGACCCCGGTCTGGATCCAGTTCTCGACCCGCTGCTTGTGCGCGGCGTTGACCACCGGGCCGTAGTGCGCGTCCTTGTCGGTCGATACGCCGACCCGCAACGCGGCGATCGCGGGGATCAGCTTCTCGCGCAGGCGGTCCGCGGTCTGCTCGCCCACCGGCACCACCACCGGCAGCGCCATGCAGCGCTCGCCCGCCGAACCGAACGCCGCGCCCGACAGATCGGCGACGACCTGGTCCAGATCGGCGTCGGGCATGACGATGCCGTGGTTCTTCGCGCCCCCCATTGCCTGCACGCGCTTCCCCGCATCGACGCCGCGGCGATAGACGTAATGCGCGATGTCGGACGACCCGACGAAGCTGATCGCGCCGATCGCGGGATGATCCAGGATCGCGTCGACCATCTCCTTGTCGCCGTGGACGACCTGCAACACGCCCTCGGGCAGCCCCGCCTCGCGCATCAGCTCGGCGAGGCGCACCGGCACCGACGGGTCGCGCTCGCTGGGCTTCAGGATGAACGCGTTGCCGCAGGCGATCGCGACGCCGAACATCCACATCGGGATCATCGCGGGGAAGTTGAACGGCGTGATACCGGCGCCGATGCCGATCGGCTGGCGCATCGAATAGACGTCGATGCCGGGGCCCGCGCCCTGCGTATATTCGCCCTTCAGCACGTGGGGCACGCCGCAGCAGAATTCGATGACCTCCAGCCCGCGCTGGATGTCGCCCTTCGAATCCGCGATCACCTTGCCATGTTCGGAGGACAGGGTGCGCGCCAGCTCCTCCATGTTCGCCTCGACCAGTTCCTTGAAGCGGAACATCACGCGCGCGCGGCGCTGCGGGTTGGTCGCGGCCCACGCCGGCTGCGCGGCCTGCGCCGCGGCGACCGCGCGGTCGAGGTCCGCCGTCGTGCCCAGCGTCACCCGCGCCTGCACCTGCCCGCTGTTGGGGTCGTAGACATCGCCGTGGCGGGTCGCCGTCCCCGCGGCTCCGCCGGCTACGACATGCTCGATCGTCCGCATCGCATCGCTCTCCATGATTGACCTGCGTCTGCGCGCTGCATCATTTGCCCGCAAGCGGCGAATCTGCAACCATCACCTGCAATGATGCAGCCCCTCCCCTGGAACGACCTGCAGGACTTTCTCGCCATCGCGCGCGCCGGGCAATTGTCGCGCGCCGCCGCGCTGATGGGGGTGGACGCGACCACGGTCGGCCGCCGCCTGCGCCGGCTGGAGGCGCGGCTCGGGCGGACGCTCTTCGAACAGACGCGCGAGGGGCAGGTGCTGACCGAGGCGGGCGAGGCCCTGCTGGCGCAGGTCGAGGCGATGAGTCGCGCGGCGGAACGCATCGCGGACCCCGCGGGCGACCGCGCCGACGTCTCAGGACTGCTGCGCGTCAGCGTGTCGGAGGGGTTCGGGACGTGGCTGATCGCCGAGCATCTGCACGATTTCGCCGCCCGCCACCCCGCGGTCACGGTCGATCTGGTGGCCAGCAACGGCTTCCTCAGCCCCTCCAAGCGCGAGGCGGACTGCGCCGTCCTGCTCGCGCGCCCGCGGCAGGGGCCCGTCGTCGCCGCCAAACTCGCCGATTACCGGCTCCATCTCTACGCCAGCCGCGATTATGTCGCGCGACACGGTACGCCGACGCGCGCGACACTGGCGCGCGACCATCGCCTGATCGGCTATATCCCCGACCTGCTCTATGCGCCGGAGCTTCGCTACCTGCACGAAATCGACCCCGCGCTCGCGCCCACGCTGCGCAGTTCCAGCATCCATGCGCAGGCGCGCCTCGTCGCATCGGGTGCGGGGGTGGGCGTCCTGCCGCATTTCATCGCCGGCGCCGATCCCGCCTTGCTGCGCGTCCTGCCGGAGATCGCGATCACCCGCGCCTTCTGGCTGGTCACGCACCGCGATACCCGCCGCCTGCGCCGCGTGCGTGCGTTTCGCGACTGGCTGACGGAGCTCGTCTCGACGCATCGCGCGCGGCTGGTAGGGACGTATTAACCATGCCCGACTACCCGATCGTCATGATATGGCCGCTCTCAAACGCCGACGGGAATCGGCCAGGGGGATTGCAGACGATGACACGGGTGTGGGTGAAGGCGGCGTTGCTGCTGGGGAGCGCCGCGGGCGCGTTGACGCCGCTGGCGGCGCAGGTGACGAGACCCACCGCCCGCGCCACGCAGCAGCCCGCCGCCGCCCCCGCCGCGACCGCGACGACCCCGGCGGTCGCGCCGCGCAGCACCGTGGCGACGACTGTCATCGCCGGCCCGCCGGTCACGGGCCTCCCCGATCGCCCCGCTCCGCGCTACGCCCCCGATTTCGGCGGCAAGTTGTCGGGCCTGCCCTATGACAAGAAGGCGCCCGTCCCCGCGATCGCGCCGGTCCGCACGCTGGCGGAGGCGATCACGCTCGCCTACCGCACCAATCCCGAACTGCTCCAGGCGCGCGCGCAGGCGCGGTCGACCGACTTCGGCGTGCCCGCGGCCCGGTCGCAATTCGGCCCCCAGCTGGGCGTATCGGGTGCCTACACCTTCACGCGCACCCGGCAGGAGGTGATCCCGGGCACCTTCCTGGGCGTCCAGGGCTGGAACAGCTCGGCACAGGCGGTGCTGTCGCAGCCGGTGTGGACGTTCGGGCGCAACGCATCGGCGGCGGCGGGCGCCGTCGCGACCGCGCAATTCCAGCGCGACGCGCTGCGCGTGACCGAGGCGCAGGTGATGAACGACGTCGTCACCGCCTATGTCGCGGTGCTGCGCGACGCCGCCTCGGTGACGATCGCGCGCGAGAATCTGGCGCTGCTCAACCGCCAGCTGGACGAGAACCAGACCCGCTTCGAGGTGCGCGACCTGACGCTGACCGACCTCGACCAGACACGCACCCGCGTCCAGCTGGGCCAGGCCGACCTGCTCCAGGCGGAGGGGCAGCTGGGCATATCGCAGAAGGTGTTCCTGCAGCGCGTCGGTGCGCCTCCGGGCGACCTCCAGCCGCCCGACCTGCTCAACATCACCTTCAACTCGCTCGACGGCGCCTATGCCTTTGCCGAGGCGAACAGCGGCCTGGTCCGCGCGGCGCAATCGCGTGAGAAGATCTCGCGCGCCGCCGTCGCCGCGGCGCGCGCCGAGATGGGGCCGCGCGTTGACCTGCGCGGCACGGCCAGCTACGGCAGCGTCTCGCCCTATAACGACCAGCTGCGCACGACCAACCTCGTCGGTCAGGTGGTGGTGACCCAGCCGATCATCGACTCCGGCCTGCGCCGTTCGCGTGTCGGCCAGGCGGAGGAGGCGAACCAGGCCGACTGGCGCCTGCTCGACCAGACCTATCGCGACACCCGGCAGACGGTGGGCGCCGCGTGGGAGCAGCTGGCCGCGACGCGCACGTCGCTCGCCAACTACCGCGCCGCCATCGACGCCGCGCAGCGCGCCTATGACGGCGCGCTGATCCAGCAGAAGGCGGGCGATCGCAGCACGCTCGACGTGCTGAACCTTGCGCGCGACCTGCTGACCGTGCGCAACAGCTACAATCTGACGATCGCGAGCGAATATCTCGCCCGCGCCGGCCTGCTCGCCGCGGCCGGGTTGCTGGAGGGGCCGCAGATCGTCCCCGGGCTGACCGGCTATGACGATCAGGACCATTACGATCGCGTGCGTCGCCGCGGCGACATTCCGCTGCTGACGCCGGTGCTCAACGCGCTCGACAACGTCACCACCGGCAATCTGACGCGCGACCGGCCCGTCCGCGACGCCGGTGCCGAGCAGGCGATCGGCGCCACCATGCCGCTGCCCGCCCCCGATCCCGTGACGAAGCCCTGACCGGCACGGAAGGGGGGGACGGGGGCGGGGTGCCCGTCACATCCCGGGGATGGGCACCCCCAGCCGCGACTTTCGCCGCTTCAGCAGCACGTTGATCGGCTTCTCGATCGTCCGGTAGGCGACGATCCCGCCGATCAGGCTGGCCGCCACGCACAGGACGATCGTCGGCGCGATCGGCAGCCCGACGATCCGCGCCGCCTTCACGACGACCGCCAGGATCATCGTGTGCCACAGATAGATCGAGTAGCTGGCGTCGCCCAGCAGCTTGAGCGCGGGGACGTACGGCAGGCCGCCCTCACGATGCTCCAGCTGCAACACCCCCGCGAGCAGCAGCAGCGCCGGGATGCCATAGGTCAACGGCCGCAGGCGATCGCTGTCGGTCCACCAGGCACCCACGTACAGCACGGCCGCCAGCGCGACCACCGCGGGCCCGCCCACGGGCGCGCCGTGCCGTTTCCAGTACCAGCCCAGCCACGCCCCCGCGACGAACTCCAGCAGGATCGGCTGCGAGTAGAAGGCGAGCAACGCGCCCGGCGCGACCGCCAGCGCGCCGATCACGCACACCATCGCGAGCAGGACGGTCAGGACCGGCAGCTGCCACACCCGCGGCCCCAGCAGGGTGAGCGCGAAGAGCACGTAGAAGAACATTTCGAAATTGAGCGTCCAGCCCGGCACCAGCAGCGGCAAGGTCGCCGATCCCTCGGCAGCCTGGTACGGGATGAAGAGATAGGAGGCGATGATGTGCGCCACGTCGACGCGCGCCTGCGGAAACAGCCCGAGCAGGATGCCCGCCAGAAAGACCGTCGTCGCCACCCAATAGGTCGGTGCGATCCGCTTGATGCGGTCCATCATGAACGTGGTGGCGCGGGTTTCGGGGCTGGTGATCGCGATCATCAGGAACCCGCTGAGCACGAAGAACAGGTCGACCCCCGCCTCGCCGACGGTAAACCGCGTGCCGACGCGTTGTGCCGCGTGATAGATGACGACGCCGGTCGCCGCCGCCGCGCGCAGATACTGGATCCCGACCAGCTGTCGCATTACCCCCCCCATCCCCTCGGCAACGGGCCCGGCCGCGCGCCGGTCAGATGCACCCCGACGAACCCCAGCGACCAGGCGACGTGCATGACCATCGCCGCCCACCCCGATGCCGCGACGCAGGCCGATTTGGCGCGCCAGCCCAGCAGCGCGCCATACGCCAGGCACAGCCCAGCCCAGCCCAGCGCGGGCAGCGCCAGCACCAGCGCCCAGGGCGTCGCCACGATCGCCAGCAGCGCGCCGAGCATCGCCGCGGCGACGGCGGGGGCGATCACGATCGGCACCGCCTGGCGCAGCTTGATGCGGCTGCCGTGGCGCAGCAGGTTGAGCGCGCGCCCACGCCCATAGCCGCGATACTGGCGGAACAGCGGCCCCGCGGCCGTGCGCGGCCAATAGGTCAGCACCAGCGCCGGCTCCAGCCAGATGCGCCCGCCCGCCGCCAGCAGCCGCTGGTCCAGCTCCGCATCCTCGTTGTGCGAGAACCCCTCGTCATATCCGCCGACGCGCGCGTACAGCGCCAGGTCGAACAGCGCGTGATGGCCGTGATCGACCCACTGCCCCGCCGTCAGCCGTCGGTGGGCCGACCCGCCGTTGCCCAGCACCGAATTCTGCGCCGCCGCCGCCGCCTGCTGGAAGCAGCCGCGCGCCGCCGTGACCATCGGCACCACGACCGACGTCGCATCCTGCGCCCGCGCCGCCGCGAGCAATCCGGCGACATAGTCGCGCGGATAGCCGCAATGCGCATCGACGCGCACCAGCCAGCGCCGCCCCGCCCCGTGGGTCCGCACCGCCAGATTGACCCCCGCGCTCTGGATGCGCGCGGGATTTTCCAGCAGCACGACGTTCGGGTGCCGCGCCGCCATGTCGGCGACGATCGCGCGGCTGCGGTCGGTGCTGCCGCCGTCGGCGACCACGATCAGCGCGTCGCCGCTGTCCGCCACCAGCCCCGCCAGCAGGTCGGGCAGGTGCGCTTCCTCGTTGAGGCAGGGGATGACGATCAGCACGTCCTTCATGCCGCCGCTCCCACGATCCGGTCGGCGATCGCACGGGCCTGCGCGGGCGTCATCGTCATCGCGTCCGCCGGGATCGCCGCCACCCTGTCGCGCAATCGCCCGTAGCCGTCGCGGTCCAGCCCCGCGATCAGCGCCGGCACCTCGCGCGCGGGATCGTCCAGCAGCACGCCGGCTTCGTGCGCCGCGAGCCAGTCGCCGGTCGCGACGCTGCGCAGCGCCAGCGGCACCGCACCGTGCGCCACCCCCTCGTACAGGCGGTTGGGCAGCAGCCAGGTGGAGTTCAACCCTTCCTCGAAATAGTCGATCGCCCAGATGAAGTGGATCCGCCCGAACAGCTGCGGCAGGTCCGCGGCGGTGTACCCGCCCAGATAGGTGACGTGCGGCGCGGCCTGCGCCATCGCCGCGAAATCCTCGAACAGGTCGGTCGACGGCCGGCCCGCGATCACCACCTCGATCCGCCCGTTCGCGCGCCGCGCCATCTCGCTCAGCATGTCGAAGCTGCGGCGACAGCGCAGCATCCCGAACCAGCCGATGACCCAGGGCGGCGGCGGGGGCGGGTCGATCACCGGCGACGGGGCATCCGCCTCGCACGGGACCAGGTTCTCGACCAGCATCACCTCGCCCCGGTAGCCCAGGCGGTCGCGGAAATAGGCGTCGCGAAACGCCGGCGCGCTCACCACCGTCAGCGCGACGCCCCGCAGCGCCCAGCCCTCGATCGCGTGCAGCGCCCGGCTCGCGGCGCCGCCGCCCAGCAGCAGCCGGTGGATGTCGAGGCATTCGTAGACCAGCCGCTGCGCCGGCCGCCGGACGCGGCGCGCGAGCACCAGCGTTTCCAGGTTGCGCGCGACGATCGTATCCGCATCGCGCGTCAACCGCGCCACCTGCCCGGTCAGCGCGGCATGGCGCGCGACGCTGAGCACGCGCTTCGCCAGTGCACCGTCCTCGGTCCGGCCCAGCGGCGTGACGGGGGCCTTGCCGATCGTCGCCGGGACGTGCGGATCGCGGTGGAAACCGCCGACCGCGACATCGTGCCCCGCCCCCTCGAACAAGGCGACGCGTCGGCGCACGGCGGCGTCGTTCAGGTCGTGGACAAGATAGGCAACCTTCACGGCAATCCCCCGATGCAGCGCCGATCATGTACAACCTGGGCGCGCGCGCGACCACCCGTCGCCGCGTTCCCGCGACGCGCCTCCCCCTTATGCGACGGTCAGTAGGATCCGCGCGCCAGCAGCACCGCGGGCACCGTCATCACCAGGATGCGCAGATACAGCGACAGGCTCTGCGACCGGCTGAACGCGACGTCCAGCGCGACGCGGCGACGGTAGCTGACGTCGTTGCGACCGCTGATCTGCCACAGCCCGGTCACGCCCGGCGTGGTATGGTAATAATCGACGATGTAGCGACCGTAGCGCGGCACCTCGGACGAGGAGATCGGCCGCGGCCCCACCAGGCTCATCTCGCCCTTCAGCACGTTGAACAGCTGCGGCAGCTCGTCCAGGCTGGACGCGCGCAGGAAGCGACCGATCGGCGTGATGCGCGGATCGCGCGGCAGCTTGTGGTCACGGTCCCATGCCGCCTGCAAGGCGGGGTCGCTCGCCAGCACGGCCTGCAACCGCGCCTCCGCATCGACCACCATCGAGCGGAACTTCAGGCAGCGGAACGGCCGGCCGCTGCGCCCGACGCGGACATGGCCGAAGATCACCGGCCCGGGATCGGTCACCGCGACGATCAGCGCCACCGCGGCCATCAGCGGCAGGAAGAAGATCAGAAGCAGCGCGGCCAGCACGCGGTCGACGATGCGGACCGACAGCGGACTGCCCGCCGGTGCGGCGGTGACGACGCCGCGTACATGACGCTGCTGCCAACCACCGAACGATTCCTCCATCGCCGATTTCCCCCTCTTGCGACCGTCATGTGCCGTTGCACGAAGAGTCGCAATAAATCCTGAACGGCGGGCACGCGGTACGATGTGCCGGTTCAGGACAGGCCGGTTCAGGACAGGAACGCGGCGGCCCGCATCGCCGGATCCGCGACGGCCGCGACCGTCAGCCGTGCGGCTGGATGACGCGCGTAAGCGCGGGGGCCATCGCATAGCCCGCATCGTCCTGCGTCGCGGGCGGGACCACGACGATCCGCTCCAGCGGCGGCAGGCCGTCCGCCAACGCGGCACGCGCGGCATCGTCCGCCGGCGCGGCGCGGACGATCACGCGGTGCCCCGGCATCCCGGGCGCCTCGTCGCCGACGACCAATACCGCCGGCGTCGCATCGCCTGCGGCGACCGATCGCCGGGTCAGCCTGGCGACCCGCTTCACGCCGCCCTCCGCGAAGGAGCGCGCCATCAGCCGCCACGCCGCGACATCCGTCCCCAGGGCGCGGATCGCGGCGGCAGGACGGCGGGCCTTGAGCGCGTCGAGCGAGCGGACATGCGCCTGCGCACTGGCGATCCCCGCGGTACGATGCGCCACCGCCGACAGCACCGCGGCGTCGCCGGTCAGTCGCGGCAGGGCGTCCGCCGCCGCCATCAGCCCGTCCAGATCGCGCAGGCTGGTGCGATGCGACGTCGATGCGGCGTGGCGGCGATAGAAATAGGTCGGGCGCGGCAGGAAGACGTAGCGCGCGCCCTTCGCCAGCGCGCGCGCGACCAGATCGTAATCCTCCCCGATACGCAGCCGAAGATCGTATTCCAGCCCGTGCGCGCGCAGGAAGTCGAGCGAGAACAGCGGCTTCAGATAGCCCGTCGACACACCCCCGGCAGCGACGCCGTTGCTGCGCACGAACGCCAGCAGGTCGATGTCGCGCTCCTGCCGCCATTCGGGCGCGTCCGCGAACAACGCGGTTCGGGTCAGGCCTTCGTCGACGTTGAAGGACACCATGTTGGCGGATACCAGCGTCGCGCCGGTTCGCTCCGCCGCGGCGACCAGCCGCGCGACATGCGCGGGGTGAAGCAGATCGTCGCTGTCGAGGATCGCCGCCCAGCGTCCGCGCGCGGCGGAGAGGCTGGCGTTGCGGACCGCCGCCAGCCCCGCCTGCGGCCCGTCCAGCACCCGGACGCGTGCGTCCTGCGCGGCATGGCGCTCCGCGATCGCGCGCGTGTCGTCGGTGGAGGCGTCGTCTACCACCACGATCTCGATATCGCGACAGGTCTGCTGCCGTGCGGAGAGGATCGCGTCGCCGATGAACGGCCCGGTATTGCGCGCCACGATCAGGATCGACACCGCCGGCCGCATCGCGGGGGCACCTTCCTCTAGTCCCAACATCGCCGAAATCCTCGCAGCCGGGGGCGGCTTAGTCGAGCACCGGCGGCAAGGCCAGTCCCCGCGCGGCACGGCCCGGTCCCCGCGCGGCACGGCGACGTCGCCATCCACAAGGCTGTTGCCCTGCCCTGCGGGCGCGGCTAACCGCACGCGATGGCGCGCGTCGGCATCATCATGGGGTCCACCTCCGACTGGGAGACGATGCGGCACGCCGCGGAAACGCTGGCGGCGCTGGATGTCGCGCACGAGACGAAGGTGGTCTCGGCGCACCGCACCCCGCAACGGCTGTACGATTACGCCGGCGGCGCGGCCCGGCGCGGACTCCAGGTCATCATCGCGGGCGCGGGCGGCGCGGCGCATCTGCCGGGGATGGCCGCGTCGATGACGCACCTGCCGGTGCTGGGCGTGCCGGTCGAATCGAAGGCGCTGAAGGGCATGGATAGCCTGCTGTCGATCGTTCAGATGCCCGGCGGCATCCCGGTCGGCACGCTGGCGATCGGCAAGGCGGGCGCGATCAACGCCGCGCTGCTGGCCGCCGCGATTCTGGCGCTCGGCGACGCGGACCTGTCGCAGCGGCTGCAGGCGTGGCGCGCGGCGCAGAGCGATGGCGTGGCGACCGATCCGGCATGACGATGTTGGCACCGGGCAGCACGATCGGCATCCTGGGCGGTGGACAGCTCGGCCGGATGATCGCCAGCGCCGCCGCGGACCTGGGCTACCGCACCCATGTGCTGGCGCCCGACCGCGAGAGCGTGGCGGCGCAGACCGCCTCCTCGCTGACCCGCGCCGATTATCACAACAAGGTCGTGCTGGCCGATTTCGCCGCGCAATGCGACGTCGTCACCTACGAGTTCGAGAATATCGACGCCGCGCCGGTGCGCTGGCTGGCGGAGCGCGTGCCCGTCCACCCCTCCCCGCTCAGCCTCGAGGTGGCGCAGGACCGCGTGCGCGAGAAGACCTTCGTCGAGCAGGTCGGCGGGCGCCCGGCGCGCTGGCGGGCGGTGAACGACCGCGCGGAGCTGGACGCAGCGATCGCGGCGATCGGCTGTCCTGCGGTCCTCAAGACCACGCGTTTCGGCTATGACGGCAAGGGGCAGGCGCGGCTGACGAGCGCGGCGGACGCCGATGCCGCGTTCGAGGCGATCGGCGCGCCCGCGGTGCTGGAGGCGTTCGTCGACTTCACCCACGAATTCTCGATCGTGCTGGTGCGCGGCGCGGACGGCACGATGACCAGCTATCCGCCACCGTGGAACGAGCATCGCGACGCGATCCTGCACCGCTCCATCCTGCCCGCCCCCGCCCCGATCGCGGCGCAATGGACCGAGGCGGCGGCGCTGACGGGCCGTATCGCCGATGCGCTGGGGCATGTCGGGGTGCTGACCTGCGAGTTTTTCGCCGGCGCCGAGGGGCCGGTGTTCAACGAAATGGCCCCGCGCGTCCACAATTCGGGGCATTGGACGATCGAGGGTGCGGCCACGTCGCAGTTCGCCAACCACGTTCGCGCGATCTGCGGCCTGCCGCTGGGTGAAACCGCGCTCACCGCGCCGCGCGTGGAGATGGAAAACCTGATCGGCGACGAGTGGCAGCGCTGGCCGGCGTTCGTCGCCGAGCCGGGCGCGTACCTTCACCTCTACGGCAAGCGCGAAACCCGCGAGGGCCGCAAGATGGGCCATGTCACCCGGCTGACGCGCTGAGCGCGATCAGGCCGCGGGCGGCGCGGATGGCTCCGACCGGCAGGTCGTCTTCGTCCCTTTCACGGTGATCGTGGCGCGCTCGCCCGCCGTCAGCGGGGTGATGATGCGCTTGCCCTTCCAGAGGAACTTGAAATTCGCGGGCCCGACCAGTTTGCAGACCGCCCCCTTGTCCTCGGGCAGGCACATCGTCTCCAGCCGCCGGTAATCCTCGACCGTGGCCGGCTCGACCGGAAGCAGCCCCACCCCCGTCGCCGCGGTGCCGCCGAACAGGAAGCGCTGGCCGAAGTTCAGCGCGTTGACGGTCCATTCGGTACGCCCCTCCGCCGCCACCGGCGCCTCGATCCCGCTGTTCTCCGCCAGCCGCGCGCAGAAATCGCCTGTCGAGGCCGGCGCCGCACCCGTCGACAACGACAGCGTCGTCACCAATGCCGCCGCTCGCTTGCCCATCATGTACCACGCCCCCCGCATCGTCCCGCACCGCATAGCGCGCGGGGACGTCATGGCAACGGCTGATCGCGCCGCGCAAGCAGCGGCGGCCGATACGGGGTGGGCGCATTCGCGGGCATCGTCGCCAGTTCCGCCGCGATCGCCTCGGCGCGCGCCTTCGACGAGGGGTGCGTGCGGCTGCGGAACAGTCCGCCGTCCACCTTCCCGCCCTGCGTCCGCCAGAAGGTGATCGCGCTGCGCGGATCATATCCGGCGTTGCGCAGCAGATAGGCGCCCATCAGGTCCGCCTCCGTCTCGGCCTGGCGGAACAGCCGACCGTTGCGGCCGAACTCGGACAGCAACCCCCAGGTCGCGCCCGCCGCCTCCAGCCGCGCACGGTGCCGCAGGACGACATGCCCCAGCTCGTGCGCGACCACGACCGCGACCTGATCGTCGTCGAACAGCTGGAACAGCCGCCCGCCGATCTGGATCACCTGCCCGTCCGACGAGGCACCGATCTTGTTGCCCGCCATCACCTCGAACTCGACGCGACAGCCGGGGACCGGCTGCACCGTGACGACGCTCGACGCCGTGCCGCGACGGATGGTGAGCGGCAGCGGCGCGTCAACCGGGCGCCCCGCGATCAGCGCCTGCGCGGCATTGCGGGTCGTGCTGGTGATGCCGCCCTGCGCCGCCGCGACCGGCACCGGCTGCCCGGCGACCGCGAGCAGCCCGTCATTCTCCCGCAGGCCCGCGCGATCGGCGGGCGTGCCCGGCAGGACCAGCTCGACCAGCACCGCGGCGGCGGGCAAAGTATCGCCGAACGCCCCGGCCGGATATTGGTCGACCGCGTGCAACGTCGCGCCGGTCACCGGCTGCCGCTCGCGACACAGCGCCGCATTGGCGGTCGTCAGCCGCCACGCGATCCGCGCGAGCCGGGTGTCCGCCTCCAGCAACGTCGGCTCGGCAGCGCAAGCGGTCGCTGCGATCATCGCCACGAGGGCAAGCAGGAACGTCGGGATCGGTCGCATCGCCGCATCATCGGCGATCCCCGCGTCGGCCGCAATCCGCGCCCGGGCGCCGCCGTGCTTGAACTTCCCCCCCGATCAGCGATTGTCACCGGATGACGCCGTTCGCCCGCATACCCGCCGCCCCGCCCGCGCTGCTGCGGATGCGGCGCGTGGCGACCGCGCTGCTGGTGGTGATGGCGGTCGCCTTCCTGATCGCGCGCGCGCTGGAGCCGCGCCACCCCGCCGCGGGCTTCGTCCGCGCCTTTGCGGAGGCGGCGATGGTAGGCGGGCTGGCGGACTGGTTCGCGGTAACCGCGCTGTTCCGGCATCCGCTCCATCTGCCGATCCCGCACACCGCGATCATCCCCAACAACAAGGATCGCATCGGCGACCAGCTGGCCACCTTCCTGCGCGATTATTTCCTGATTCCCACGGTCGTGGCGCGGCGGATGGGACGGATCGACATCGCCGCGGCGGCGGGACGCTGGCTGGCGGATCCGCGCGGGATCGGCGGCGGGCGGCTGGCGCGCGGGCTGTCGCGGCTGGCGCAGGAGGTGCTCCAGGCGCTCGATCAGGAACGGCTGGGCGGCATGGTCCGCGCGATGATGGTGACGCGGGTGCGCGACACCGAACTGTCGCCGATGCTGGGCCGCGCGCTCGCCGCCGCGCTGGCGGAGGATCGCCATCTGCCGGTGATCGACCATGCGGTCCGCTGGGCACGCGAGGCGCTGGCCTCGAACGAGCACCTCGTGCGCACGATGGTGCGCGAGCGCGCCGGCTCGATCCTGCGCTGGACCGGGCTGGACGAGACGCTGGCGACGAAGCTGATCGACGGGCTCGACCGCATGGTCGCCGACATGGCGGAGAACCGCGCCCACCCGCTGCGCCACAAGCTGGAGGAGGGCCTGCGGACGCTCGCCGCCGGATTGCAGCACGACCCCGAGATGCGCGATCGCGTCGAGCGGCTGAAGATCGAACTGCTCGAAAACCCGGCGATGCAGGACTGGATCAACGGCCTGTGGGAGCAGGCGCGCGCCGCGATGCTGCGCGCCGCGCGCGATCCGGAGGCGCTGATGCGCGGCAAGCTGGGCGAGGCGCTGCGTCAGCTGGGCGCGACGCTGCAGGACGATCCGCGACTGGGGCGCACGATCAACCGCTTCGTGCGGCGGGCCGCGGTGGGGGCGGCGGCGGACTATGGCGACGCGATCGTGCGGCTCGTGTCGGAGACGGTGCGCGGATGGGATGCGGATACCGTCACCCACCGGCTGGAACATGCGGTGGGCAAGGACCTGCAGTTCATCCGCATCAACGGCACGCTCGTGGGCGGGATGGTCGGGGTGGCGATCCACACGGTCGACGTGCTGCTGTGACGGTACGCTGGCGGAACGAAACCGCGTATCGCGCGCTTGTGACCGCATGAGCTTTGCCGCATGGATCGAGGGATGAGCGCGGCAGCGGATTTCTCCACGGATTCGGGTGAGGGCGGCGCGCAGGTGCTGCGCTTCACCGGCGACCTGTCGTTACCGCGTCTCGGCAACCTGCCGTCGCGTCTGGAGCGGCACGAGGGGGACGTCACCGCCGTCGACCTGTCGCAGGTCGAGCGGATCGACACGATCGGCGCCTGGGTCGTCCACCGCTTCGCGCGGGAGCGCAAGGCGGAGGTGACGGGCCTCAGCGGCGACGCGCAATATCTGCTCGATCAGGTGGTGGCGGCCGACCAGCCGGTGCAGATGCGCCCGCCGTCGCGCTCGTCGTTCCGCCGCGTGCTCGGCGAAATCGGCGATGCGACCGCGCATTCCGCGAAGACGGCGCTGGGCCTGCTCGACTTCATGGGCGCGACGCTGATCGCATTCGGCGCGGTGATCCGCCACCCGAAGCGTTTCCGCTTCAACGCCACGGTGCAGCGGTTCGAGGTCGTCGGCGTCTCCGCGCTCGGCATCATCGGCCTCATGAGCTTCCTGATCGGCATCGTCATCGCGCAGCAGGGCGCGGTGCAGCTGCGCCAGTTCGGTGCGGAGGCGTTCACGATCAACCTCGTCGGCCGCATCACGTTGCGCGAGCTGGGCGTGCTGATGACCGCGATCATGGTCGCGGGCCGTTCCGGCTCCGCCTTCGCCGCGCAGCTGGGCACGATGCAGCTGACCGAGGAGATCGACGCGATGCGCACCATCGGCGTGTCGCCGATGGAGGCGCTGGTGCTGCCGCGCACGATCGCCGCGATCGTGCTGATGCCGCTGCTCGGCTTCTATTCCTCGGTCATCGCGATCATCGGCGGCGGGCTGCTGTGCTGGTTCGCGCTCGACATCCCGCCGGTCGCCTATGTCGCGCGCATCCGCGAGGTGGTGCCGATCACCGACCTGTTCGTCGGCCTTATCAAGGCGCCCGTCTTCGGCGCGATCATCGCCATCGCGGGCTGCTTCCAGGGCATGCAGGTGAAGGGCGACGCGGAACAGGTCGGCCTCAAGACCACCTCAGCGGTGGTGCAGGCGATCTTCATGGTCATCGTCGTCGACGCGTTCTTCGCGGTCTTCTTCGAACAGATTGGCTGGATCTGATGGCCGCGGCGCGCGACGACGACGAAGCGATCATCCGCGTCCGGGGGCTGCGCAACAGCTTCGGCGAGCAGGTGATCCACGACGACCTCGACCTCGACGTCCGCCGGGGGGAGATTCTGGGCGTCGTCGGCGGCTCGGGCACCGGCAAGTCGGTGCTGATGCGCTCGATCATCGGCCTCCAGACGCCCGAAGCGGGCGAGGTGGAGGTGTTCGGCGAGCCGACGCTGGGCCGTTCGGAGACCGAAACGGTCGACATCCGCAAGCGCTGGGGCGTGCTATTCCAGGGCGGCGCGCTGTTCTCCACGCTGACCGTCGCGGAAAACGTGCAGGTGCCGCTGCGCGAATTCTATCCCGAGCTGGAGCTGTCGCTGCTCGACGAGATCGCCTCGTACAAGGTGGTGATGACCGGCCTGCCCGCCGATGCCGGGCCGAAGTTCCCCGCCGAGCTGTCGGGCGGCATGAAGAAGCGTGCCGGGCTCGCCCGCGCGCTGGCGCTGGATCCGGAACTGCTGTTCCTCGACGAGCCGACCGCCGGGCTCGATCCGATCGGTGCCGCGGCGTTCGACGAGCTGACCGCCTCGCTGCAGAAGACGCTGGGGCTGACGGTCTTCCTCATCACCCACGATCTCGACACGCTCTACGCCATCTGCGACCGCGTCGCCGTGCTCGCCGACAAGCGCGTGATCGCGGTCGGCACGATCCCGGAGCTGCTGGCGACCGACCATCCGTGGATCCAGGAATATTTCAACGGCCCGCGCGGCCGCGCCGCGGTCGCCTCGCAAAAGGATGCGGCCGACAACACCGCCGGGACCGGGCAGGTCCGGGCAACGGGGACTGAGTGATGGAAACGCGATCGAACCATGTCCTGGTCGGTGCCGTCGTGCTGATCCTGCTCGCGATGGTCGCGATCTTCACCGTGTGGATCGCGCGCGTGTCGGGCGGGGCGGAGCGCGAATACGACATCTTCTTCCGCCAGTCGGTCGACGGCCTGGCGAAGGGATCGTCGGTCACCTTCTCCGGCGTCCCCTCGGGACAGGTCAAGACGATCGCACTGTGGAAGCCCGATCCGCAGTTCGTCCGCGTGCGCATCAGCGTCAACGACGATACGCCGATCCTGCGCGGCACCACCGCGACGATCCAGGGCAGCTTCACCGGCACCAGCACGGTCAGCCTGGACGGTGCGATCAAGGGTCAGGCGCCGATCACCTGCCCCGAGCAGAACCCGCAGAACGTCTGCCCGCTGGGCGTGCCGGTCATCCCGACCAAGACCGGCGGCATCGGCGCGATCCTGAATTCCGCCCCGCAGCTGCTGGAGCGGCTGTCCACGCTGACCGAGCGGCTGACCGGGATGCTCAGCGACAAGAACCAGGCGTCGATCGCGGGCATCCTCGACAATACCAACCGCCTGACCGACGCACTGGCGGATCGCGGGCCGGAGATCGCCGCGACGCTCGCGCAGACCCGCATCGCCATCGCCCAGGCCGGCACCGCTGCCGAGCAGATCGGCCAGCTGGCGGAAACCACCAACGGCGTGCTGGCGCAGGACGTGAAGCCGACGCTGGCGAACCTCAACGCGACGATCAAGTCGGCACGCGAGAGCACCGACACGCTCAATGCCGCGATCGGCGATGCGCGCCCGGGCCTCACCACCTTCTCGAAGCAGACCATCCCGCAGGTCAATCAGCTGGTCCGCGACCTGCGCGTCACCGCCGCCTCGCTCTCCGCCATCTCGGAACGGGTCGAGCAGGGCGGCGCCGGTTCGCTGATCGGGCAACAGAAACTACCGGACTATAAGGGGAAATGACCGTGCGCCGGATGACCGCAACCCTCCCCGCCCTGTTCGCCACGCTGGCCGCGCTGCCGCTGGCGGGCTGCCTCAGCTTCGGGGGAAAGCCGCCGAAGCAGCTGCTGACGCTCGCCGCCACCGCGCAGCCGCAGCCCGGCGTCGACCAGACCTCGTCGGCCGCCAGCGCGATCGTCATCCAGGTGCCCGCGGTGCCGCAGGCGCTCGCCAACACCCGCGTGCCGGTGCAGGAAAGCGACGTCGCCATCGCCTATGTGAAGGATGCGCAATGGGCCGAGCCCCCCGCGCGGCTGTTCGCGCGGGTGCTGGCCGACACGGTGACCGCGCGCGCGAAGATGGTGGTGCTGTCCCCGGCACAGTCGTTCGAGGCGCCGAGCGCGGATCTGGCGGGCGAGCTGCGCGCGTTCGGCGTCGATGCGGCGCAGCGCCAGGCGGTCGTGATCTACGACGCGGCGCTGACCCGCGCCGGCCGGACGACGGTCGAAAAGCGCCGGTTCGAGGCGCGCACGCCGGTCGCCGTGATCGAGGGGCCGCAGGTCGCCGCCGCCCTCGGACAGTCCGCCAACCAGGTCGCGGCGCAGGTGTCGGACTGGGTCGCGAGCGGACGCTGACGCACCGGCATCAGTCGAGCCGCCGCACCTCCAGCGGGACCTCGCACACGTCCGCCCCGCCCGTCCCGATCATGGGCGGCGGCGGATTCTCGCGGCGCCGGACCGCGGCCTCGAACCGCGGATTGTCCGCCGCGCGGTAGGCGAAGCGCGGTCGCTCCGCCGGCGGCATGTCGCTCGCCAGCCGTACCGAGACGATCGGCGTGCGCTGCGCGGCCTCGGCATAAACGCCCATCGGCGCATCGCTGCGCGGCAAGGCTGACAGATGGGCCATCCCCGCGATCACGCGGCCGACGACAGCGTAGTTGCGGTCCAGCCGGCGCGCCGACTGGCCGATCGGCGTGAACAACTCCGCCCCCGATCCCGAGCGGGGATCGGCATCGCGCGCGACGCCGACCATGCCGTAGCAATGCGTCAGCCACCCCCTCCCCCGCCCGTCACCCGCGACCGGCCAGCCGTCCGCGGTGATGCCCGATACCGCGGCATGCGGGCCGCTGCGCGTCATGGACACGGCGGGCGCGAAGCGGGCGATCTCGAATTCCGGCGCGACCTGCGCCGGGACGTGGGCGGGCAACGGCTTCTTCTCGCTGGCGTCGCCCCATTGCGCGACCCAATTCTCCTGCACGCGATAGACGCTTTCCCCATCCCACCAGCGCGCCGCCGCCAACGCCCGGATGTTCGCCACGTGCGCCGGCGCATACGCCGCCGCCAGCCGCACGACGACCGTCCGGCCGCCCGCCAGCCGCATCACCAGAATCTCGTCGTCGGGGATCGTCCGCCAGTCCGACGCCGCCGCCTCGTACCGCGCAACGGCAGCGGGCGTCGCCTGGAGCAGCAGGGGCAGCGCGGCGAGGAGCGAGATCGACATGCCCGCATCGTGCCGCCCTGCGGCGCCCGATGCAATCCAGCCGCTTGCGTACTGGCGCCCCCCCGGTTAGGGCGTCCCCTCCAAGGCATGCGGAGCGGTGGCCGAGTGGTCGAAGGCGCTCGCCTGGAAAGTGAGTATACGGCAAAACCGTATCGAGGGTTCGAATCCCTCCCGCTCCGCCACATAGTCCTGACTATCTGAGAAACTTCGTCATCTCTATGGGAAATGGGGCGTTTCTGCGCGTCCCGAGCGCTCGATCGGTAGCGCAGAGAGACGTTTCCGGGCCTTGAATGGGAAATGCCGCCCGGTATTCTCCGGCACTCTCCACGGCAGTACCGAATGCATTTCCCACGCTCCGCGCAGCCGAAATTCCCATTAGAGTCAGTTTCGATCATGTTTGCACGTAGCCTGAGTGTCGGAGGTAGTTTGCGCATTCGGCGGGTCTGAAGCGTTTGAGGATGTGCTTGAGGGCTGTGACGATGGCGTCGAAGGAGCGCGGGGCGGCCTTTCGGAGCAGCGCCTTGATCTTGGCGAAGGCCTGCTCGATCGGGTTGAAGTCGGGGCTGTAGGCTGGAAGGTAGAGCAGGCCCATGCCTGCATCCTCGAGACACTGCCGGACGCCGTCGACCTTGTGGGCCGCCAGGTTGTCGCAGACCACGATGCTGCCGGGCGGCAGTTCGGGGATGAGGTGATCGGTCAGCCATTGCTGGAAGATGCGGCCGGTCATCGGCGTGTCGATCAGCATCGGCGCGGCGATGCCGTCGTGGCGCAGGCCGGCGACGAAGGTCGAGGTCATCCAGTGCCCGTGGGGTGCCTTGCCGAGCAGCGGCTTGCCCTTCCGGCCCCAGCCGCGCAGCCGGGTCATGCTGGTGGTCGTCCCTGTCTCGTCGACGAAGACCAGCGACGTGAAGTCCAGTCCGGCCTGTGCGGCACGCCAGACCTCGCGCGCGACCGCGACGTCCGGCCGGTCCTGCTCAGCCGCGAAGATGGTCCTTTTTTTTGTGCCGCAGCCCCAGCCTGCGCACCGTCCGCCAGACGCTCGCATAACTGACCTCGATCCCGCGCCCGGCCAGCTCGCTCCTGACTTCGCCCAGCGTCAACTCCGGCACCTCGGCCAGCCGCTCGCCGATCCAGCCCGCCTGATCCAGCAGCTTCGAGCGCCGATCGCCGCCCATCGGCCGCGCCGCGTGGCTGCTCTCGCGCCGGTAGCGCCGCCACCAGTTCCCCGCCGTGCTCGGCGCCACGTCGAACGCCGCACCCACCTCCCGACAGCTCCGCCCCGTCGCCATCGCCGCTACCACCCGCTTGCGAAGGTCATCCGAATACGCCTTGCCCATCCACGCCAGCCTCCCATCCGGCCAGCACCTTGAATCACCAAATCACCCCTACGTGAATCCCCCTTGATTCAACTCGGTCGCAGACGACTCTAAGATGGGAAAAGAAATGGGAACGTTCACCGGGACCGAGGCTCACGCAGCGAAATCGGCCGCGTGCACAGCGACTTCGTCTAGACATGCCCCGCCCGCGCAAACCCGTCAGCCCGCTTCGCTACTTCAATTCGCTGCCCGAGGCGATCCGGTTGTTGGTGCTGATGGACGTGCGCTTTCCGCTGTCTCTCGGGAACGTGGTGGGTTGCTGGTCGAGCGCGGCATCGACATCTGCCATGGGACCGTGCGACTGTGATGGAACAGGTTCCGGCGGACGTTCGCGGAGGATGTCCGCCGCCAGCAAGTGAGCCGAATGCGTGGCTTTCGCAGTGGCGATGGCATCTCGACGACATGTGCGTGAAGCTGAACGGCGAGATGGTCTACCTGTGGCGCGCTGTCGATCATGAGGGCGAGGTGCGGGAGAGCTACGTCAGCGGGACGCGCTCGCTGGCGTGCGGCGATGCCGTCACCCTGTCCACCATTCGCCGGCGTCAGTGACAGAGATGAATACTTCATATCAGACGATATCGGTGAAACTCGGCGCCCCGCAGGAGATTCACCGTAGCTGGCCGGGATCGGGCACAAACGTCGTCACGTCGATCAGGATCGGCGGCTCGCGAGGGTGTCACGTGCCAGCCGGGTTCCCGCCCGACGTTCCTGCTGCGGCCAGCCCGGCAATTACGAACGCGCGTAGATCGCATCCAGCAGTCGCGCCGCCGCCACCAACCCCTCTCCCGCCGCCGCGTCGAACCGCTCCCCCGCCGCCAGCCGCTGCGCCCAGTCGACCGCGGCGCGCCCGCCCCAATCATCCGGCGGCACGGCCATCACCTCGCGCGAGGTGCCGCGAAACAGCGTGGCGGTAAAGTCATGGAAACTACCGTCCACGTTGCGCAGCGCCGCGCCGCCGGCATCGCCATAGAACGCCGCCTCGATCACCGCATCCTGCCCGGCATGGAGCCGCCACGAACACGCCAGCCGCACCGTGACGCCGCCCGCCAGCCGGACCTGCGCGACCGCATGATCCTCGACCGCGCCCGGTGACAGCGGCCGTCCCTGCGCCGACAACACCGCATCGACGTGCTCCACCGCGGGCGCGCCGGTCAGCCACAGCGCGAGATCGGCGAGGTGGATGCCCAGGTCCATGACACACCCGCCGCCCGACAGCGCCGGATCGTAGAACCACGGCTTGTCCGGCCCATAGGCATTGTGGAACGTCAGGTCGATTGCGAACACCCGCCCCAGGTCGCCGCCGCGCACCCGCTCCGCGATCGCGCGCATGCCGTCCGTGAAGCGATAGGACAGATCGACCCCCAGCAGTCGGTCCGCCGACCGCGCCGCCGCGACCACCGCACCCACCTCCGCCGCATCGCGCCCCAGCGGCTTCTGGCAGAACACCGCCACGCCCGCCTCGAGCGCAACCCTCGACTGCGCCGCGTGCATCGCGCTGGGCGTCGCGATCACCACCCCGTCGAGCCCCAGCGCCAGCATCTCCTCCAGCGACCCGCACACCGCCGCCCGTGGCGCCAGCGCGGCGGCCTCGCGGACCATCGCCGCGTCGGGGTCGGACACGGCCGCCGCTTCCACCGCCCCGCTCGCGATCATCGCCGCCATCCGGTGCCGGCCGATCCAACCCACCCCCAGGAAGCCGACGCGCGGCCGCTCACGCATAGGTCACCACCGCCTTCACGAACCCCTCGGGCTTGTCGCGCGTCGCCGCGATCGCCTCGCCCACGCGCTCGAGCGGAAAGCGATGCGTCACCAGCGCGTCGAGGTCGATCCGCCCCGCCGCGACCGCCGCGACCGCCTCCTCCAGCCCGCGCATCGCGGCGCGGGGATCGCGCTCGTGCGCATTGACCACGTCGATCCCCTTCCAGTTCCAGTCCTGCATGTTCACCTGCCGCGCGCCGTCCTGGTGATAGCCCGCGATGACCAGCCGCCCGCCGAAGCCCACCAGCGCGGAGGCAAGGTCGAGCGGCCATTGCTTACCCACCGCCTCGATCACGCGCTCGCACATCGCCTCCCCGGTCATCGCCGTCACGCGCTCGATGATGGCCCAATGATCGTCCATCGCCACCGTCTCCGCAGCACCGAACCGCGTCGCGAGCGCAAGCGACTCCGCCCGGCGCGAGATCGCGATCACCCGCGCCCCCGCATCGCTCGCCAGCTTCGTCAGGATCGCGCCCAGGAAGCCGATCCCGACGATCGCCACCGTCTGCCCGGCGCGAAGGTCGCTGCGGCGGAAGATGTTCATCGCGCACGCCACCGGCTCCCCGGGCACCGCGCGCCCGGCCAGCGCCTCGGGCAGCGCCACCACCTGATCCGCCCGCGCCACGTCATATTCGGCGAAACCGTTTCCGCCCAGCAGCGTCACCCGCTGCCCCGGCGCGACCGCCGTCACCCCCACGCCCAGCGCATCGACCACGCCCCAGCCCTCGTGCCCCATGCCGCCGGGCGCGCCGGGGAAGGTCGACCACGCCCGCCCCTCCCACGGCTCGATGTTGGAGGCGCAGACCCCGCACCCCTCCAGCCGTATGCGCACCTCGCCCGCGGCCGGCTGCGGCATCGCGACATCGTGCACCTCCATCCGCCCCGGCGCGACCAGCACCGCGGCCTTCATCACAGCTTCCACAATGCTTCCTTTTCAATCGTCAAGCGTTTGACAGTGCGATGGAAATATCCGCGCCCCTCAATGCCACGCTGGACGACAACATCGCCCGGCTGACCCGCCGTCAGCAGCAGGCCGACCGCGCCGCGCCGCTCGCCGATCGGTTGGCGGGTCGCATCACCGCCTTCACCGGATCGATGGCGTTCGTCGGGCTTCACGTCGCGCTGTTCGGTGGCTGGATCGTCTGGAACCTGTGGTTCGCGCCGAAGTTCGACCCGACCTTCGTCGTGCTGGCGATGATCGCGTCGGTGGAGGCGATCTTCCTCTCCACCTTCGTCCTCATCAGCCAGAACCGCATGGCCGCGCAGTCGCAGGCACGCGCCGACCTCGACCTCCACATCAACCTGCTGGCCGAGCACGAGCTGTCGCGACTCGCCGCGCTGGTCCGCCAGATCGCGGAGAAGGTCGGCGTGGAGCCGCCCGCCGACCTGACCGAGATCGAGCAAGACGTCCGCGCGGAGGAGATCCTCGACACGCTGGATCAGGTCACGCCATCACCGCCGCAGGCGGCGTGACCGCGGCGGGTGCATAGCGGTCGATCGCCCAGGCGCAGAAATCCGCGAACGCCTGCGGCTCGCGCGCGGCGGAGCTGTGGTGCGGCTGGATCCCCAGATGCTCCGGCGTGAAGCAGAAGGTGACGGTCACGTCGAATTCCGCAAGCGCCTCCATCTGACGGTCGAACCAGGCGGTCGCATCGGGGCGGAAGCTGTCGGCCCAGCTGAGCCCCGTGCGCAGCTTGCGCGTTCCCAGCCGGCGTAGCCACTCGACCGCATCGTCCAGCCGCGGGTCGTGGTAATGAAACCACTGCATCAGCCCCACCTCGCGCGCGACCCGCGCATAGCGGTCCAGCGCGGGCTTGGGCGTGCCGTCGGCACGGATCAGCCCCATGTAGAAATGGCGATAATAGCTCGACCCTTCCGCCTCGCGGTGGCGCGTGGTCGCCCCCCATTCCTGCGGCAGGTCGAACAGCGAATACCAGAAGATGCGCGGGGCCCGGCCGATCAGCAGTTCGGCCGTCTTCTCGACCCCGAACACCTGCACTTCCTCCGCGCCGAACGAGCCGACGCCGACCTCGGTCACCCACACCGGCTTGTCGGTGACGCGCTGTATCTCGGCCAGCTTCGCGGGCCAGTCGTGGATCGACCACAAATTCCAGTCGAGCGGGAAGCCGTGGACCGCGACCACGTCGACCGCATCCATGCAGCCATGCGCCTCCATCCGCTTCAGCCACGCCGGATCGATCGGGGACATGCCACCCAGCACGCGCAGAACGGCGGGATTGGCATCCGCGATGGCCGCCCCGGCCCGTGCAACCGTGTCCGCGTAGAGCGACCAGTCGGGGTCGACCTCCGGATCCCAGTGCGACTTGTTGTTGGGCTCGTTCCAGATCATCGCGGCTTCGATCATGCCGTGGCTCCTCCTCTTGCCGGATACGCCGCCATCTGCCCCCAATCGGCATAGGGAACGGGAGCGACACGGCAGAGATAGACGTCGCTCTGCGGATGCGCCTCGATCACGAACCCCGCCGCGCGCAGCATCGCCTCCGATCCCGCGCGGTTGGGCGCCCACCAATTGGTCCAATCGCCTGCGAAGCGATGCTCGATGAAATGCATCTTCGGATAGGTCGCGTCGTCGAAATAGGACGGCGGGGTCCAGGTGCCCGGCAGGTAGAAGGGATGGTCCTCCGGCACCTCGCCGACGTCGGTCGATCCCTGCTGCATCGTCTGGAACAGCATCAGGTCGCCCGCGACATGCTCGCGGATCAGGTCGAGCGCGAGCAGCGGATGCCGCAGGTGGTACAGCACGCCCATGAAGATCACGAGGTCGAACCGCTCGCCCAGCGCCGCCACGTCATACACCGACAGCTGCCGGAACTCGACGCTGTCGGCATAGCCCAGCGCCTCCGCCGCCAGCTGCGCCTGCGCCAGATAGCGCTGGTCCCAGTCGATCCCCAGAACCCGCGACGCGCCGCGCCGCTTCATCTCCATCGAATAGAAGCCCGCGTTGCAGCCGATGTCGAGCACGGTCTTGCCGGCTAGATTCTCGGGCAGGCAGCCGCCGAAGTCGGCGAACTTGGCCGCGGGATAGTCGCCCAGGAAATGGTCGGGCGCGGTGACGACACCGCCCCCCAGGTCGATGTTGTGGAACCACGGCGCCAGCGCCGACACGCGCTTCTTCAGGCCTTCGCGATCCGCCACCCCGCCCGACACTCCCGATCCGATTGCGTCACGACCCAACGATTGTTGATCCTACACGTTCCACAAAGCTGTTGTAATTCAGTATGTTGATCTGCATCAACGTGGGAACCCGATGCCGGCGTCGCGGCTTTGCGGCGGCATGGAAGACGCCACCCCCCGCTGGATCGCCGCGATGCGCGATGCGCGCTACGACGATGCATGGGCGATCGAGCGGGCGATCATGGCGCAGCGCGACCCCGCCACGCGCAACGATCCGTCGCTGCCTTATCATTGCCGCTGGGTGTGGGACGGGCGCAGTCCGGACGGGCGCGACGTGCTGGTGCGCTGCCACCACGGCCTGGGCGACACGATCCAGTTCGCGCGTTACCTGCCGCTGCTGGCGTCGCGCGCGCGATCGGTCACGGTCGAGGCGCCCGAGCGGCTCCACATCCTGCTGCGCGCGATCGCCGACGTGCCGCTGCTCGCCTTCGACCCCGCCCGCCCCGCACCGCCGGCCGCGCTGGACATCGAGATCACCGAGCTGCCCTCCGCGCTGCGCGTCCCCCCGCTCGCGGTGCCTGTGCCCTATCTGTCGCATAGGCCGGCGGCGCTGCCGCGCGGCACGATCGGGCTGTGTTGGCAGGCCGGCGGCTGGGATCGCGACCGCTGGGTGCCGGAGGAACTCCTCCTGCCGATCACGCGCGCGCGCCCCTGCCTTTCGCTGCTTCCGGGAAGCACGGCGCTGCCGGTCCTCAACCCGGACGGTTGCGCCCTCGATCTGTCGACCACCGCCGCGCTGATCGCGGGCTGCCCGCTGGTCGTCACCGTCGACACGATGGTCGCCCACCTGGCCGGCGCGATGGGGCGGCCGGTCTGGCTGATGCTGAAGGCGGAGCCCGACTGGCGCTGGAACCCGCAGGCGCTGCGCAGCGACTGGTATCCCTCCGCGCGCCTCTATGCCCAGCAACGCGCCGGCGACTGGACGGGGGTCGTCGACCGCATCGCGCACGACCTGCCCGGCTTCTTCCACCATGGTTCAGCGGAGAACAACGATGGCCAGCCTGCCCAGCCCCTCGGTGCCCGTCTCCTGGGGTGAACTGCTCGACAAGATCACGATCCTGGAGATCAAGCGCGATCGCATCACGCGCCCTGACGCACGCGCGAATGTGCTGCGCGAACATTCGCTGCTCGCCCGCTTCGGATCGGGCGTGCTGCGCAACGCCGCGGTCCGCCAGCTGTTCGGGCGGTTGAAGACGGTCAACGCCGATCTGTGGGACATCGAGGACGCGATCCGCCGCGAAGAAGCCGCCGCCCGCTTCGACGATGCGTTCGTCCGGCTCGCGCGTGCGGTCTATCACCGCAACGACGAACGCGCCGCGCTCAAACGCGCGATCAACCTCGCGCTCGACAGCGAACTGATCGAGGAAAAGAGCTACGCCGACCTCACCCCCGCTCGTTCAGCGCCACCAGTCGCGCCCCCCGCCCCTCCAGCACCAGCGTCGTGACCGACCCCGGGTCGCATTCCAGCTGGAAGATCCGCGTCATTTCCAGCCCCAGATAATGCGCCACCACCCCGCGAATGACGTCGCCATGCGTCACGCACAGCGTAATACCCGGTGGCCGTGCCGCGACGAACCCCACCGCGCGCGCCACCGCCCCCGCCATCGTCTCCCCGTTCGGGCATCGCGCGCTGTCCCGCGCCGCATTCCATCGCTGCCAGTCGGCGTCCTCGCCGAGCGCGTCGAACGACCGTCCGGTGAAATCGCCGAAGTCGACCTCGTCCAGCCCGTCCGTCACCTCCACCGCCAAGCCCCTCGCCGTGGCGATCGGCCCGGCCGTCTCCAGCGCGCGCCGCCGCGGGCTCGACACGATCGCGTCGACCCGCACGCCGATCATCCGCCGCACCAGCCCCTCCGCCTGCGCCCTGCCCGCCCCGTCCAACGCGATATCCGACCGTCCGCTCAGCACGCGCCCGACCTCCGCATGGTGGCCGTGACGGACCAGCATGATCTGCCTCAATGTCATTCGGCAACCTGCATCATAACTCTCGATCAATACGCAAAATCATTGTATCACAATATCTTAGGTAACAATCCTGCCAAGAAGATGTTGATCGTTCCGTAACGGAGGGATGCGGGTGGAAACGATCCTGATTACCGGCGGCGCAGGCTTCATCGGCCGGTTCGTCGCCGACGAACTGCTGGCCCGCGGCCACCGGGTGCGCGTGCTCGACAGCCTGATCGAGCAGGTTCACGGCGATGGCGACCGGCCGCCCCTGCTCAACGACGAGGTCGAACTGATCCGCGGCGACGTCCGCAACGGCGACGTCGTGGCGAAGGCGCTCGCCGGCGTCGACAGCGTCATCCACCTCGCCGCAGAGGTCGGCGTCGGCCAGTCGATGTACGAGGTCGAGCGCTATACCTCGACCAACGACGTCGGCACCGCCGTCCTGTTCGAGAAGCTGATCGACCGCCCCGTCCGCCGCGTCGTCACCGCCTCCTCCATGTCGATCTACGGCGAGGGTCTCTACCGCGATGCCGATGGGGGCGTGGTGCAGGATGCCGCGCGCAATGGGCTGCGCGACGGGCTGACGAACTGGGACCCGGTCGACACGCACGGTCGCCCGCTCACCCCGGTCGCCACGCCGGAGTGGAAGCGGCCCAACCTCGCCTCGATCTACGCACTCAACAAATATGTGCAGGAGCGCACCACGCATATCATGGCCGCACCCTACGGGATCGAGGGTGTGTGCCTGCGCCTGTTCAACGTCTATGGCCCGGGGCAGGCGCTCTCCAATCCCTATACCGGCGTGCTGGCGATCTTCGCCTCGCGACTGCTCAACGGGCAGCAGCCGATGATCTTCGAGGATGGCGAGCAGCGCCGCGACTTCGTCCATGTCACCGACGTCGCGCGCGCGTTCGCCGATGCGCTGGTGTTGCCACAGGCGGTCGGGGGCACGTTCAACATCGGCTCCGGGCAGGATCGCTCGGTAAGCGAGGTCGCAACCGAACTCGCCCACGCCATGGGCAAGAACCATGTCGCGCCCGAGATCGTCGGCAAGGCGCGGATCGGCGACATCCGCCACTGCTTCTGCGACACCACGCTGGCGCACGATCGGCTGGGTTTCGCCGCGCGACAGGATTTCCGTGCGGGGTTGGCCGAACTCGCCGAATGGGTCGCGCGGCAGACCGCCGTGGACAAGGTGACGACGATGCGGGCCGAGCTGGAAGAGCGCGGGCTGATCGCATGACAGGCCCGGTTCTGGTCACCGGCGGCGCGGGGTTCATCGGTTCCAATCTTGCCGACCGGCTGGCGAGTGACGGGCATGACGTGCTGGTCTACGACGCGCTCGCCCGTGCTGGGGTCGACCGGAACCTCGCGTGGCTCCAGCAGCGCCACGGCGACCGCATCCGCTTCGTCCACGCCGACCTGCGCGACGAGGCCGCTCTGACGCAGACCGCGGCGCAGGCAAGCGCCGTTTTCCACCTGGCGGCTCAGGTCGCGGTCACCACCAGCCTCGACGATCCGCGCGCCGACCATGCGATCAACGTCACGGGCACACTGACCTTGCTGGAGGCGCTGCGGTGTCATGCGCCGGACGTGCCGTTGATCTTCGCTTCGACCAACAAGGTGTACGGCGACCTGGCCGACCTCGATTTCTTGCTGGAAGACGACGCCTATCGCCCGGTCGACGCGCACGTCCGCGCGCATGGCATCGGCGAGGCGCGCCCGCTCGACTTCCACACGCCTTATGGCGTGTCCAAAGGCGCCGCGGATCAGTATGTGCTCGATTACGCGCGCAGCTATGACCTGAAGACCTGCGTCTTCCGGATGAGCTGCATCTACGGCCAGCGCCAGATGGGGACCGAGGATCAGGGCTGGGTCGCCCACTTCCTGATCCGCGCGCTCTCCGGCGATCCCATCACGCTTTATGGTGACGGCTATCAGGTGCGCGACGTGCTCGACGTGCGCGATGCGGTCGCCGCCTATATCGCGGCATGGCGCAGGATCGACCGCGTCACCGGCCGCGCGTTCAATCTGGGCGGGGGGCCGGACAATGCGGTCAGCCTGCGCGCCCTGCTCGATTATATCGCGACGCTCACCGGATGCACCCCGCGTGTCGAGTATGCCGACTGGCGCGCGGGCGACCAGCGCTATTTCGTCGCCGATGCGCGCGCCGCCGCCGCCGCGCTCGACATGCCCGCGCGCCGCGACTGGCGTGACGGCGTCGCCGCGCTCGCCGACTGGCTGAGGCAGGAGCGCCGCGCTCCGGTCGAGGTGGCGGCATGACGCGTCTTCTGATGACCGCCGATACGGTCGGCGGCGTGTGGCAATATGCCACCGACCTCGCGCACGGGCTGACCGCCGCTGGGATGACGGTCGAACTCGCCATCCTTGGGCCGCCTCCTGGCGAGGCGCAGCGCGCCGCCGCCGCGGGCCTGACCGTGATCGACACCGGGCTGCCGCTCGACTGGCTCGCCGACGGACCCGCCGCGGTCGAGCAGGCCGCCACTGCCATCGCCGCGCTCGCGTCGGCGCGCGGTGCCGACCTCGTCCAGCTCAACCAGCCCGCGCTGGCGATCGCCCGCTTCGACCGACCCGTCGTCGCGGTCGCGCACAGCTGCGTCGCGACGTGGTGGGACGCCATCGAGCGCGGCCCCCTCCCCGCCGATTTCGCCTGGCAGACCGGCCTGATCGCGCGCGGACTGGCGAACGCCGATGCGGTCGTCTGCCCCTCGCGCAGCCATGCCGCCGCCGTCCAGCGGACCTACCGCCTGCCCCGCGCCCCGCTGGTGATCCACAACGCACGCGACCGCGCCGCGGCCGATGGTGCGCTCCACGATTTCGTCTTCACCGCGGGACGGCTGTGGGACCGCGGCAAGAACGTCGCGACACTCGACCGCGCCGCCGCACGGCTTGGCGTGCCGTTCAAGGCCGCCGGCGCGATCACGGGACCACAGGGCGACCGAGTGGCGGCGGGGAACCTCCACCTGCTGGATCATGTCGGCGACGATACGATCACCCGCTGCCTCTCGACGCGCCCGGTCTTCGCGTCCGCTGCGCGCTACGAGCCGTTCGGGCTCGCGGTGCTGGAGGCCGCGCTGGCAGGCTGCACACTGGTGCTGTCGGACATCCCGACCTTCCGCGAATTGTGGGACGGGGTCGCGGTCTTCGTCGACCCCGGTGACGCGCCCGCCTTCGCCGATGCGATCGAGGCGCTGGTCGCCGATCCGCAGCGTGTCGCGATCGGCCACGCTGCCCGCGAGCGTGCACTGAGCTACTCCCCGCAGCGGCAAATCGGTGCGATGATCGCGCTCTACGACCGGCTGCTGCCCGCAACACGCTGGGTGGCGGCATGAGGATCGTGTATTTCACGCACAGTCTCGTCTCGTGCTGGAACCACGGCAATGCGCATTTCCTGCGCGGCGTGCTGTCGGAGCTGATCGCGCGCGGCCACGACGTCCGCGTCTTCGCGCCGGAGAACAGCTGGAGCCTCGCCAACCTGCTCGCCGATCACGGCCCCGAGGCGCTCGATGCCTATCGCACGGCCTATCCGGAGCTGGGATCGGTCTGCTATCCGGAGGATGCGGATGTCGAGGCGATGGCCGATGGCGCCGATGTCGTCATCGTGCATGAGTGGAATGCGCACGCGTTGGTCGCGCGATTGGGCCAGTTGCGCAAGCGCGGCGCCGCCTTCACCCTGCTGTTCCACGACACCCACCACCGCGCGGTCAGCGCCCCCGACGAGATGCGCGCCTACGACCTGTCGGGCTATGACGGCGTGCTCGCCTTCGGGGAGACGCTGTCGCAGGTCTATCGCGGCTGGGGCTGGGGTGACCGCGTGTGGACCTGGCACGAGGCCGCCGACACGCGCCGCTTCGTACCGCTGGAGGGCGAGCGCGACGGGCTGATCTGGATCGGCAACTGGGGCGATGGCGAGCGCACCGCGGAGATCGAGCAATTCCTGCTCGCCCCCGCCCGCGCCGCCAACCTGCCACTCGACGTGCACGGCGTCCGCTATCCCGCGGCGGCGATGGCGATGCTCGCGCGCTACGGCGTGCGCTATCGCGGCTGGGCCGCCAACGCGGTCGCGCCGGCGCTGTTCGCGCAGCATCTGGCGACAGTGCACGTCCCACGACGCTATTACGCCACCATCCTCCCCGGCATCCCCACGATCCGCGTGTTCGAGGCATTGGCCTGCGGCATCCCCCTCGTCTCCGCACCGTGGGACGACAGCGAGGGGCTGTTCCGTACCGGCCAGGACTTCCTGACCGCGCATGACGGTGCGGCGATGACCGCGCGGCTGCGCGACCTGCGCGACGACGCTGCGCTGCGCACCGCGCTGGCGAAGTCGGGGCGCGAGACCATTCTGGCGCGCCACACCTGCGCGCACCGCGTCGACGAACTGATGGCGATCCTCGCCCGCATCGATGCCCACCCCCAGCAACGGAGCGCCGCGGCATGAAGATCGCCTTCTACGGATCCAGCCTGCTGTCGTCCTACTGGAACGGCGCCGCGACCTACTACCGCGGCATCCTGCGCGCGCTCGCCGCGCGAGGGCACGACATCACCTTCTACGAACCCGACGCCTTCGGCCGGCAGCAGCACCGCGACATCGACCCGCCCGATTATGCCAAGGTGGTCGTCTATCCCGCCACCAGCGACGGCCTGCGCGGCGTCCTCGCTCAGGCGGGCGCGGCGGACGTCGTGGTGAAGGCGAACGGCGTCGGCGTGTTCGACCGCGAATTGCTGGAGGGCATTCTCGCCCACGCCCGCGAGGATGCGCTGACGATCTTCTGGGACGTCGACGCCGCCGCCACCCTGGACGAGATGCGCGCCGACCCCGCGCACCCGGTCCGCGCCGCGCTGCCGTCGCTCGACATGGTGCTGACCTACGGAGGGGGCGATCCGGTGGTGGACGCCTATCGCGCGTTCGGCGCGGCGCGATGCGTTCCCGTCTACAACGCGCTCGACCCCCAGACCCACCACCCGGTCGCGCCGGACGCGCGCTTCGCCTGCGACCTCGCCTTTCTCGGCAACCGCCTCCCCGATCGCGAGGCGCGCGTGGAGGAATTCTTCTTGCGCCCCGCCGCCGTGATGACCGAACGATCCTTCCTGATCGGCGGCAACGGCTGGGAAACCAAGGCAATGCCCGCCAACGTCCGCCACCGCGGCCACGTCTTCACCGCGGAGCACAACGCCTTCAACTGCACACCCCGCGCCGTCCTGAACGTCGCGCGCGACTCGATGGCGCATGTCGGCTTCTCCCCCGCGACCCGCGTGTTCGAGGCCGCAGGCGCCGCCGCCTGCCTCATCACCGACGCATGGGAGGGGATCGAGCTCTTCCTCACCCCTGACCGCGAAGTGTTGGTGGCGCGCGACGGGCAGGACGTGGTCGAGCATCTCGCCGCGCTCACCCCCGAACGCGCGCAGGCGATCGGCGAAGCGGCGATCGCGCGCGTCCGGCGCGAGCATACCTACGACTTGCGCGGCGCGCAGGTCGACGCGCTGCTGCGGGCCCATGCCGACCGGCGAGTGGCGGCATGAAGCTGATCGTCCTTGGCCTCTCGCTTTCCTCCTCCTGGGGGAATGGCCACGCCACCACCTTTCGCGCGCTGCTGAAGGCATTTGCCGCCCGCGGGCACGACGTGCACTTTCTGGAGCGCGACGTCCCCTGGTACGCCGCGCATCGCGACGAACCCGCGCCCGAGTACTGCCGGCTCGATCTCTATCCCACGCTGGATGCGCTGGACGACTGGCGGGGCACCATCGCGGATGCCGACGTGGTGATCGTCGGCTCCTACGTGCCCGACGGGATCGCGGTCGCGCGCCTGGTGCAGGACTGGGCGCGGGGAGTCACCGCCTTCTACGACATCGACACCCCGGTCACGCTCGCTGCGCTGGACCGCGGCACCTGCGCGTATCTGTGGCCGGCGGTCATCCCCGGCTTCGACGTCTATCTTTCCTTCACCGGCGGCCCGACGCTGGCGCGGATCGAACGCCAGTACGGCAGCCCCGCCGCCCGCGCGCTGTACTGCTCCGCCGATACCGACCGCTACCGTCCCACCGGCGCGGCGAAGCGCTGGGACCTGTCCTATCTCGGCACCTACAGTCCCGACCGCCAGCCGACGCTCGAGCGGCTGCTGATCGAGCCTGCCCGCCGCGCGCCCCATCGCCGCTTCGTCGTCGCGGGGCCGCAATATCCCGCCGACGTCGACTGGCCCGCCAACGTCGAGCGGATCGAGCATCTGCCCCCCGCCGGTCACCCCGATTTCTACTCCGCCAGCCGCGCGACGCTGAACGTCACCCGTGCGGACATGATCGCGGCAGGCTGGTCGCCCTCCGTCCGCCTGTTCGAGGCGGCGGCCTGCGGCACTCCGATCGTGTCGGACCGCTGGGACGGGATCGACGACCTGCTGGTGCCGGATCGCGAGATCATCCTGGCCGACACCACCGACGATGCACTCGCCGCGCTCGATCGCGAGGACCTGCCCGCGATCGGCGACGCCGCCCGGATGCGCGTCCTCGCCCAGCACGCCGCCATCCACCGCGCCGCCGAACTCGAACATCACCTGATCGCCGCGATCGCTGCCGGCCGGCGCGCGCGTGCCTACGCCTAGAAGGAGACACCAACCATGGGTCAACAGCCACCGATCGCTCTGGTCGCCGGGGGCGCGGGCTTCATCGGGTCGCATCTGTGCCGCGCGCTGGCCGAGCGCGGGTTCGAGGTGCTGTGCCTCGACAACCTCCAGACCGCGCGCCCCTCCAACCTGCGCGTGCTGGAGGACCTGCCCGGCTTCACCTTCGTCGAGGCCGACATCGTCAACGCGCTGCCCGCCACCGTCATGCGCCACGCGCGGCGTATCACCCGCATCTACAATTGCGCCTGCGCCGCCTCGCCCCCGCAATATCAGGCCGATCCCGAGCATACGATGCTGACCAACGTCGTCGGCACGCACCACCTGCTGCGCCTCGCCGAGCAGAGCGGCGCGCGCTTCCTGCTGACCTCCACCAGCGAAGTCTATGGCGACCCGGAGGTGCATCCGCAGGTGGAGGGCTATCGCGGCTGGGTCAGCTGCACCGGCCCGCGCGCCTGCTATGACGAAGGCAAGCGCGCGGCGGAGGCGATGACCTTCGACTATGCTCGCATGGCGCGCGCGGAGGTGCGCGTCGCGCGCATCTTCAACACCTATGGACCGCACATGCACCCCGATGACGGGCGCGTCGTCTCCAACCTCGTGTGTCAGGCGCTGACCGGCAACGATATCACCGTCTACGGCGACGGCACGCAGACGCGCAGCTTCTGCTACGTCAGCGACATGGTGGAGGGACTGATCCGGCTGATGGAAAGCGACATCGACGGGATGGAGCCGGTCAACCTGGGCAACCCCGACGAATTCACGATCGGCGAACTGCTGGACAAGGTGCTGGCGCTGGTGCCGACCGACGGCCGCGTCATCCACATGGACCTGCCCCAGGACGATCCCCGCCGCCGCCGCCCCGACATCGCCCGCGCGCGGTCGCTGCTGGGTTGGGAACCGAAGGTGCGGATCGACGATGGCCTGCCGCGGACGGCAGCCTGGTTCGCGGAAGAGCTGGGGGTAAGCACTCCGGCGTTGATGGCGGCGGAGTAAGCCCGCGAGAAAACCAGGGGCGGACCGGCATTGGGATCATCTCACCAAAGGCACCGACTGAAAAAGGGGCAATCAGGCACGCCCCCGCCCTCGCAACCCTGCCAGCCCGGTTCGGTACTTCAACTCGTCGCCACGGTCGTCCAGCTGATGTTGTTGATGTACGTCCGCTTTCGCCCGGAAACGTCGGGGGCGTGCTGGTCGAGCGCGGAAACGACATCTGCCACGAGACCGTGCGGCTGCGGTGAAACAGGGTTGGACCGAGCTACGCCGGTGATATTCGCACCCGAAGCACGAGGCGACTCATCGATAGACGAGTTTCCGATAGACCGCCAGCAACCTGCGCTGTTTTGATGAGCAGTTTCTTATCAATAACTTATATGAAGATAATTGTCTCGCCAATTACGAAACTACTTTTTCCGCCACGCGCTGATGGGGCTGAGGAGTCCCGCCAATGTTCATGCACAACAAGCGCCTGCAATACACCGTTCGCGTTGCCGAGCCTAACCCTGCTCTCGGATCATTCATGCTCGAGCAATTCGGCGGACCGGACGGCGAGCTGGCTGCGGCGATGCGTTACTTCACGCAGGGGCTTGGCGAGGACGACCCCGGGCGCAAGGATCTGCTCATCGACATCGCTACCGAAGAACTGAGCCACCTCGAGGTGATCGGCTCGGTCGTCGCGATGCTGATGAAAGGCGCGAAGGCGCAGGTCAGCGAAGGCGCGATGACGGAAGCCGAACTGTACCTGTCGCTCAATCGGGGCGGCAACAGCCATACCCAGGCAATCCTGTACGGCGGCGGGCCGGCGCTGACCAATTCCTCCGGTGTGCCGTGGACTGCGGCGTATATCGACAGCCGCGGCGACCCGACCTGCGACCTGCGCTCGAACATCGCTGCCGAAAGCCGCGCGAAGATCGTCTACGAGCGGCTGATCAACTGTACCGACGACCCCGGGATCAAGGATGCGCTCGGTTTCCTGATGACCCGCGAGATCGCGCACCAGAAGAGCTTCGAGAAGGCGCTCTACGCGATCGAGAACAATTTCCCGCCGGGCAAGCTGCCGGGGATCGCGCCCTATGCCGATACCTACGTCAACACGTCGCAGGGCGAAGGCGACGCCGACGGACCATGGAACAGTGGCGATCAATGGGAGCGGATCGACGACGTGGCCGGAGCGATTCCGGTCGACGGTGGCGACGGCATGGCCAGCGTGCAGCTCGGCGAGGATGACATGGCCGCGTTGACCGCGCTGGCCGGGCGGACCAAATCGCAGACCGGTTCCGACCCGATAACCGGCGCCGATCTGGGGGCTGGCCCCGGTGCCGGTCGAGTGACCGACGGCGATCTCGGCGCGGCTACCGACATGGACGATGCCAAGACCCGAGCCCTCGATCCGACCGCCAGCGAGTGACGGTGCTGCCGGAATGACCGACGCAGCGATCCTCATGATCGACGTGCTCAACACGTTCGATTTTGATGGTGGAGAAGCGCTGGCGGACGCCGCCGACGGCATCGTCGCGCCGATAACCGCGCTGCGCGAGCAAGCCGTGGCAGCCGACGTTCCGGTGATCTATGTCAACGACAATTACGGGCGATGGCGCGATGAGCCGAGCCAGCTGATCGAGGAGCTTTCGAGCGAGCGGAACCGTGGCGCATCGATCGCACGAGCGCTTCGACCGGGAACCGGCGACTATTTCGTTATCAAGCCCGAGTCCTCCGGGTTCTATGCAACGACTCTGCCGGCCTTACTGCCGCGGCTCGGCGTCTCGCGATTGGTGCTCGTGGGGCTGGCGGCGGATATCTGCGTGCTCTTCACCGCCGCCGACGCGCATATGCGGGAATACGATCTGTGGGTGCCGTCTGACGCAGTGGCGGCGCAGGAGCCTGCACGCTGCCGCTGGGCAAGCGAACTCATCTCCAATGGAATGAATGCCGAGACGGCAGCCGTCGGCGACCTGTCGCTCGCTGATTGGCGAGCGCACGAGCCGCGCGTCGCTCCGGGCGGAGCGCGCATGATCAGGTCGACATAGGTTGTCGCGGACGGCACCGACGTCTGCTGGGGTCCACCATCGTTTTGCCGGGAGCTATCGTGTCCGACGATACAGCGAACCGGGGCAGACGGAGGCAGATCCTCGATTTCAAGGTTGCCGGCGATCTGGTCGGATATTCCGATCGGCCAGGGCACGTCGCGCCCGCGACGCTCGTCGCGATCACGCCGGTGCTGACGTGCCCGGCGCCCGATGCTGGCATGCCGTCGCTGCGCGCCGCCTACGCCGCATCGGCCGCCTGCGACGAGATCTACCTTCTCAATCAGATCGCGCGTCGGCCGCATGACGGCGTCAGAGCGATTGGAGGATCTGTTTCTGGAACTGCTCGAAAGGCTGCAACTGGCCGGCTGCACGAGCGATGCCAGCTGCCCGCTGCCACTGACGCAGGAAATCCTGGCCGACGCGCTTGGCCTCACCTCCGTCCACCTCAATCGCGTGCTTCAGAGCGCGCGGCGCGAGAACCGCCTGACGCTGCGCAATGGGGTGCTCGAACTGCTCGATCCGGAGCGTTCCCGTCACCAGGTCCGACGCGTCGCGCGGCGGTAGCGGCCGGACCGCTCGCGCGGGGACGGTGCAATGGTGCCTGGCGATCATTGACGAGGCATTTCGTCCGCGGAGGCTCTTCGTCGCGCGGCGCGGCTAGCGGTGAAGCATGTGCTGCAGGCCGAGATGCCCGGCTCGGCCCGCTTGCCTTTACGCAAAGCGCCGATCAGCGCGGTGTCACGCAGGGCGCCCGCGACGATCGTCTCGCTGTCCCGCTCGGGGTCGTCGAGAATGACGGCGAGCCATATATTGGCATCCCTATGACGCGCGGCATGCGCGATCTTGCGCCGGATGAACGCCCGCAAGGCGTTCCCGGCCATGTCGCTAAACTTCGGCAGGCGCGCACCCCACATGCGCTCAGCGGCATGTCGACGTGAGGCGCCACGATGAGAAGATCGAGCATCGAGGACGTGTTTACCTTCAAGAATACATCGGAGAATTTGCCAACAATTATACTGCATGTCATGATCGAGATTAACAACATATAACATGATCTAATCTAGGTAAGGCGATTTCTTGGTAGCTTTAATGAGACCATATCGTAGCAGCTTTGTTTTCGTGGGGAGACAGCACTCGTTTCGAAGAGTCCTGCACATCACCAGGATAGGAGATTTGACGATGCGGTTTGCTTTGCTCACCTCCCTCACCCTGCCCGTCGTTGCCGCTGCGAAGACTCCGCCTCAGCCGCCACAGGCGAGCTCGCAGGCGGCCGGGT